>DJOI01000053.1:2886-46419 GCA_002439605.1 Candidatus Segatella mututuai | reverse complement strand
GCTTGCGTCTGCTTGCTGTTGGCATCGGTCTTCTGGATGACAGGGATACCATAAGAGGCCGTCTTTCCCGTACCCGTCTGCGCCAAGGCGATGACATCATTTTTATTACCAAGCAAATAAGGGATTACTTCCTCCTGGACAGGCATTGGATTCTCGAACCCAAGCTCATCGATGGCACGGCGAATCTCTTCGCACACGCCCAATTCTTCAAATGTCTTCAAAATGTTTCTTTTTACCTTAATTCATTCTAATCTAAAATGGAAGGCCGAATTCACCCTCCCAGCCATGAATTAGGGTGCAAAATCCTTCCGAAACGCTTGCGGCAACCATACGCTTTTATTAAGATTGCCTAAATTCGGGTGCAAAGTTACGATTATTTTTCCGAAAAAATACCTTTACACCCATTTTTCAATAAAAAAGAAATAAAAAACGGAATCTTTGCCAAGAATCACCTAAGGCACTATGGGAAAATACTTTCCATTCTATTATTTCAGATATTTATCCAAGAACCCCAATATCTTCTCTTGCGCCTTCACGCCGCAGGAGTGTGGAATGTCCCATAGCTCGGTGTCGAGCTGAGCATCCGCCCCTTGGCTTTTCCAAACCTTGTGCATCTGGTCAAAGGCTTTCTCAACTCCTGGGACGGGAAAGAGATGGTCGCGGGTGCCGCTGATGAAAAGAGAGGGATGTGGACACGCCAAGGAAGCAATGTGCGGATAATCGAGATACTGGCGAAGGCCAGGGATGCAGTTGGCGAAACCGCCATTCTCCTTGCGCCCGTAACGCAGGGTGAGTTGATCGTCGGTGGTTATCATCCAACAGATGCTGGCACTCGCCTTGATTTTGTCGGAAAGGGCGGCAAGCATCCAGGAGCGATAAGCTCCCATGGAACATCCGACGCATCCTATCCTATCCTTATCCACCATAGGGAGAGTGGAGAGGAAATCGGTTCCGGCAATATCGTCGTAAGTCATGAAGGCAGAAAGGTCGCGTCCAAGCATCATCATGTTGCCGGCGATGATGTCGTACTTGTTGCGGTCGATACCCTCCTTGCGGCTGCGCTCGCCCCACAGGGGTGCGTCTGCGGAAAAGACTACATAGCCGTGACGGGCAAGATAGTCGCCAAGATATTGTCCTTCGTAGAGATTCTTTGCCCAGGCATCGGCATCGGCAATAACGGCGGAGTCTACATCAAATGGGCGTACCATCTTCTCCTTGCCTATGTAAAGGTGGGCACCATGGTCGTGGAGGGCATTGATGGCAGGGAAAGGTCCTTTTCCATCGGGAATAAGAAGGTAGGCGGTGATGCGGGTATAGGCGTTGACGCAGAAGCTGATTTTCTGGGCACGATAACCGTCGCGTTGCTCTTCGGCAATCACCTGCATGTCCCACGACTTGGCTCTGCGAGGTGCCGTCATCATGCATTCATATATTTTCTGGCGGGCAGCCTTCTTCCATTTAGCGAAGTTTTTTATAGGACTATTGCCCCATGCCATGGGGTATGTGAGTTCTTGTTTGATTTGCTCGACGTAAACGGGCAACTCACCCTCCCACTCGTAGTTCTCTCGCACAGGCAATTGTTTCGCATTCGGTTTTTGGGCGAAAGTTGGCTGGGAAAATATGAGTGAAGAGAGGAGAATGAAGATAGAAAAATGTTTCATTGTTATTGAGTTTTGATTGTTGAATGAAGTCAAGATTCTTCCGAGTGCAGTTTATCTTTTGCAAAGTTACAAATAATAATTTGGAAAACACATGAAATGCGGACTAAAATATTCGAAAGAAGAAAGCACAAAAACATACAAAAACACCCTGAACCAACAAACAACGTTGATTCAGGGCGCATTTAATCAATAGAATCTTTATTTTTTCATTGCGCGGTCAGCGGCAAGGATTGCGAACTGCACTTTGTTCTTGTCGGTGAGTGTGCCAGCCAAAGACTTGGCCTTGATGAGCAAAGGACGAATCTCCTTGAGTTTCTGAAGGACAATGGGGCCTAAGTCGGTACGATGGTAATACATAATCTCAGAAGGAGGCTCTACTCCCAACATGGGCGAAAGAGCAGTGGCACCATTGAGTTTGGCCTTAGCCATTTCTGACAAGACATCGCTGCTTGCCGTGAGGTAAGACACAAAGGCATACATGTCGTAAATCTCGGCAGAGGTGGGGCGCTTGCCTGCTCGTACTGACCGGAAACAGTAGTTGGCCACGTCATCGATAAGCTGACGCTGCGTGTAAGGGTCGGAAGAGTGATCAATACTCATATCCATATAGGGCAGACGGAACACCATGGGCAACTGAATAGTGAACTCCTTGCGGCGTACCCATCCTCCGACATCGGCCGAAGGACCTGCCGACTGGAAGAAAAGCGGATTGGCATCAAGCCAAGACACATCAGTAAGTTCATAAAGCAACTGCTTCACTGCCTTGCGTTGCAACGACTTGGGTACTGCCTTGGCGACTGGCATCTGGGAGCCCTCAATATACTCGTTGCGGTATACACCACCGATATAGGGCGTAAGGGTCTGCAGAAGGTTGAAATAATCGTTGATGACAAACTCGGGGAAAAGCATGCGATCGACATCAGACATCTCGTCATAGTCAAGCCACTTTGGAGCATGGAGGGCAAGATACTTATAGTGCCGCACCATGTGACATGCTGCCAGGAAAGGATCGTTGCTCATGTCGAAAGCTTGACAACGAGGGTCTGTAGCGAAACGCATGCTGCGCTTACCACAGAAGTAGCGAGAATCGCCTTCATGGCCCTTCACCCACGATTGGAGTGTGGACTCGTTGACATCAGGAGTATAGAGATACTTGATGACGAAGTCATCGCACACACCTGGGCGATCGAATGTCAGCACAACACCTTTCTCACGATCGCCAGGAAGTGTGACATAGTTGTAAATCTGACCATCCATGACGGAGGCTGTAATGCCGTGTTTTTGGGTGAACTCGGGCGAACGCAACTGAGCGATAGAGTAAGCTGCCGTGCCTGCCAAGTTGGAGGACAGGCCTAAGCTGTAACCGAAGGCTGAGAGCATCTTGGCCTGCAGAACTTCGCAAAGCAGGTCGTCGGGCAGGCGATAGTGGCGATAACGCTCGTCAACCTCAGCCATCTTGCATACTCCGTTGCGCAAAACATCATCGGCCAGGCTACGGGGCACTTGGATGTGAGCGCTCAATATCTCGCCAGTACGGGGATCGACAGGAATATTAAAACCAACAAACTGGCTGCTGTTATTGGCCAAAGAGATGACGTTGAGCAGCGGATCTGAGGCACTGAAGGTGGAATCGGACGGAAAGGTTACCAACTGGATAGGGCGCCCTAACCCAGCCTTGCCGAAGGCATCGTTCCAACCCTCGGCCGCACGACGGATGGCAGCTTGCCAGGAAGGGGTGAGGAGCGAGTCGACATAATAGGTAATAGTGTCACCTATCGCCCACTTGCGACGAGTGGCATAATACCCCGTCTTGGTGTCGTCGAGATTACGATAGTCCTTATATTTGACATAACGCGTGCCTACAGAGGCATTCGCCTCGCGGGGCTCCATGCGCTTGCCTGCCTCGGGCAACAGGGTTACTTGGGTTTGCAGCGTTGCTTGAAGAGTGGGCTTATTGGACAGTTCACCGATAGCCCCACCTAAGGAAAGTTTACCACTGACCTCCTGAACCACACAGACGCAATGGGGATATGCCTGAACGGTGTCCCAATAGCTCAGGCTGTTGTTGACAGAACAGTCTATGATAGAAGTGCCCAAATCGTAGGAAGTTCCTTTGAGATCGAGCACATCCTTGTTGGAGGCACTGAACATGGAACTGACCTCAACAAGAACGGCTGTAGAGTCTTTCTTCCAAGCTGCAATTGGAACTGTTCGGAACACACCTCCCCTACCAGCCAAGGCAAAGGCACGAGCCACGGTCGTATCGCCCGGAGCCACACGATAGTTGGGCTTAGGACGGCTAAAGGTAATGAGCGAGTCAGCACGGTCGACTACAAACATGGTCTGTCCATTGGCATGGCTGCCCACAAGTATAGGGATGTTGGCACGTGCCACGGTGGACGAGATGAGATACTCTTTGCCGAAGTTGCGCACAGGAATCTCCATGTACACTTTGTTGTCATATAAGAAAAGTGAAAGTTCTTTCTGATGCGCCTGAATGAGCTTGTCACGCTTCTTGAACACCTTGGAATAAATGCCAGACTGCTTTTTGGCAGAGTCTGCCGCCTGGACAGCAACAGCCTTCTTCGATTTCTTATGGTGCTTAGCATAGGCTGGAGCCTGCAAAAACAGGACGGCGAGCAGAAGGTAAAGAATGTGTCTTGTCTTCATATACTTACCTCCTATCCTTATTTAACACATGAATCGATGATGCGTAACAGATACTCGTAGTGGGCACGGTCCTGAGAGCTACCGCTTCCACTATGGCTGACGAGAAGATTACGCACCTGTTGCAAACGGGCAAACATATCTGCCGGAGTGAGCGATGGCGTAGTAGAGAACATCTCGCGAGGCACCTGCTCAAAGCCACCAACAGGGCTTGCCAACTCGTTGTGCACCTGGGGCAGAGACACACGGGGCATTTCCTCACAGGCGCAAAGACCATCAAAGTGGATAGGACTCTCCGCTGTAAAAGCGAGAGCCTGACGCGAGAGTGCCTTGGGAAGAGAGAAACCACTGTTGGCAAGGAGATTGAACACATAAGCTTTCTGAAGGGTCTTGTTGCCATCGGTGAGTCTGCGACCTGTAAGAGTTGGTTTCCATACGAAGCTATAGACCATGTCACCAGCTTCATCGGGCTGCAGACTCTTGGAATCGATATTATTATAGCACGACACGAGAATGGGAGCACTGAGGATGAAGTTGCGCACAAACTGGCGCATTGTGGTCTTGGGAGAACCAGCGAGGGCTATCTTGCCCAATAAAGCCTTGTTGTCCATCCAGTCGAGGTCGCTATAAAGAGTGAAGAGATAATCGAGTGCTTCTTTCTGTCGAGCCTTATTGAGTCCACGAAGGCGCACCTGCCCGTCTCCTTCTTTCACTTCATTGAGGTAATAGCCACTAACATTGCTGGCCACATGGATGGTATAGAGGGCATATTGCTGTACGATATTGTCGATTAGAGAGGCTCGATAGCTCATGTCGGAATCCTTCCCGCTGAGCCACTGATCCATGTGCGACATGATGTATTCGAGGTTCTTCACACCATAACGAGTAGCCTTGACGGCATCATCACCAAGGTCTTCATTCATGCTACGCGGGTCGCCAAAAGGCATTCCAAACTGCTGTTTACCATAACGATAAATAGGATTCTTACGCAACGAGTCGGTAATCCACTGGCTCATGTAGGCAGTTTCCTCCTCCAAAGTCTTACCAAAGATGGGCGAATATGCCCACTTGATGGCGTAACGGTCGTAGACCCCGAAGCGGGGAGGTGTCATGCGGACACCACGCTCATAGTCTCCAGGCTGCGCCACATAGTTGAAGCGGGCGTAATCCATGATACTGGGTGTGGTACCATATTTCTGGGTATAGATAGGATCGCGCAACTTTTCGACGGGCACGTTGTTGGAGGCTCCCATATTGTGCATCAATCCCAAACAATGCCCTACCTCATGACCCAACACATAGCGAATAGCGTCGCCCATCACCTCTTCGGGCATGTTGTTGGTACGCACACGTTTGTCGGCGGCAGCCGTCTGGACAAAGAGCCAGTTGTTGATCAACTTGATGAAATCATGATAAACATAGACTGAGGCCATGAGAATTTCACCGCTACGCGGGTCTACCCACGATGGTCCCATGGCGTTGCGAATGCTAATGGGCGCATAACGAATACAGTTGTACTTAATATTATCGGGGTCGAACTCAGAATCATCAGTAGGGAAATCCTTGGCTACAATGGCTCCACGAAGACGACACTCCTCCTCGAACACCTGCGACCACATGTTGACAGCCTCTCGAATGTAAGGTTTCCAACGGTCGGGGAAGGTGTTGTCAATATAGAATACAACAGGCTTCACAACATCAACCACCTCACCACGCTGATAGGCTGCCGAATCCTTGGGCTGAAGATCCCAGCGATTGGTATAGAAGACAGGCTTCGAAGAAGCTGGCGAAGGCAACATCTGTTCCCTGGTCGTAGTGAAGAAACCTATGCGGTAGTCGGCCATGCGGGGGCGGTAGGGCTTTTCCTTGAGGAGCATGATGCTACGGGTGAGTTCTGCGGTAAAAGGACGGTCGGTGATGAGTTTCTTGCCTCCACGCGACGTGAGCGAAAAAGTATAGGACAACGAACTCTTAATGGATACGTTGTCTGAGAATGCCTTCACATCGACGAGATAGGAGTTCTCGCCCTTATAGCTCTCAGATCGATTATAGCTCGATGAGTAGGCCGAATTGTCATCGAAGGGCGACATTTTCTTATTGTCGCTGACAAAGAAAGGTGTCATGTCGAAGACTACTGCCGATGAATCCTTGCTCCAGGCTGCAATCTTAGTGTTGGAGAGTATAGCATCGGTGTGGCTCTTTACCAAGGCACTGTCGATGGCCGTCTCGGAGGTGACATAATCGGTATTGACTTCCCGTAACTGCACATGGGTTTTATTGCGAGTAAACTTAACCAAAAGGGGCGCATTAGGCTTAGAACCCACGATAGCATTACCATTGTCCGACACATTGGTGACGGTGGAGCCGATGAGCATATCCTTGCCCAATAAGGTAACAGGCAACTCGAAGTAAACCTTGCCATCGATTTGATGGAGAGTAATAAAGCCTCGCACTATCTTGTGCTGCTTGTTGAACAGTTTCTCGTACTCAGTTTTCTTGGCTACCGTATCGGTAACGACAGCCTTCTTTTTCTTCTTCCAAAAAAGCAAATGAGGGTGCCATGCGCCCGCAAAACTTGCGAGGCAAAGCACCATCATAGGAAGTATTACTAATTTTTTCTTGTTCATTATTGATTGTAGTGGTTGTTATCAGCATTGAATTAATATCCTGTTGCGCAAAAGTCGAGAATCTTGCCAAAACCAGTATAGGTAAGGGCGGAAGATGCATCCAACTTGCCTGTACCTATCTGCGTCATCGGCACAACAGAAATCTTACCTGTATAAGTGTCGCTTTGGGTCGCTACCACGACAGCCTTCTTGTTGAGTGGCAACTCGGGAACAACGTAATCTTCATCGACATTGCCCACTGCGCTGTAGTCTTGCATGTAAGCACCCTGACAGTAGAGTTTAGCCTTGGCTATGGTCTCGCCGGCAGCTGGGGTAAACACAGGAGTCGTGTTGACGATGACAGAAGAGCCTGCAAAGTTGAGGACATAAATGCCCGTAGGAGTTGCCACATAGAGGATAGACTGATCGGCTGCGAAGAACACACTTACGGCCTGATCGAGGAGTGCCTTTCCTGTCTCTGGAATGTCATAGCGCATACGAGCAGAAGCGGGAACTTCGGGTTTGATAGTACCAATAATGTTCCAATCATCGTCATACTCATACTCGCCTGCCTCATAGCGCACAAAGGTACAGATGCTGTAGTTGCCAGTAGTAGAGTTCTTCATCACAAAGGCTGGAGTGGAGCCATCGGTTGTCTGTCCGGCAGCAATGGCAGTGAAGCCAGGCATGTCGGAAGGATTGAAGAAGTCGTTGGCTGCCAAATCATCTCCATAAGAAACGGGGTTGCCGCCACTTGAGTAAACGAACTTGCCATGTTCAGCATCATACCACATCACACACTGGTCGTAAACACTTGCCGAGGTGGCTGTCATCACGACTCCATTGCTGATGGGGTACTGGCTACCCGCTGCATCGTACCAGCCAAAGTTGCTGGCATTGGTAGAGTTAATGGAGTACAGATACTTATTGGTGTTCATGAAGATGAACTGACCATTTGCCGAGAACACACCAAGCGCCTTGATGCCATCAGGACGATAGGTCAGAATGCCTCCCTCAGACAGACGGGCTGTCTGCTCGTACTTCTCTGTATTAAAAAGGACAGCATCACCGTCGGCTGTCACAGCCCAGAGATTATTGACATGAGTAAGCGAGAGGTTTCCCTGCGCATTGTAGGTAAGACTCGTCATCAGTTTGTCGAAAGGCGAACCTTGTGCTTTGGCAATGATGCCATAAGTCACCTTATCTGCCTTGTCGCCATAGTTGGTTGTGAGGTTACGACTCATGATGAGGTTGAGATCGGATGTGGAACCGTCCTTGGTATCGGAAACGACAATACCATCGAGGAAGGCGCTCTGAATAACCACCTTCCAGAGTTTAGTATACTGTAAACCTGCATTCTTGGTGTCGGTAACCGTATAACGCAGATAATAGGGCTGGGTAGAAACGTCGTTGTTCATCACAGCGTGAAGATCACGATCGGTACCTAACTCTATCCATTCGGTACTATTGTCCTTAGGAAGCTCGGTAATCTCCCACTTATAGGTGAGCCCTTCATCATCGCCCGCTGTACCCCGGTTGACAGTTGGCGTGATGTTCAACTCGTCAAGATAGCTCACATAATAAGTAGAAGCATCATCGGCAGTGGTGATGGTGACATCGGGCAACTTGCCGGAAGCCAAGGAACTGTCATCATCGTAGCAGGATGCCAACGACAGAATGGAGGCGGCTCCTAAGAGCATAGAAAATATATGGTTCTTTTTCATTGTCTTTTCTGTTTTGCAAGTTAATATTCACGTGCCTGCACGGGCTTTCCCTTCAAGGCTCCAGCATCGTGGAGCAGAGGCTCTCCATGGGACTCCTCGTAAGCCTTGAGCCAGTCTTTCAGCTTGGCTGCATATCCCTTGTAGGAATTGTCGGTATAAATCCATGTGTAACGAGGCAGATACTTGTAGCTCTTGTAAGTGGTAGGATTATTGTATTTGGCTCCATGAACCTCATAGTTGTCCCAGTCGTTCCAGCCAGTGGCTCCCACAATTGCACGCATGGCATTTGGGCTGTAAGAATTCTTGCTGGTAGATACAAAGCTCTTCTCACCCATAACCAACATATTGTAGGTGCGGACAAGGTTATTATGTGGCGGCTCAGGAATCTGACTGTTCCAAGAGAAACGAGCCTTGATGTAAGCCTTCGGACCAGCCGTCAGTTGGTCGTTCGTGGAGAGTTGGAGATCGAGCGTATATGTCTCTGTGTTGAGTAACTCGCTGTTGATAACCTTCACACGAATGTGACCATACATCTCGCCTGCTGGAATGACAGCCTCCAAAATCTCGTAAGAGCCCTGGGGTGCTGTAGAAGTATCGAGTACCTCATAACCCACCACACGATCTTCCGCCGACGTTTTTCCTATGAGTGCGACAGGAATGTCGAAATTGTAACTGTCGCCCATGGGATTGTCGATAAACGAATAACTCTCGTAAAGAATCTGGTCGGAAGAACTGTAAGAAGAGCCTCCCAAGTCAGCCTCAGCCTTGCTCAGCTCTGAGGCAACGAATCGTACGCCAGCCTCCTTCTCATTGTAGGTGGAGATGTCGTCCTTGCTGCAGGAAGACAGAGCAAGAAGAACTCCAAGAGCCAATATGCTATATTTCTTTTTCATTTTGTTTAGCTTTTTGATTTATTATTGTACACGACCCGCCGATGTCTCCATGTCTGGATAAGGCAAGAGATAGTCGGCATCGGTCATATTCTCGTGGTTGGGGATGATTTCTGCACCCGTACGCTTATAGTAGTAGAATATTTCGCCCTCACCGAGAAATTCTTTGCGATACTCTGCGGCTATCTGCTGTTTGGCAAAGGCTATCTGTTCTGAAGCATCAGTGGGCAAAGTGAGCGCATCATAAAGACCGCGTTTCTCTCTTATCACGTTGAGCAAGTCGAGCGCCTTTTGGGCGTTTCCCTGGGCAGCATAACACTCGGCTGCCATGTAGTAAATCTCGGGCAGACGGATGACGGGAACCTTGCCAGAATAGTAAGTTCCGAGGTTCTGCTGATAGAGCTTGACTGGAACGTATCCCTGGTCGTCGCCATTGAGGTTCTGCGAGAGCAGTACCGTGGCACGTACGTCGAGCGAGGCATCGGTGGCTCCATAGATGTTTGTCATCTGGTCTGCCGTAAGATAAATGGCATTGTAGTCGGTCGACGCATAGGCAGGGTTGATGTAGTTGCTCATCTTTTGGTCAAGGTTATTGACGCTCACGGCAAAGAGTGCCTCGTTGACCAAGCTTGCATTCTGCTTGTTGAGTGTACCTGGAGTAGATAGGTTGAGCAAGAAGGTGTTGCTATTGTCGAAACGAATGTTCACGCCATCAGCCAACTTGCCAATAAGACTTTCGCAGATGGGCAGAGCCTTGGCAAGACTCTCGCTACTTCCTTCCCACATATACACCTGCGCCAAGAGCGTCTCTACAGCATAATAGTTGAGACGATTGTTGCGGGTGGAATAAAATCCATCGTCATTGACATTGGCATAGAACGCCGCATCATGGGTGCCACATACAGGGTCGTAGTCCTTCAACAATTCGAGCGCTGTGGTGAGGTCGGTGGTGAGATGATCAAATATCTCGGAGCCTGTAGCCTGTGCCGTAATGTTCTTGTTGACGGTGGTGACATAAGGAATGGTTTTCTTGGCATCGAGTTCTGCCTTGCGTCCTGCCCAGTTGCCGTAACCATAGAGTCGCAACAGCTGGAAGTGCATCATGGCACGCACAGCCAACAACTCACCCTTGATAACATGATAGTTGATGTCGTCCATCGCATCCTTATGGGCATCAATCTTGAGCAAAGCCTCATTGGCGTTGACAATAACATTGTAGGCAGATGTCCACACCGACTCGACCAAGGGTTTGGTGTAGGTGGTGTTGTACTTGTGAGCCTGCAATTCGCTTGATGCGGCGCTGGTGGTGTAGTTGGCGTACGAACGTGTCTGATTGGCCATGAGATCGGGCATGTACCACGACAAGTTCATACCATAGAGAGCCTCTTCGCTCATCGCCAAATAGCAGCCCACCAAGGTCTGCTTGAATCCGGAGTCCTTGCTATAATGGTCGTCCTCGCGAATCTCGTTGCTGGAAGTGACATCAAACCAGTCGCTGCAACTCGTGGTGAGCAAGCCTCCCAACAATGCCACTGTTATTAATTTATATAATTTCATAGCTGTCTGAAAGAATTAGAATGTTGCTGATAATGCAAATGACAAAGAGCGTGCGAATGGGTAGCTTGTTCCACGCTCTACCTTAATGGAAGAGAATGTAGCTACATCGTTAAGATAAACGGCAAAGCGCAGACGCTGCATGTAGAGCTTGGAGTAGATAGACTTTGGGAACTCGTAGTAAGCACTGATGGAAGACAGCGTAAGCTCGTTGCGATTCTGCACAAAACGGGTTGTAGCACGCGTAGCTGTCTTGGAGCTGTAGCCCTTGTACTGGGTTATATCTCCCGGTTTCTGCCAGCGACCCGTCAGTACTCGTCGATCCACATTGTAAATCATGTCGGCATCCTCTACACGGTCTACCAAAGTGGAGTTGTACATCTGACCGCCTGCCAGATAGGTGCAGGTGGCGGTAAGACCAATGCCCTTGTACTCGGCATTGAAGCCGAAGTTTCCACGATACTTTGGAGTTGCGTCGCCTGCGGCTACCATGTCGGAAGAATCGTAGTCGTAGGTGTAGGTACCATCTTTCTTGATGTAGATTTCCTCACCCGTCTGTGGGTCAATGCCAGCAGACGGAACTGCCCAAATAGTGTTCATCGACAAACCGTCCTGATACATCAGTACAGGAGCCGTCTGATTCTCATTTTCGGCGAGGGTAAGCATACGGTTGTTGTACTCACGCATGCTCTCGGAGAGGTGGACGATGCGGTTCTTGGTGTACACGAACGAGCCATAAACCGACACGAAGCCATCATTGGTCTGC
The DNA here is from genome assembly GCA_002439605.1 of Candidatus Segatella mututuai. Taxonomy (GTDB): domain Bacteria; phylum Bacteroidota; class Bacteroidia; order Bacteroidales; family Bacteroidaceae; genus Prevotella; species Prevotella mututuai. The sequence goes on along the minus strand of DJOI01000053.1, from coordinate 34,551 downwards.
CAAGGCGTGTAGTTGGCCTTGATTTCGACACCTTGGTTGCGCACCAGCCCGAGATTGTCCTTCACTGTGCTGAAGCCCGTGGATGTAGGAATACTTACACTGGTGAGCATATTCTTGGTGTCGGCGCTATAATAGTCGAAAGAAAGCGACAAACCAAAGGCACGGAAGTCGAAGCCAACGTTATAGTCTTTCTTTTGCTCCCACATCAAATCAGGATTTGGCATGGCGTTGAGGTAAGCACCTGTAAGGCCGTCATAGGTCATGCCTGTATAATAACGATAGGTGGCAATAGCCTCGTTGGTAGCAAAGTTCTGGTTGCCGGTGAGTCCCACACTGCCACGGATTTTCAGCAACTGGAGCCACTTGGCGCTCTTGAGTAAAGGTTCGTTGTGGACATTCCAACCCAAGCCAACAGACCAACTGTTGGCCCAACGTTTGTCTGAACCATAGAGTGAAGAAGCACTCTCGCGCTCGGTTACATCGACGAGGTAACGGTCATCGTAGTCGTAAGAGGCAGCCAGAAGGAAACTCATCTCACGATTGATTGAAGCGTATCCTGTAGGAGTGGTTCCCTCGGCATACTGATGGGCGAAGGTGATGTCGGCGGCAGTCTCGTTGCCAAAGCCTTCCGCACGATGCTGATAAGCCTGATACTTGGTTTCGGAAACAAAATAGCCCGCATTGCCAAAAACATGATGCTTGCCAAAGGAGTGGTTGTAGTTGACGTTGAGGTCACCGCTGAGTTGGGTCTGCTTGCCATTCTCCATGATGTACAATCCACGGCGATTCCACAGCGAAGTTCCCTTTGTGTAAGTGGCGAAGCGAGAATGATTGGCGGGATAATACTCGTCAACATCGTTGCGCTTCTGCTGAGCTCCTATACGGAGAGTTGTCTTCAGGTCAGGAATGATGGTCCACTCTGCATAGAAGTTGTTGGTAAACTGCTGATATGATGATTTTAAACTCGTACCGATAGTAGCATCATAAAGAGGATTGGCTATGGCATTGGCTCCATTTGACACAATGCTGTTGCTCACCTCTGCCCAACGCAACACGTTGCCCTTGCTGTCTACCGCCTGCCAGTATGGGTTCATCTTCACATAGTCGGAGAAAGAACCATAGGGAGAATCGGAGCTGTTATTGGAAATCACACTGAGAATGTTCTTGAACAGAAGATTCTTTCGACGATAAGAGAGGCTTACGTCGCCTGATATATTGCGACGATTGGAGCCCTTCATTACACCCGCCACATCGTTGTAAGTGAAGTTGAGCACTCCACGAAGATTGCGTGCGTCGCCCAACTCAATGTTGATATTGTGCTTTTGTCCTACACCTGTGCGCAAAGGCTTTGCCATCCAATTGGTGTTCAAGCCCTCGAGCGCCAACTTGTAACGCTGGTTGTAAAGAGCAGTGAGTTCCTGCTGCTGAGTGGCACTTCCCATGCCACCATAGTAAGCAGAGTTCACGTCATAGATGCCTTCGTTCTTCTCCACCTGCAACTTCTCAAGAGCATTGGTCATGTCGTAGCTGGTAAGGTCGGGCATTTCGAGGTCAAGACTACCATTGTAGGTAATGCGCGCCTCGGTGCCAGCCAAGCGCTTGGTCTCGATGACGATGACACCATTTGCGGCTTTACTGCCATAAAGAGCCTTGGCCGACGCATCCTTCAAAATGGTGACACTCTCCACACGATTCATGTCGAGGTCTTTCACATACTCGGCAGTAGTCTCAAAACCATCGAGTATGAATAGAGGCTCGTTGGGCTGGTTCTGATAACTGCTCTTCAGAGATGTGGTCTCGGTAGGGAAACTGGAAGTTCCGCGCATCGACATAGTTGGAGTCGAATTAGGGTCGGAACCCGCTGTCAAATTATCGGCAATGTAAACCGTGGGGTCGAGATTCTTCAAACTCTGAAGCACATTCTGGTTGCCCACACGGCGCAGGTCGTTGCCCGTAACAGTGGTGGCAGCTCCAGTAAAGCTCTCGGCCTTGCGGGTGTAAATACCATTGACAACGACCTCGGAGAGCGCAGCGGCCTCAGCCATCACCACAGTAATGTCTCGTTCATCGTGCGAGCCACTCAGGGTACGGGTCGTAGTCTTCATACCCACGTAAGAAAACTGGAGCACCACCTGATGTCCCTTGGGCATGGCGATGGTGAAACGCCCATTCTCATCGGTGGAAACGCCCTTGCCAGTGCCTTTTACCAACACGGTGGCTCCGATAACAGGCTGACGAGTGACATCGATGACACGTCCGCTGTATTCCACTTGGCGAGCCGCCGTCTGTTGTGTACGAGGCCGAGACTCTCCTGTGCGGCTGGCAGTTTCCTTAAGGAACACATTGACATACTGTCCATCTATCTGATATTCGATAGGATTGGAAGCGATGATTACATTCAGCGCATGCCTAATGTCTCGCGTCTTGACAACCTTGTTGCGCACCTTGAAGCGGCTCATGTCATCATACGAGAAAAGGATCTTATAACCCGAAACTTTCTCGAGATGTTTGAGTGCATCCGTCAAGCGCTCTTCCTTGATTTCCATCTTGATGACTCTGCCACTGGTCTGTGCTCCCACATCCTGTGGAAGCCCTCCCATGGCAAGCAACGCCAAACAGAAACCGACAAGCATTACCTTTCTTTTCATACTACTAACTGTTAAATTTGGTCTTATATAAATTACATTTAACAGATTATCGTTTAAAAAGACAAAAAGGGTACCGAAAAGCATCATTTTTTAATAAAAAAGTGCTATTTTGATAATATTTTCTATGTTTTTACGGAAAAACTTTTATTTCACTATCACTGTATCACCCTTGCGCACTATACGAAGCTTGCGCATGCGATTGAGCAAAGTAATGGCATGGTCGATGCCACCCTTGCGGTCGCAAAGGTAATGAAAACGATAGCTCTCCGCTTGCTTGTTGGTAAAAACGATATTGACATTATACCAACGACCCAAACTCTGCATAATGTCGACCAAAGGCTGATTATCAAAATAGAAGAAGCCTTCCTGCCAATACACGTAACCTTCGACATCGACAAAGCTCTTCTGCGTTTTTCCATCGGCAGTAACCACGACTTCTTCGCCAGGCTGCATCTTTACCTGCTGACGGGTCTTGCGATTGGTGGCAACTACACTGCCCTCGATGAGAGTTATGCGTGTGTCCTTTCCTTGGAATCCACATACATTGAACTTGGTTCCCAACACACGGGTTTCCATGTTGTCGGTCTGGACGATAAAAGGACGAGTCGCATCCTTGGCCACGGCAAAATAAGCCTCACCATCCAGTTTTACCACCCGCCGGTTGCCATCAAAACGAGAAGGATATTCCAGACGACTGTCAGCATTGAGCCACACCTGTGTGCCATCTGCCAAAACCACCTTAAAGTCCTTGCCTATTGGAGTAGTGAGAAGCTGAACGACAGAAGGCTTGGCCGATTTGCCCAACAGACTGCTGTCACAATAGCTTAACGCTATTTTCTCATTGGCAGAAACAAGGAAAACACGTTTCGATTTGTCGCTGAAATGCTCGTCAATGGTAACAGCATCGTCGTCGCCCGACTGCAGGGTGATTTCTTGCGGACTGTCCTGAGCTTCGAACACAAGCTGGCCATCGGGATAAGGGTTCTCTCCCGAACGTTTCAGCCAGGAAAATACTAACACCAAAAGCAACGAAGCCACAACACCTATCGCCGCACCCACCATGACAGCACGACGAGGATACTTGTGCTCTACAATATGACTGGATTTGACAGGAGATTCAGCCTCGGCAAAGTGGTCGGAAGCAAACAGTTTCCATTCGCCATCCACATCAGGACACAACGGACGAGAAGATTCCTTGCGGACAGCCTGCTTGCAATCGAGCAGGTCGGAAACGACAGCGCACGTCTCGGCATCCGCCATCATGTGGTCGATGTCAGAATCCGTCAGCGTCTCGTCCCCCTCGAGGAATCGCAGCGCATTGTCTTTTTTTTCCCCCAAGTCTTTCTTCTCTTCTATTTCCATATATAGTTACTTATACGTTCAATCTTCGCATTTCCGACAATATAACGTTCCTAAGTTTTCTTTGGATATTTTTATTTGTTTTTTTTAACGCAATCACGTAGAAATTTCAATGCCTTCACAATGTGCTTTTTCACTGCATGGTCGGTAATATCAAGTTCCTCTCCCACTTCCTTGTACTTGCGCCCATTGATGAAGCATTCCTGAAAAATGAGTCTGGTACGAGGTGGCAACTGTTCCACATGCCGGCTTATCAACACAATACGTTCCTCACGTTCCAAGAGGTCTGTATTAGAAAAATCCTCATCCATCTTGAGTCGCGCTCTGACAAAGCGGTTGTGCACCTGGATATGGCGTATGTAGTCGAGGCATTTGTGCCGAATATACGACAAGAGAAAAAGTTTCCAGTCGGGCACATCCTTGCGCTCATAATTGCCCCAAGCATACTCGAAAGCATTGGACACAATGTCACGGCACGCTTCCTCATCACTGAGATAACGATATGCAAAATGGAAGAATTGTTCATAATTCTCCCTATAAAACCGTTCAAAACATTTTTTCTTGTCCAATGCAACAGCCTTTTGTCTTGCAAAATTAACACAAAACCCTTATTCTGCCAAATATATCACTTACTTTTTTCTGTTTTGTCTGAATCGAAATAAGGAATCGTGCCTAAAAGTTGGCCTTATTACTTCCTTTTCTGTATATAATTGCAACTTTTATAATCCGCCTAACTGGGAAAATATTTTTTCCTAACTATGAAACTTTTTTTCATAGTTAACTAAGCTATGACCGTGAATAGCAAAAGAATTCTTGCTGCTTTTTTCTTGTTTTACAGCAAGAGATAGAACGTGCTGCAAATAAAAACCTCAACTTTAGCAACTGCCTAAGTTTAGTTTATCATGTTATTTCCCTATGCCGTAGAATTGCTCTTCGCAAGGCACAATTGTGCCATAAGTAGGCATTTGAGTGGAATCCGTATTAAAAATAATGGAACACGGCTATAATAGGAGTCTTGTCGCTTTGCGCCTCCTGAATCAGCATGATTACGAATAAAAAATAGTCGGAAAAAACAAAGTGTGCAAAGATACAAAATACAATCTGGTGGAATGTCGCAGAGTGTCGTAGACTGTCGTTAACTACATGACCTAAAGAAGCGCTTCCTTAGACCCTAAAGAAGCGCTTCCTTAAGTCTCATAGAAGCGCATCATCAGAATGGATACCTGCGCTTCGTTAAAATTGCCTTACTCAATTTCCCCTTTTGCGAAAGATGAGCAGTTTTATTTTAAAAGAAACAAAACGTCGATAACAGGAGTCTTGATACTGCGTTTAGTCCTGAATAACGACCCTTCCCTTTGCCAACGAAAGAAGGTCGGGAATGTCGTAACAGCGCAAGACACCAGGAATGACGTTCGACATCATGTCGTGCTGCACGGGGTGCTGAATGTAATTGCGCCAGGTCTTCAATGTGCGGGTGAGTGTGGCGCCAGCCAATCGCTCGTCGAGCACAGCAGCGTGCATCACTACGACTGCGTTCATTCCGTCAGCCTTGACTGTAATCTGGCGGCCCTTCAACTTTTCGTCAGCCGAACAGAAATTGAGAATGGTGCGCAAATCCTGCACACGCTGACCTATGAGCGGTTTGCCTGCATGCAGGGCTGTTACCACAGAACGATACTGAGTATTCCAATACTTGGAGAGGTTGTACTCGAAAATATCGCTCGTCTCACCAAAACCTCGCAGATCGGCGTAAACATGAATCATGCCGTCGGAGAATGCATCACGACGATCGGTCTCTATCAGCAGACTTGCCTTTCCTGCATCAGCAAGATGGATGCAAACCTTCGACTGCTGATTGGCAACCGACGGAATCCTGACGATGACAGGAACAGGATACTGACCTTCGCAATCGAGCTGATAACGATATTCCTCCACGTCGCGCAGCGACTCGTGGCGAGTCTCAATAGCTGCCCATTGGTCGTTCAGTTTAGAAAGTCCCAACAACTTCAGAATGCCATCCTTCACCTTGTCGGCCGACTGCGAACAGAAAGCCTGGCGCTGGGCTGACAGCCTGTCCATCTGTGCCTCACACTCCTGCATGGAGCTGAGCGCATCCTTGTATTCCAAGTTTACCTGTCCTGTCTTGGTGCAACTCATGTCGTCACTACGCCAGTAAGTATAAGGCTTCACCTCGCCCTGTACATCGCCCAAGAGAGCCTTGCGGAAGAAGCTCACCATCTTGTCCTGGCTGGGCTTGGGAATGGCGTGTCCGTCGTCGTAATAAAACTGTTCGGCAGCGTCGGGCGCTCCCAGCAGACTGTAGCAACGATTCACCTCTTCATAGCCACGCAAGGCTCCCCAATGGTCAACAAAGTCGAAACGACCATCGAGAATCAGGAAAGGCTTTGGCGCATTCATCATCGCCATGTCGGCTATCTCGATGTGCTCGCGTCCTTCGCCCGGAATCCACTGACATCCGTCGCTTGGACCTTGAGTCTCCAGGGTTCTTTCGCGCGACGAGAAGAACAATCCCACACAACTTGCCTTCACCCTGTCGTCGAGAGCGGCCAGATAAGACGACTGCGTGCCTCCTCCCGAGAATCCATAACAACCAATCTTGTCGCCATCAATGTCCTTACGACTGAGCAGATAGTCGATGGCGCGGCTGTTGTCGAAAAACTCCTGTGCGGCAAGGCTGCTGCCAAGGAGGATGAAGCCCGGAGCGATGAGTGTATGCTCGGTAGTTACACCACGGGTAAGATTCTTGCCCTGTGCATCGATGGTTTGCTGGCGCTCACCCTGGGAGAAGGGGTCGACCACCATGGAAGCAATGCCGTTGACAGCCAACTGCTCAGCACTTCCCGAACCCGTGCCCTTTCCGTCGAGTCCATGTCCGCACATCTCGATACAGGCAGGAATCTTGCCCTGCACCTTCTCGGGCAGATAAAGATGGGCTGTGACGTAACGGCCTGGCGTACTCTGAAAGACAATCTTCTCAACTATAAAGCCGTTGCCCTTCAACGAGCCCACTACCTTGGCATTGAGTTTGCCACACTGCGGCATTTCGCCAGCCAACTGACTAAAACGACTGCGCAACTGGCTCACGTATTGCTGCATGGCTTCCTTCGACTGACAAGCCTTTTCGAAAGCCTGCTGGCGCTCATAGTTCTGAGCGTGTACAGGCAGCATCTCGTAGTTGTAGAGCGAGGTGGCCGTCTTGAACTTCAGAGCCTTGTAAGAGCCCTGAGCCATTGCCACCGTACCTGCAAGCACGGCGGCAACTGATAAGAAGAATCTGTTTCTATACATAGTAATATCTTTATAAATGCAAATGATGAAGTAAGAGAAGTTAAAGCCATATATGCTTTATGGCTAAGTATTCAACCCCAAAAGTCTTGATTTTACATCTTGACAACCACTTCCATATCGCCCTCTCCTGCATCAAAGGTAAGACAGCGCAACTTCTCATCGTACTTCCATCCATCGACAAACTTGCCGGCTACAGTAACGAGTTTTGGTTTCTTGTCAAGGTAAACACTTACGCTGTAGTAGTGCGAAATAGGCTTATAATTGCCCTTAGGAGTCGTGATGTTGAGTGTCCACTCGTTCTGTGTCAGTCGGCTCTCCATCTTGGTGATGGCGTAGATTCCCTTCTGATAATCGAGCGATTTGCCGTCGTCCTCGTACATTTCATACACCGAATGCTCGGAAGGATAGATGAGCAGCGAAATGTTGGTGTTGGGGCGCTCGTCCACATACTGCATGGACTCCTGACGAGGAATGATAGCTCCACGGCGCAGGAAGATAGGCATGATCTCGATAGGTGTGAGGAACGACTTGTACTGGCGTCCGCTGATGCGCTCGCCTGTCCAGAAATCGAGCCAGTCGCCACCGGGGAAGTAAACAGGACGCGAGAGTGCGTTCTTCACCGTCACAGGACACACCATCATGTCGCGGCCAAACATATACTGGTCTGAAATCTGATAGGTGTTGACATCCTGAAGATGGTCGTAGAACAAAGGTGTCATCAGCGGACGGCTGGTCTTGTACATATCCCAGGCGCTGGTGTAGATGTAAGGCAGGAGCGTATAACGCAGCGAGTCGTACTGGATGAATATTTTCTGTGCTTCCTCGCCATAAGTCCATGGCGCATGATAACGAGGATGATCCATACCAAAGAGGATGGACACTGGCGAGAACATTCCCATCTGCACCCAACGCAGATAGAGATCGGTGTCGTAGGCAGAATACTGCTCGAATCCACCCATACAGTGGCTCCAATAACCGACACCAGAGAGTCCTATATTAATACCGCCGCGGATGATAGGTTCAAACCACTGCCACTCTGATCCCCAGTCGCCAGCCCAGATGAAAGGATAGCGCTGAATACCTGCATAGCCCTCACGTGTGTGGTCGAAGCCACGCTGTCCGTTGAGCTTGGCAAAGTTCTCATAAGGTGCCTTGGCATAAGCTATAGGGAAGAGGTTGTGGGCAGCCTGCTGCTCAATGGTGGCATTGTCATAGTGCAGTGCGCTTCCTACATCAGTCTTGAAGAACTTGGCTCCCAGGTCGGTCACCTTCTTGGCAGCGTTCTTCCACCACCAGTCCACTGCCTTGTCATCGAAGAAGTTGATGATGGCGTTGGTTCCGCCGTCCTGAATGGTGAGCCCCTTCTTCCGTGCTGTGGTGAGCAGATTGTTGCGCTTGCCGTTGTCGACCAGCGAACGAATGTGCAGACCAAACATTGCCACATTATTCTTATATGCATGGTCGATCATGCCCTTGGGATCTTTAAACTGATCCTGGAACTCGAAAGTACAGCCTCCGTTGCCCAACTTGGCAAAGAGGCGCCAGGTAGAGTCGAGCCACATCATGTCGAACGGAATCTTTTCCTGACGCAGGCGGTCGATGAGATTGACCACATACGTATCGTTGGCCTTGCTCTCATGATGCCATGTTCCACCGCTGTACGAGCCAATGTGAAGACCATAGGCTGCACGTGGCATAAGAGGTGCCACGCCCGTGAGTTGCTGGTAGCTGTGAATCAGAGTCTCCAACTGTTCGCCATAGATGAAATAATAGTCATTGTCGCCACCAGGTGCCGAGAAACTGTACTTGTCATTGTTGGTCCATCCCATGTCCCAGTCGTTGGGCACAGCAGTATGGAAGAACACGGCGTAGCCCTTGTTGCTGAGCATCAAAGGCACAGGACAGTAGTTGGCTCTCAGAATGTCCTTGCCGCCTACCGCAGGCTTTGGGCCCCGTCCCAGTTCCACATTGAGGTGAACACGCTGTCCACGCTGGTCGATGCGGTCCATGCGCTCACCGAAGCCGAAGAAGTGCTCGTCGGGATTCATCTTCACCTCATTATACACGCTGTCCTTGCAGCCCGATGTCAACTCCTCGTAGAGCACCTTACCAGAAGCATCAGCCACCTGTATGCGCCAGGGAGCTTCCTGAATGCTTACCTGCAGCTTGCTGGTCTTTATCTGTTTGCCGTTCACGCTGAAATCCACCTGTGGGAAGTTGTAGTTGACCACCATCCACTTCTCATTATCAGGCATCTGCTGTGCAGGCACCTTGGTTACACGGAACATACTTTCCGAACACATCTCGATGCGCATGTTGCCTTGGGACGATGTGTAGAGCACGCTGTTTCCTTTCACTTGCTGTGCGTGAGCCGCTGTAGCAAAGGCGCACAGCGACAGGAATGTGAGTTTTAGCTTTAAGTTTTTCATATCTATTCAGTTGTTTTTGTTGTTACGTTATTGATTTCTATTCCAGCCTGCACCACGGCTCCCAGTCCGTGGGCATCGTTGAGCGGAGCCGGTCGGTTGTAATAGAAGGGCAAGTCGCGGCTGATGCCTGTTCCCATGCACACATTCTTCACCTGTCCTTCAGGGGTTATCTGACTGCAGATGGCCTTCCATCCCTGCAGCGCCACTGAGGAGAACGAGCTGTCGAGCCAGCCCTTGTTCACACCATGCGCAATGGCTGCGACAAACATAGCTGTGCAGGAAGTTTCGGGATAAGAATCAGGCTTGTCGAGCAACTGGTGCCACATGCCCTGTGCGTCCTGATAGGCGATGATGTTTTCCACTCTTTTTCGGAACAGCTGCAGCAATCTGTCTCTCAGCGGATGTGCTTCGGGCAATCTGTCGAGCACGAGAGCCTGTGCCAGAAACGCCCATCCGTTGGCTCTTCCCCAGTGGGCGGTGCCGTGGGCATGGGTCGTGTCGTAATAGAAACAATGCCAATAGAGGTGCTTGTCGTGGTCGAAGAGCAGACTGTCGAAGAGCAACACCTGTTCTGCCGCTCTCTGCAACAAGTCGGACGATGCACCCTTGCGACTTCCCTGATGAGCCAGGAAAGAAGTACACATATACAGGTCGTCGAGCCAGAGAGTTCGCTCTCCCACCCTTCCCCGGCAGTAAATGCCTGTTTCGGGAATACACTCCTGCTGAGTAAGAATGTAATGGCTTATCTTGTCGAGATAATTCTCGTAACGTTGGTCTTTGTATCGTCGTGCCAGCTCGGAGAGGGCTGCCCCCATCGCTCCGCAGTCGTCAAGGCTCGACATGGAGAAGAATCTGCGCCACGCATTGTCGCGCACGCCCGATTCGTATTCTTTCTTGAGTTGTCGCTGTATTTTTGGTTCGAAATAAAAGTCAAAGTTCTCTTTGACAAACTGCTCATACTTCTTTTCACCTGCAGCATCGGCAAGATTGAGCATCGCCACTCCGAGCACACCATTCACGTATCTCCATTCCTGATAATAGCTGTCGATGTGAGTGTGTCCGTCCTGTGCCTTTGACATGTTGTGGTTGTGATGGCTCAGCAGATAATCAGCCACCCGCTTCGAGACATCGAGCGGAGCATCCTGCGCCATAACTCCTGCAGCAAAGGCAAGACAGCAAATAAGAGTAAAGACTGCTTTCTTCATAAGGCTTCCCGGTTTTTAAGTGGTTTGAAAAATATTGAGAATATTGTTGCTGGAACAATTGTCAATGTTGGGAATATTGCTGTTGGAACAAATTGTTGTCCCTGGAACAATTCCTGCGGAAGTAGATTTTAAGAAAAGCCTCTCCGCTTCTCACGAGGCAGAGAGGCCTGCGTTTTGTTTTAATATATAACTAAAAACCTACCGTTAATTCATTATTTGAATTCAAGTTTCACAAGCGAGGAAATTGATAGAAGCTAAAGCTGTTATCACTCCCGTCGGTCGTTCGGAAAGTTAAGAAACAATAGTCTTATAGCTTAAACTTAGGACATTTGTCCCTTAACTTCCCTCTAACTTCACTAACTTCCCTTTAACTTCCCCACATGCAAAAGTTCTGATATTTTAATATCCGTAGTTGTTGATCAATGCGTTGTTCGATGCGTTGATGTCTGAGTCGAATATAGGCCAGTACTGACGGGAGTCTGGATCGTTGGCAAAATAGTTGGCCAGCATGTTGTCCTTCACTGTGGCAGACACGAAGTCGTAGTCGAGTTGTGTCCAGCCTTCGCCAGCAGGAGCTGCTGTCTCACCCTTAGCCAAGCCATAGTACTCCAACTTGCCAGCAGCATTGGTGCGTGTGTAAACCACTGTAGGCACGTCAGCATACTTGCCGGTACGGTCGCGCAGCGCTCTCATGTCGGTCACGGTCTGTCTTACGGCTGTACCGAGCAAGTTCCAGCGAATGAGGTCCTGCTTGCGCAACATCTCGCCAGGGAATTCGAGGAGGCGCTCCTTCTGGATGGCCTTCAGCATGTCGGCCTTCGAGCTGATGGCGTTGACATAAGCCTCTACGTTTGCCGGGCGGTCGGCTACGGCAAAGGCACGGTTGCGAACCTCCTTGAGGTAAGGCTTGGCTGCATCAGGACCTTCCAGTTCATTGGCCAACTCAGCTGCCATCAACAGAATGTCGGCGTAGCGAAGCACGGGCAGGTTCACACCGTCGTCGTTGGAAGACACCGTACGGGTCATGCGTTCATAGTCGTACTTGCCGAAGTTGAAACTTGGAGCAGAAGCATCGTTGTCACCCAACTTGGCCATTGTGTAGCCGTTGTTGTACTTGTAAGGCACGCAGTTCACATCGCGGCGCTGATCAGCATTGTCGTACTCATAGTAGAGTGTAGGTGCGGGAATGTTCTGTCCGCCATAGTTGGTCTTGGTCAAGTGTGGACTCTTCGACTTGTGGTAAACACCAAAGTGATAGAAGAATCGTCCACGTCCGTCGTTGAATGGAATCTCAAAGATAGACTCTTTGTGTGAGCCTTCGATGGTGATGACATCAGTGGCGAGGTCGTTCCAGAACTGCTCGTAAGTGGCGTCGAGTGCGAGTCCACTCTCTCTGATAATGAGTTTCAGGTCGTCGTAAGCCTCCTGCAGCAGGGCTGTGCTGGTAAGCTCAGGATCGTTGCTGCGGCGCACCTCATAAGTAGTAGGATTGTCGAGCGATGTAGGACGCTGGCTGTAACCCTCGGCCATGAGGATGAGTCGTGCACGCAGACCCAATGCATAGGCCTTGTTAACACGCTCAGTCGTCTTGGTACGCTCAGCCTTTCCTGGCCATGGCAGATAGCCTGCTGCCTCTTTCAGGTCGGCAATAATCTGCTTGTAGATGATGTCGCGGTCTGACTTGGCGAGGTAAATGGTGCTCTGCTTTACCGATGAGAATCGGGCAGGCACGTCGCCCCAGGCACGAATGAGGTCATAATAGTATTGCGCACGCAGGGTGAGCGACTCGCCTAAGAGATAAGCCATGTCGGCATTGCTCTCAGGATTGCCATAGGCACGTATTCCCTCGATGCAGCAGTTGGCTGCCTCAATGCCATTGAAGAAGCCTGTGAAGGCATTAGGGTCTTTTCCAGAAGCCATCCAGTTGTTGGCAGAGAAGGCGCTGTAAGTGCAGAGCGAGGTCTTGTTGTCCGACGAAGGCTGCGCCATGTCGAAGTAGCACTCGGCGTCGGTATTCATACCATAGTAAGGCATGTAGCGTGCACGGTGAGAGTTGGTGGCAGCAAACCAGCTGTAGATGCTGATGACCGTATTCTCGGCAAGCGGGGTGTTAGAGAACACCACCTTGTCATTGTATTGTGACTCGCTTTCTACGTCCAAATAGTCGTTGCACGACATGAGTGTAGCGCCAGCCAACAGGGCTGTAAATACATATTTTATTTTCATAACGATGTTTCCTTTAAGTGTTTTTTTAGAATGTAAGATTAAGACCGAAGATGAACTGGCGGCTTCTTGGATAAGCCGAGTAGTCTACGCCTGGACAAACCAGCACGTTGCGGCAACAGTCCACCTCTGGATCCATACCACTGTAACCGGTGATACAGAAAAGATTTGAAGCGGTAAAGTATAGACGCAGGTTCTGAACATAGATTTTCTGCATCCATGTCTTAGGCAATGTGTAGCCCAAGGTAAGTGTAGAGAGGCGGAGGAATGATCCGTCCTCGATAGCCCAGTCGGTGAGCACAGCCTTTGTTGTGTAAGGCGACCACATCGAGGTGTTCTTGTTCATCTCGGCGAGCTTGGCAGCATCGTTGATGAAGTTGCCGTTCTCGTCTACGTTGGTCCAGCGCTTGCCGCTTGCCATCGTGGTGTTGAGGTTGCGCCAGATACCGCCACGTGTAGAGGTCTGGTCTATCTTGTCGGCATTGTAAACATCGTTGCCGATGCTGTAAGAGAAGTCGGCGTTGAAGTCGAATCCGTAGGCACGTGCACCGATTGAGAATCCACCTATAGCCCATGCGTTGGCGTCACCGATCTCGAACTTGTCGTCATCGTTGATGGTTCCTGAACCGTCCTTGTCGAGGAGCTTCATGGTTCCAGGACGTACTGTGCCCACAATACCGCTGGCATCAGCCACACCTTCCTTCAACTTCCACTGTCCTGCGGCAGCATCGTAACCCTCGAAGTCGTCCACCTCATAGCGTCCTGTTCCTGCCAGTTTGTAACCGACGATAGTTCCTACAGGCTTTCCTGGCTTCACTAAGTAGTCGGAACCAATTTCTGTACTTGCCCAATAAGAAGGCTTACTGTATGAGTCCATGCTTCCGAGGCTCACTACCTCGTTGGTGTTATGACCGAGTGTGAACGAGAAGTTCAGACCATAATTCTTGGTGTTGATGGCATCGTAGTTCAATGTCAACTCGAAACCAGAGTTCTTGGTCTCGCCCACGTTCTGGTACTGTGTGTTGTAACCGCTACCTGTAATCTGCATCTCCATGAGCAGGTCTTTCACGTTGTTCTTGTACACCTCGAACGAACCGTTGAGCTTGTTGTTGAAGAAACCGAAGTCAATACCCAAGTTGAGTGAGTGTGTGGTTTCCCACTTCAGGTCGGGGTTGCTCATTGCGTTGCCCGTGGTGAGCCATGAGTTCTGCAGGTGCAGCCAAGAGCTCTCCTTGATAGAATAGGTACGGCTGGTCTGTCCTGAAGGAATGTTGTTGTTACCCGACACACCGTAGCTCAAGCGCAACTTCAGGTTGCTCAGCCAGTCTTGTGTCGACTTCATCCATGGTTCCTCAATAATGCGCCATCCGGCTGCCACTGATGGGAAGTAGCCCCAGCGGTTGCCCTTAGAGAACTTGCTTGAACCATCGGCACGCAGAGTAGCGGTAAGCAGATAGCGGTCCAAGAGACTGTAGTTGGCACGTCCGAAGAACGACACCATCTTATCATCTGGATAATAGAACTCGTTGGCACGTGTAGGAGTGCCCTGTGCAGAGAGGTGGAAAGCCATGTCGGCATCGTAGAATGAAGGGAATCCCTCTATGCGTGTCGTTGCCAGTGTCTCGCGGCTTACGATGCTCTCCTGTCCCACCATGAGGTTCAGGCTGTGAGCCTTGGGCAGAATCTTTGAGAAGTCGTACTGCAGAGTGTTGGAGTTGCGCACGGTGCGGCGGTTCACCTGGGTACGTGTAGTAAGCGGCATGTTCTTGTATTCTGCCAGGGTGTTGTTCTGCGACTCATAGGTAGTAGAGCCGGAGAAGTAACGGAAGTCGTTGTTGTAGATGTCGAGACCTACGTCTGTGCGGAAAGTAAGCTCAGGCAATATCTTCCATGTGAAAGCTCCGTTCATGTTGAAGTTCTCACGAACACGCTTCTTGTAGTTGTCGTTAAGTGCGGTGACTGGGTCTTCCAAGCCATCGTCGATATTGCTCTCGTCGAAGAGAAGACTGCCCGAGCCCAGCAATGGAGATTGGGTAACAGCATGGCGGATGCGGCCGAAAGAGCCTGAGGGAACAGAGTTCTGGTCGCCACTGGCGTCGCCCTGTCCATCACCATACACCTTGGTACGAGCATAACGGGTAGAAAGCTCCAACTTGGTTTTCTTGTTGGGCTCATAGTTGAGCTTGAAATTAAGATTGCTACGATAGAAATCAGAAGTAAGCAAAATGGCCTTCTCTTTCATATAATTATATCCTGCAGTAAAGCGCAATTTCTCCGAGCCACCAGAGATATTGACATTATGGCTGAACACATTGCCCGTGCGGCCATAAACTACATCCTGCCAATCCTTAGTTTCCATAGAATTCATGATGTTAGGAATGTTGTCCCATCCACCAAGCACCTGCTGATACTTGCCTGCATTGGCTCCGGTAGACAAGCTAGACAATTCGTATTGCCACTTCAGGTAATCTTCCAATCCAAGGACATCTACCTTACCCTCAGCCTTCTTGAATCCTACGTATGCATTATAGTTGACAGACACCTTGCCAGCCTTGCCACTCTTGGTCGTAACCAGCACGATACCATTAGAGCCACGGCTACCATAGATGGCAGTAGAAGAAGCATCCTTCAGCACGTCGATGCTCTCGATGTCGCTGGTAGGAATGTCGGAGATGCTGCTGACGGGAAAACCATCTACTATATAAAGAGGTGTATTGTCGCGAGTGATGGAGCCACCACCGCGCACGCGGATAATGACCTCGGCATCTGGGTTGCCCTCTGGCATGGTTACACGCACACCTGCCAACTTGCCCTGCATAGCCTCAACAGGCGAAGCTACTGGCACTGCCACCAACTCTGTATTGCCAACAGAAGATACCGAGCCTGTGACATCCTTGCGCTTCACGGTTCCATATCCGATAGCCACCACTTCGTTGAGCATGTTGGAATCTTCCTTCAGCTGGACAGTCATCTTGCCTTCCTTGGCAATGATTACTTCCTTCTTATACCCCACATAAGTGATTTCGAGTTGTTTTCCTTTCGGAACAGAGATTGAGTAATTACCGTCCATATCGGTCACCACTCCCACTGATGTGCCAGGAATCCTTACACTTGCGCCAATGATAGGTTCACCAGCCTCGTCAGTTACTTGTCCGCTAACGGTGACGCTTTGCGCCAGCACTCCTAACGGGAAAAGAAGCATCAGCAATAGTACCGAACACTTCTTCATAAAAATAATCGCTACTTTTCTCATAGGTTTTTAATATTAGTTTTTAAATATTTAAAGTAGAATGTCGGGAACAAAAGTAGCCAAAAACTCCCGACATGAGTGGTAAAAACGTCCCAAATATTCGGTAAAAACGTTTCAGAGCCCGTTTTTCTGCCTATATTCCGATGGACTGACACCCATCGCTACCTTGAAACACTTGCCGAAATAGTTCTGATCGCTGAAACCGCAGCGATAGGCAATTTCCTTCACTGGCAGATCGCTGTTCTGCAACAGCGAAACGGCACGGTTCATGCGCGCCTTATTGATAAACTCTTTGGGCGCCACTCCCAACAGGCTCTTCAGTTTGCGGTTCAGTCCCGACTTGCTGACGTTCAACTTGGTAGCCAGATCGGTTACGCTCAGGTCAGAATTATCGATGTGCAGCTCCACAAACTCCACCACGCATTGCATGAAGCGCTGGTCTTCCTCGCTCAGGCTTTCCTTATTGGTGTTCTGGCTGTCGGTTTGCACGGACCGTCGATCACCCACAGCAGTATTTTCCTCAGTTATTGTTTCTGCTGCTATCATTTCTATGGTTGTCGTTTCTGATGGCTTGTCAACATCGCCTGCACCAGCAGTCTTGGAAGCCACAACGAGGCGTTTTTCCTTGTCGTATTTCTCCATCAGGTCGAGATACAGCCCCAACAGTTCCCTCTGCTTGCGGTGGGAGGCACGAATTGTCCTCGTCACGCACACCACGGTATAGATAAACAACAACGCCAGCAGCACATACATCACTTTGGCGGTAGTGGTCTGCCAGACGGTTGGTTTCACGCAGATAGTCACCACTTTCACGTTGCCAGCCCATTGTCCTGTGGGCAGTTTCGACTCTACCCGCAGCGTGTGCGTGCCGGGAGAAAGATTGAGTAGCGTCACCGTGTGGCTGTTCCCTAAGGTATTCCATGCGCCATCGTCCAACTGGAACCTATAGTTTATCGACTGAATGTTGGCATAGTCGATGGCAGCAAACTCTATCTTCACATTACGCTCCGTCTCATCGAGGCAGATGGTGTCGTGGGCACTCACCGCCTCCATCATCTCGCCTTCTTCTACCGACACCCTTGTCAGCACGATGTGCGGTGCCTTGGTGCGCTTCGTCAGCCGACCCATGTCCATCAGCACCAGACCATCCATCATACCCATGAGCCATTTACCGCCCTTCCATCTCAGGGGCTGCGCATCCGAAAAGATCAGCTCGTCGGTCCATGTACGGTGATTGAAATAGAGCGATAGTCCATGCTCCACGTCCACGCCCGTCAAGTCGTTGGTGCCCACAAACCACATGTATCGTCCATAGGCGAAAGCCGACAAGAGGAAATCCTCCGGCAAATCGCGCCTGTCGAAGTGTCTGAAGTCCATGTCTTTGCTGGTCAGCGAAACGCCGGGTGCCACCATGTTCAGTCCGCTGCCCTCGGTACAGACATAGAGCCTGTGTGCCCTGTCCTCCGCCATAAACATGACGGCAGAACAACTCAGGCTTCCGTCTCTTCCCCCCTCACGCTCGTGCAGTATGAAACGCAGCGAGGCTGGATTGGTGTCAGTAAGCTTTGTGGCGAACAGTCCAAGCGTAGTGCCCACCAGCAGCTCGTCACGATGGCTAATATATATCATTCGCACCCCCAAGTACTTGCCTGTCTTGTCGTCATGAGAGAGGACGATGAGCTGGTGTCTCCAACTCTTTGCCGTACGGGTAAGACAGAACAGTCCATGGTTCAGTGTCGCCACCCACAGCCTGCCCCATCGGTCTTTCTGCAGTGAGTAAACATGATGGGTAGAATCCCTGCCACGGATTGCAAGCACTATACGGCTGATGGCATAACTGCCGTCGGCACGGGGCGACAGATGCAGCAGTCCACCAGGTTTGCATCCTAACCAAAGACTGCCGTCCTCGTCCTGCAACATCGTGTACACAGCCGAACGGAAAGTAGTCTTCTCGCCATGCAGTCGGCCGTCGGCTCCAAGAAATCCCAGCAGATTCAGATTGGCGTCGTAGATTCTCACTGAGGCATCGTCGCGCGAGCACACCCATATCCGTCCCTCGCGGTCGCGGAAGAGTGCCCTCACCTGACATCCTGGTTGCCTCAACAGCCAAGTAGCATAACACGGCTTGTGATAGCTCATCCTCACGCCCAGAGAATCCACCGCCCACTCCACTCCTTCAGCAGTCGTCAGTCGCCTCTTTCCCTGCCTGGGGAAGTGCCATTTGCGTAATGCCTTGTTCCAGGAGAGATGACTGTCGCCAAACCGACCCGTGCGGATATCGAAGACAGAACAATAGCCTTCCACATTACAATATATATAAGGATCGCGAATACGAATATCCTTGATACGGTTCACGCCCATCGAGCATCCGTCGCCTGGTCTCGGCTTGAACGACACGAAGCGATAGCCATCGTATCGGCTCAGTCCGTTCCATGTCGCCACCCAGATCATTCCCTGTCTATCCTGTACGAGGCCCGTGGCGTGATGGTGCGCCAGTCCGTCGAGCTCGTTGAGCCTTCTCTCCGCAACGCCCTGCTTCGCCATAGCTCCACTTTCTTGAAGGATTGGCACAGCCTCAGCGAAGTGGCTTGACAAACAGTAGAGCCACATCAAAAGATATCTTATTATTCTGTTTTTAGCCATCTGTCCAATGGTAGATTAGTCTTATTGCGTGCAAAAGTAAGAAATAATAGTCAGAAAAAGAAATCAAATCCAAAGTTTTTATTTAACTTTGCATAAGATATTCTACACTCGACAAAACATAAAAATCATAATAATCACAATGAAAATAGCAGTATTCTGTTCAGCAAACGCCCATATTGACAGCGACTACTTCCGTCTCACCGAAGAGATGGGCAAGTGGATGGCAGAGCAAGGGCACAAATTAGTTTTCGGCGGCTGCAACATCGGATTGATGAACACCATAGGCAAGGCTGTCAAGGCGCATGGCGGCAGAGCCATAGGCGTAGTTCCCACAATAGTAGAGCGAGGCGGCAAGACTTTTCCTGACCTCGACGTAGAGATTCCCTGCGACAATCTCAGCGACCGCAAGGATCTGATACTCTCGCAGAGCGACATCGTCGTGGCACTCCCCGGCGGCATCGGCACACTCGACGAGATCTTCACCGTGGCTGCCTCCCACACCATCGGCTATCACAGCAAGAAGGTGATTCTCTACAACATGAAGGGCTTTTGGAACTCCACTATCTCCCTACTCGACGACATGGAGTCGAGAGGCATGATTCGTGGCAACTGGCACGACTACATCGAAGTGGCAAACAGCCTTAGCGAGCTACAACAGATAGTGGATAGCTAAGCCACCCAAAAGAAAGAGCATAAGACTCACCCTTTATGTTACGATATTTAGTATACCTTATATCGAAGTTACACATATTTGCAAAGGAAACTATCATCAACATTCGTCACTTCAATATCGAAGCACCTTCGAGCAGGGCAAGCGCCTTGTTCTCGTTGTCCTCCATGATTTCTCGCTCTCCAGGACCTTTGTCGTTGATGCCGCAGAGGTGCAGGATGCCATGGATGATGACACGGTGAAGCTCGTCGTCGTAGGTCTTGCCGAACTTCTCGGCGTTGGTGCGAACGGTGTCGAGCGAAATCACGATGTCGCCATTGATGACATCGCCCTCGTCGTAATCGAAGGTGATGACGTCTGTATAGTAATCATGGCCAAGGTACTCATTGTTCACCTCAAGAATCTTCTCGTCGTCCACAAACATGTAGCCTACCTCGCCCACCTTCCTGCCGTGGGACGCAGCCACCTTGCGAATCCAGGCACTGGTGTCGCGACGCTTAATCTTTGGCATTCTCACGCCATCTACATTGTATGTTATCATACCTTTGTCCTCCTATTTTTTATTTGTCATTAATACTTTTAGCTTTCTTCCTTGGCAGAAACTCCGCCACGTCTCTTCCGAAGAACTTGAGTTCCCTGACGAGCGTAGAGCTCACGCTGCTGTAACGAGGGTCGGAGAACAGCAAGACGGTCTCCACACCGCCTATCTGCTTGTTGATGTCGGCTTGCTCCCGCTCATACTCAAAGTCCTTGGCTGAGCGAACGCCTCTCACCAAGAACTTGGCACCCATGCGGTGCGCCAAATCCACAGTCAAGTCGTCGTAAGCCACCACCTCCAGGCGACAACCCTTGCTCTCGTCATTGGCATCCACCCGCTCAGAGCATTCCTTAGGAAACACCCGCTTGATGTCCTCCACACGCTGGGAGATTTCCTCCTGCGCATGTTTCAGCTTGCCCACCGCCACGGCGATGACCAGTTTGTCGAACATCGGCAAAGCTCGCTCGGCAATGTCCTGATGCCCTATCGTAAATGGGTCGAATGTACCCGTAAATATTCCGACTTTCATAAATGCTTACCCTTTAATGGCACAAGCCAACTTAACATTTAACATTCGACTGCAAAATTACGACATTCCCTACAAACCGCCAAACAATAATACATTTTTCCGACCGAACTTTTGCACGAAAGGCCCACTTTTCTGTCCGAATTTTGGGGTTCACGCCGTGCGCAATGCTTACAAATATCATGCTCACGATGGGCCTCACCCTGGGCACCAACGACTTCAAGATACTCGCCCAGCGCCCGCTCGACGTCTTCATCGGAGCCCTCGCCGTGCTGCCTTGCGCCATCAGCTGCGCCTGGCACAGCATCTCGGGCACCATTCTCGCAGGCATCTACCTGAAGTGGAACCACATGCACGGACGGGAATGAACAAGCCTGATTATTTCGACATTTTTTGCCTCCAAAAGTTAGATAACCCTCTCCCCAAAGGCCTACAATCCTCGATTGGGGCTTTGTGGCGCATTCTTTCAGAATCGTCTCAACTGTACGTTTCCAACTATAAAAAAACTTTTTCACAACTATAAAAGTAAAAATGAGACGATTTTGGGTACTTGACAACCCTCAAAATCGTCTCATTTTCTTAACAATGCAACAAAAAAGTTGGGATAATGGAACGCCCACAAAATGGTAACTTCCTAACAATGAGCATTTTAGAGAAGAGAAAAACATCAAAGCGTTCCAGTTCCAGTTGTTCCAATTAAATTTTCAAGGCTTTTCCTTTTTCGCTTATCTTTATATATTATATATATATTTAATTATCAATTATCTTTATATATTATATATATTATATATATTATATATATATTTAATTATCAATTAGTTATCATGAAGAAATTAAGAATTTGTCTTTGCATTTTTTTAATTGGAACAACTGGAACTGGAACGCCCAAGGTACTTCTATCAAACTAACCCTTTCATAATTAAGCACTTACACAAAGAACAAGTGTTCCAGTTGTTCCAAATACCTGTTGTTTTGAGAGTAAAGCTATAAAAAAGTCCCTCTCCCCTACTATGCCTCATAAAGAAGAAGCACCTTTGCGAAGGTCGGCCTCATGGCTACGCTTCACAAAGGTGCTTTCTCTTACTTTCCCGTCTCCAGGAGCTGGACGGCTCGCTGCACTATCTCATTCGTTTCGTTCCAAACCTGGAAGTATTGGCTCATATCCCAAATATCTCGCGCCACAAGGGCTTTGAGCTGTATGGACAGGTATTTCCTCGTCTGCGCCAATTCGGCGGCGTCCTTGGGCTTTATTTTCTCTTTCTCGCCCTCGGCGATGATGCCGTCCACGAGCGAAGCTGGAACCTCGTAGTCCGACAGGAATTTGTCGAAGTCCTTATAATATTGGCTTTTGAGCTCCTTGCGGTGAGCGTCGATGAACTTCAAGCTGTGGTTGACGACGATGCTCTTGGCTGCCAAGAGACGATGCATCTTGGTGTATTTGGTCGTATCAAGTGGCACGAAATAATCAGGCATGATACCACCGCCACCATAAACCACGCGGTGCTTTCTGAGCGTATAGTACTTCAGGCTGTCGGAGAGATGGATGCTGTCCTGGTTGGTGAACTCGCCATGCTTGTAGCGATTGTCCAGATCCATGGCGTAGTCTTCACGGTCGCCCTTCTTGTAAGGCTTCTGGATGCACCTGCCGCTGGGCGTATAGTAATGAGCCACGGTGAGGCGTATCTCGCTCCCATCCTCAAAGGTGAGGGGACGCTGCACCAAGCCCTTGCCAAAAGTGCGGCGACCTACGACGACACCACGGTCCTGGTCCTGGATGGCGCCAGAGACGATTTCTGCGGCGGAAGCCGTGAACTCATTGGTGAGGACAACAATCTTGCCCTTGCGCCAACGTCCTTTGGCCTCGGCACGAAACTCCTGGCGAGGAGCTGTACGCCCAACGGTGTAGACGATGAGATCGCCTTTCTCCAAGAACTCGTTGGCTATTTGGGCTGCCGTCTGTAGGTATCCACCACCATTGTCCTCCAAGTCGAAAATAAGGTCTTTCATGCCTTTCTTCTTGAGCGAGTCCATGGCGGCGGAAACCTCCTTGTGGCTGGTCATCCCGAAGCCGCCCAAGCGGATGTAGCCGATGCCAGGGCGAATCATATAGGCAGCGTCCATCGTGGTGACAGGTATCTTGTCGCGCTTCACCTTGAAGGTGAGCTTGTCCTTGATGCCTTTTCTGACGATGGTGAGGTTGACAAAGGTTCCTTTGGGACCACGGAGGCGCTTCATGATGTCCTCCTTGCTCATCTTCACGCCAGCGATGGCTGTGTCATTCACGGCCACGATGCGGTCGCCGGCGATGATGCCCACCTTCTCGGAGGGCCCGTTGACGACGGGCTGAATGACGAGGAGCGTGTCGTCGACCATGTTGAACTGCACGCCGATGCCCTCGAACGAGCCATTGAGCGACTCGTTCATAGACTGCGTTTCCTTGGCTGTGGTATAGGAAGAGTGAGGGTCGAGCTTTTCGAGCATACCACGTATGGCATCCTCCACGAGCTTGTTCTCGTCCACACTATCCACGTAGAGGTTGGTGATGGCTATCTCTGCCCTACCCAACTTCTCTATCGGGCTGTTCTTGCCCATCCTGATGCGCATCTGGGCATTCACGACATTGGCTGCCATCAATGACAAAAGCGCAAACAATATTATCTTTTTCATTCTCACAGATTAATATTTATCTTATACAAAAACTCCCACAGATTTCACAGATTAACACAGATTCTTTTTATTGATTCTGGCACAAGCCTATCCGTGTAAATCTGTGAAATCCGTGGGACTAAAGAATCAATCCAGCGGGGCTGAGTCTTCCTCCGGGATGTCCTCCTCGATCACCAGGTTGTCGATGATGAAGTTCTGGCGCTCCATGGTGTTCTTGCCCATGTAGTACTCCAAGAGTTTCTGCACCTGGTCGTTCTTGTGGAGCGTCACCTGCTCCAGTCGCATGTCGGGACCGATGAAATGGGCGAATTCCTCTGGCGAAATCTCTCCCAATCCTTTGAATCGAGTGATTTCCGGGTCAGGGCCGAGAGCCTTGATGGCCTGCTGGCGTTCCTCGTCGCTATAGCAATAATGCGTGATGAAATCGCCCTTCTTCTCCTTCGGCCCCAACTTGGCGTCGGCATCGGCCACGGCCTTCTTGTTCTTGATCTTGGTACGCTTGTTGCGCACACGGAACAGCGGGGTCTGGAGCACATACACATGTCCCTTCTTGATGAGGTCGGGGAAGAACTGCAGGAAGAAGGTGATGATAAGCAGTCGGATGTGCATTCCGTCCACATCGGCATCGGTAGCCACGACCACCTTGTTGTAGCGAAGAGTGTCCAAGCCGTCCTCGATGTCGAGGGCTGCCTGGAGCAGGTTGAACTCCTCGTTCTCGTACACCACTTTCTTGGTCAATCCAAAGCTGTTCAGCGGCTTGCCTCGCAGGGAGAACACCGCCTGCGTGTTCACGTCGCGGCTCTTGGTGATGCTTCCGCTGGCAGAATCGCCCTCGGTGATGAAGATGGAACTTTCCTCCTTGCGCTCGTTCTTGGCATCGCTGAAGTGGATGCGGCAGTCGCGCAGCTTGCGGTTGTGGAGGTTTGCCTTCTTGGCGCGCTCACGGGCCAACTTGGTGACACCAGCCATCGCCTTGCGCTCACGCTCGCTCTCCTTGATCTTGTTCTCCAGTATCTCTGCCACATCCTTGTGGATATGGAGATAGTTATCCACCTCTTTCTTCACGAAGTCGCCCACGTACTTGTTGATGGTCTCTCCCCCGTTCGGGGTCATCGTGGTACTGCCGAGCTTGATTTTCGTCTGGCTCTCGAAGACAGGCTCCTCCACATTGATGGCGATGGCAGCAACAAGTCCGTTGCGGATGTCGCCATACTCGTACTTGCCGTAAAACTCCTTGATGGTCTTGGCGATGTGCTCCTTGAAGGCGCTCTGGTGGGTACCGCCCTGGGTGGTATGCTGACCGTTGACGAAGGAATAGTACTCCTCGCCATACTGATTGGTATGGGTAAAGGCTATCTCGATGTCCTCGCCCTTCATGTGGACAATCTCGTAGAGACCATCGGTGGTCATGTTGTCTTGCAAGAGGTCTTGCAAACCATGACGGCTCAAGATGCGACGGCCGTTGTGCATGATGGTGAGCCCCGTGTTCAAGTAAGTATAGTTGCGGAGCATCGTCTCCACGATGTCGTCGTGGAACGAATAGTTCTTGAAGAGCGTGTTGTCTGGCTCAAAGAAGATGAAAGTACCGTTCTCATCCTCAGTATCCTCGGTCTCGTCGCTCTTCAGGATACCCTTCTCGAATTTCAAACAGCGCACCTTGCCGTCACGATACGACTTCACCTCGAAGTGGGAGCTGAGGGCATTGACCGCCTTCACGCCCACGCCGTTCAAGCCGACGCTCTTCTTGAACGCCTTGCTGTCGTACTTTCCGCCCGTATTCAGCACGCTGACCGCCTCTACGAGCTTGCCCTGGGGAATGCCACGGCCATAGTCGCGCACGCTGACACGCAGATTGTCCTCGATGTCGATTTCCAGACGAGTGCCCGCCCCCATCTTGAATTCGTCGATGGAGTTGTCGACCACCTCCTTCAAGAGCACGTAGATGCCATCCTCCGGCAAATTACCATCGCCCAAGCGGCCGATGTACATACCCGGACGAGTACGCACATGCTCCATGTCGCTCAGGTGGCGGATGTTGTCGTCAGTATATTCCACGGGCTGCTGGGAAGCATTGGCTTGCCCATCATCAGCCGCCTGGCCTTTTAAGTTTTTATCTTCTGACATAAATTCCTCCCTCTAACTTTGTTTATATTTTCTTGATATAGCAGTTGCGACGCTTGTGAAGGATAGGATTCAAGACTCCCCATTGCCCCTGTACATTGGCATTTTTCTCCATCTCCACCTGTGTCTCTCCCCATTCTATCCCATACTTCTGATAGAGGGGAATCAGGTCGGCGAAGAGCAGGGCGTTCGCACCCTTGCTACGGTATTCCGGCTGGATGCCGATGAGCAAGAGATCCACGATCTTAGTTTTGTGGAACTTGATGGCACGCAAAAGATGCCACCATCCGAACGGCAACAACCTACCACGACGGCACTTCTGCAAGGCTCTTGCCAAGGAAGGCATCGTAATGCCGATGCCCACCATCTTGTGGTCGTCGGTCGTCCAGTCCTCGATGAGGGTGACGAAGTTCAAGTCCAGCAAGCCTAAGTACATCTTGATATATTGGTCTATCTGCTTCTGCGACAACTCGGAATAGCCATAAAGATCCTTATAGGTCTCATTGATCAAGTCGAAAATCTTCTGCCCATAACCTCCCTCGAAAATATCCTTCCTGGTCAGTTTGCGAGTATGGAGATTGTAGCGCGCCTCTATCATCGTCGAAATCTTGGCGTACTTCTCCGGGATGGCATCAGGCACCATGAGCTTGAACTCCACATACTTGTTGTCCACCTCGAAGCCATCCAAAGCCTCGATATGCTCAGGATAATAAGGGTAATTGTAAATGGTGGGCATCGTGCCCAGCTGGTCGAACCCCCAGGTAAGCATGCCCTCGGGATCCATATCGGTAAAGCCCAACGGCCCTACGATGTCCTCCATGCCTTTTTCCTCACCAAATCTCTCTACAGCTTTCAAAAGTGCCTTGGAAACCTCACGGTCATCGATGAAATCAATCCATCCGAAACGCACAGACTTGCGATTCCATTTCTCGTTCGCCTTGTAATTGATGATGGCAGCGACACGTCCCGCCAACTTACCATCTTTATAGGCAAGATAATATTCGGACTCACAAAACTCGAAAGCGGCATTGCGGTCTTTGCTGAGGGTATTCATTTCGTCGCTGAACAGGTTGGGCACATCATACTCATTGCCCTCGTATAGGTCGTAGTGGAAATCGATGAACGTCTTCAAGTCCTTCTTGTTTTCGACCTTTCGAATCTCTATTAATGACATGATTTCAAACTTAGTTTGTTACTTTAAAGTATGCAAAAATAGCAATATTTGGCCAAACAGCCAAATATTGCTATCTTTTTTGCAGTTTTTTATGAAGTTTGCAAGCGTCTCGATGGCTTCTTGCACCTTGTTATTGGCTTTATATCTGATTATTTCGTTGTCAGATAGTTTCTTTTATCTACCTATTTCTGGAGGTGCGCCTTTATCCACTCCATCTGCCCGAAGTTGGTTTCCGCTGTCGTCCAGTGCTCGTTGATGGGAGTAAGCAGGCTCTCCTTAGGGCATTTCAACGTGTTCCATACGGCATAGCTGGTGGTGGGAGGACAGGTATTGTCGTTGTAGCCCCATGTAAGATAGGTAGGAGCCTTGACGTAACGGGCGAAATTGACAACGTCAAAGTAAGCCAAGGTGTTGAGACAGTCCTTGTTGCCCAATATCTGTGGTTGGCGGCAGAAGTGTGGATAACCGCCCGTCCTGCCTTTAACCACATAACCCGCCATGTCGCTAAGGGCTGGATGATTGGCCACACATTGAGTAACGCGGCTGTCGAGTCCTGCCGCAATAATGGCCAAGGCACCACCCTGGCTGCCACCCTGCACAGCCACGTTCTTACCATCCCATTCGGGAAGCGATGTCAGGAAGTCGATACAGCGCACCAAACCCACATAAACATGCTTCATGTAATAAATGTCCTTGTTCTCCAATCCGTTGGCCAAATAGCCGCCGTTACGGTCGTTGAAGGCACGGCTTATCTCGCTAAAAGTCTCCGAGGGGATACGTGGGTCGAGACCGTGAATCTCCACCTCAAGACGGATAAAGCCATTCTCTGCATAATACTTGTTGCGCATGGGATCCTTGATAGTCTTGATGCCTGCTCCCGGAGGACAGAGCACTACGGGATGCTTGCCAGGCTGGGCATTCTTGGGATAGAACAGGAAACCGTACATGGAATGCCCCATGTCGTCGATCTTAAGTTTGACGAGATAACAATCAATCTTGTCGGTACAGTAGTCCTTGTACAATTCCTTGGTATAAGACATAGGTACCTGCTTCAGTTCCTCCACGTTCTTCTGCCAAAAGCTTCTGAAATCCTTGGGCTCTTGCGTATAGGGCTGTATCTTGTCGACAGAGAATCCCACCTTTACATGATGCTCATAGGTCTTTCCGTCGAGATTGAGGGAAAGTTTCATGTCGCGAAATCCTGGAGTCTTCTTCGTTCCCATATTGATGATGGCACGTCCGTTCTTCAGTTTCACACTTCCATGCTTGTCGGGCTGGAGCATATCGTTTCCTATGGCATATTTCAGCTCTCCGTCGCGAGGAACACCATACTTGCAGAAACTCACCTCTACCTTGGCATTCTCGCCCGTCTGATAGAGCCAGTCGGCATGATCGGGAATTGTAAGCCATAAATAGTCGCTGCGATAAGGATAGTTTTCCGCTTGGGCGCTTGATGCACCCAACATGTTTATCGCCAAGACAAACACGAGCGATAAATAGATAGTTTTTAATTTGTCCATAAAAAATAGTAGATTTTGTTATTTATATTTGCTGTACATAGCTTTCTGCCTCTTGTTTTTCTGCAAAATTAAGGAAATTACGGGTGATTTCCAAATATTCGGGTAGAAAATCCTTCTTTTTTCTTGTCATTCCCGATACCCTATTATCACTTTCCTATATTTTGTTCGTTATTATCAGCACATGACTGCCGTCGGCCAATGTCGTGGCGAAAATATAGGTTTCGCCACCATCCTTTAGCTTCAATCGCTTACGCAATTCTGCCACGGAGAGAGGAAAATTACGAGTGGCAATGTTCGCCTTCGCGATGCCAGCAAGTTGCTTTTTCAGCTCTTTCTTATTAAAGGAAGAATAGGCAATGATGCGGAAACTTCTACCAGGGAAATCGACCACAGGCGATTCACTAACAAAGAGATGGCTATTCTTGGAGAGCATTCCGATGCCGTAACGCTCAGACAATACTCCAAAACCGCCTGCTTTCATCAGCGAGGCATTTGGCTCATAGAGATACCGCATCTCTTTGATCTTATCGACAGGAGCAATCTTTGCGGCAGAGGTAGCCATTCTTTTCTCATCACATACAAACGACAGGGCGTCGTTGACGCAAAAAATCTGGAGGTTTCCTTTTCTGGTTGTTCCATGACCTGAAGACGAGAGTGTGCTTTCCTCCATATTTTCCGCAGAAAGCACCAAAAGAAGCTCCTTGCATTCATTCCCCACGGAAACGATGTGGACCTCTCTTACGTGCTTTAATTCGCTTACAGCACGATGCCAATCGAGCATCGGGGAGAGCTTGATGATAATATAATCGGCTTTATCCAGCATCTCGTCCTGCAGAACTGTCACGTCAGGAGTACAATCTTTCAGAGACACCACCTTGTTGCCGGCATCGTCCCGACGGGCTGGGTCGATGAATATCAGCCCTATATGCCGCAAAGAACGCAGTACCTCTGCTCCATCCCCATTCTTCACCTCGGCATCCTTCAATCCCAAGAGTTTAAAATTCTCCTTTGCCATCTCACAGAGATGCGCCTGTCGCTCCACATACATCGACTTCACACCCAATCGCTCGGCGATATAAGAGAAATCGACTCCGAAGCCTCCCGTCAAATCTACAAAAGGCTTTTTGTCTTGAAGTAATCTTTCCGCCAATTCTGCCTTATATTGCGCCGTCTGTTCCGAAGAGCATTGCTCCATGGAGATATGTGGGGGATAGACGATGCCATCGAGGCTTGCCCAACGAGGCAACTTGGCACGCGCCAGCTTCCGCCCACGAATCTGGTCGAGGGCGAAAGGCACATCCACCTCGGGATACTTGCCGCCGAGGAAAGCCAACCGCCGGACATCATCTTCCTGATGCTGGCGAATAAAATCTTGGGTTGCTTGATTCATCTTACTTAATCACTTTGTAGTATTTCTTGGCTGTGGCACGAGAGCAAAGATTGAAATGCCACCACTCCGTGCGCAAAGGTCTCCACCCAGCATGTCGCATCACCTTTCTCAACAACTCTCTGTTCTTGAGAGCCGTCTTCGAGATTCGCTTGCTATCCACAAGTTGCGCCTCGTTGTCGATATGGGCAGCCTTGCCGAAGTAATCCACCTTGGTGCCCATGTCGAGCGTATCGCCCTTCTCATTACAGAGGGGTGATGTCAACCGCCATTCCATAGTTGTGCATGCCTCCGCCATGGGCAGGGTTAGACACATAGATGTCGTTCTTCGTGCCCTTCACCACGTTCCACATCTTCTGCTGGATGCTCATCGAGAGAAGCCATGCAGCCAAGAGAATCATTATCTTTCTTTCATCGGATATATTTTTATTGAATGAGTTTGTTTGAAGCCTCACACAACTTCGTACATTCTCACTTTTTACTTGCACGTATATTTCTTTTTTCGAGAAAAAGTATCAAAGTCTCATTCCTTACATTCAAAACCATCGCAACGATTTATTGTTCAACTTATTACTGCGAATGATACTTTTCTATAAATCTATATAAAAGTATCATAGAAGTATCAGCAAAGTATCATCCTGTGGTTTCAGCATCACCATTTGCCCACAACCTTATACGATTCCCAAGCCTCGGGAATGCATTGCCCACGGCTCGGAAACCCATTGCCCAAGCCTTGGGAACAGAATGCCCAAGCGTTGGGAATGCGATGCCCACGACTTGGGAACATGATATTTTTGTAATCAAACTTTTATTTTCAAGCTAAAAGAGAAAATTAAAACTGCTACGATACGTAGTAGTTTTAACATTATACACAAGCTATCTGTAATTCGCTAACAGCATTCTTTACTTCTCGCAAGATTTCAAGTTCACGCTCAGCTGAAGGTTTCTTGGTACCATTCACATATTGTGTCATCAAACCTTGGCTAATACCCAAGCGTTTACCTATAGCAATGGCGTTCAGTTCCGGATGAGAAAGGAACAACAAAGAGATTCCCTTTGGGTCTGGGTCATCATACTCGAAACTCTCGAATGAAACATCTTCATCTAATGTTGGCCAATAAATACCCTCGTCATCGATCTCATAGTCCTCACGCTGTGCAGGTGTAGCGTTTCTCAACCTCTTATAATAAAGCAAAGATTGCCACAACACTCTTCCATCGTCTGTCTCCCCGTAAATACGGTCCTCAGCAAACCAAATCTTCTTAATCTTCATTTTCACCTCCTTCTTCTACGCTACTACCGAAATATTCTTTTCATTTAGCAATTGCTAAGTCATGATTTTCTTCGAGAACCATCTCCGCTGCTCTTATATCCTTGTTTTTCAATCCTTTGTTGTAAACAAGAACCACTGCATCCTCAGTTATCTCAAATTTAGCCTTACCATCAGCATTCTTTACGTGAACATGTATTGGTTCGTGTTCACGAGAATAGAAGTAAAAGCGCATTCCAAACATTCATAATATTTCCGGCATAAGCTAATTATTTTAATTGCTGCTGCAAAGATAATGAAAAAAAGTAATTACTTGTATCGTTTTCGTGGATTATTTTTCAAAGCTTTACTAAAATCCTTGCTTGAAGACTAAGGATAATCAAACAGACCTACTAAAGCAGACTATCTGCCTATGACAGGCAGACTGTCTCGTAGAGATAGTCAGACTGTCCTACATAGACAGCATAGTGAATCTCGAATACAATTTGTACGGTCACCCCTATCCACACAACACTAATACCGCACGGTGCTGACCTTGTGGGGGGTCTCCGTGCGGAGGCAAGCCACACACTGCACTCTGTAAACAAATAGACCTCAGCACCTTACGCTAAAAGCGTGCGGTGTGAGGTCTATTTTATAATTTCTTTCTATCCAACGTAAAGCTATCAGATATTCCGATAGAAAGACATCGGATAGAAGTCAAAACAATCTACCAAGAGATTAGTC
>DJOI01000053.1:1506-2855 GCA_002439605.1 Candidatus Segatella mututuai | reverse complement strand
GCCAACTTAGCCTTCAAGAACTCACGGTTCAAGCGAGCGATGTTAGCGATGGTCTCGTTCTTAGGGCAAACAGCCTCGCAAGCACGGGTGTTAGTACAGTTACCGAAACCAAGCTCGTCCATGCGTGCAATCATCTTCTTGGCACGGGCAGCAGCCTCTACACGACCCTGTGGGAGAAGTGCCAACTGGCTAACCTTTGAGCTGACGAAGAGCATGGCAGAACCATTCTTACATGCTGCTACACAAGCACCGCAACCGATACATGTAGCGCAGTCCATAGCCTCGTCTGCGTTCTCCTTAGGAATCAAGATAGCGTTGGCATCCTGAGCCTGACCGGTACGGATGCTGGTGTAACCACCTGCCTGGATAATCTTGTCGAAGGCAGAGCGGTCAACCATACAGTCCTTGATGATAGGGAAACCAGCACTGCGCCATGGCTCTACGGTGATCACGTCGCCATCGTTGAAACGACGCATGTAGAGCTGACAGGTCGTTGCGCCACGCTCTGTCTTACCATGTGGAGTACCATTGATGTAGAGAGAACACATACCGCAGATACCCTCGCGGCAGTCGTGGTCGAAGACGAAAGGCTCCTGACCAGCCTCGATGAGCTCCTCGTTCAAGATGTCGAGCATCTCGAGGAATGAGGTGTCATCTGGGATGTTCTTCATCTCGTGTGTATCGAAGTGACCCTGAGCATGAGGGCCGTCCTGCTTCCAATACTTAATTGTGAAACTTATATTTCTTGCCATTTTCTTGTACGCTTTTTAGTTCTTGTAATTTCTTGTCTGTACCTTAATTGCCTCGTACTCAAGAGGCTCCTTGATAAGCTCTGGTGCCTTGGTGTCGTCACCCTGGTACTCCCAGCAGCCTACGTAGAAGAAGTGCT
The DNA here is from genome assembly GCA_002439605.1 of Candidatus Segatella mututuai. Taxonomy (GTDB): domain Bacteria; phylum Bacteroidota; class Bacteroidia; order Bacteroidales; family Bacteroidaceae; genus Prevotella; species Prevotella mututuai. The sequence continues at coordinate 1,966 of DJOI01000053.1, read as the reverse complement.
CGTCGTCACGCTTAGCCTCTCCCTCTGGAGTCTGGTACTCCTCGCGGAAGTGACCACCACAGCTCTCGTTGCGGTGCAATGCGTCGTAAGCGATCAACTCGCCCATCAAGATGAAGTCACGCAAGTGGATAGCCTTGTCCAACTCTACGTTCAAGCCTTCCTTCTTGCCTGGGATGAAGAGGTTCTTGTTGAATTCCTCGCGGAGAGCCTTCATCTTCTTCAAGCCTTCCTCAAGACCTTCCTTGGTACGACCCATACCTACATGCTCCCAAAGGATGTGACCCAACTCCTTGTGGATGGAATCTACAGAGCGCTTGCCCTGGATGCCCATCAAGCGGTCGATTTCCTTCTGTACACCTGCCTCTGCCTCTGCGAACTCTGGGAGATCGGTAGAGAGCTTTGGCCAGAGTGCCTGGTCTGCCAAGTAGTTCTGGATGGTGTATGGCAATACGAAGTAACC
>DJOI01000053.1:561-1394 GCA_002439605.1 Candidatus Segatella mututuai | reverse complement strand
GCGAAGAGACCTGGGATAGTGGTCATCAACTCGTAGTCAACCCAGATACCACCCATTGTATAGTGGATAGCAGGGAAGATCATCATTGGGTTGTAGTACTTCACACCGTTGATCTCGTTAGCGAGCTCGCCTGGATTCACGTCGGTGATCTCCTCGTACATATCGAAGAGGTTGCCATAACGCTGGAGGATAACATCAATGCCGAGACGGTTGATTGACTCAGAGAAGTCGAGGAATACGGCGAGACCTGTGTTGTTGACACCATAGCCCTTGTCGCAACGCTCCTTGGCTGCACGTGAAGCCACGTCACGAGGAACCAAGTTACCGAATGCTGGGTAACGACGCTCCAAGTAGTAGTCACGGTCTTCCTCTGGAATATCAGAACCCTTCTTGGTACCTGCCTGCAATGCCTTGGCATCTTCCAACTTCTTTGGTACCCAGATACGACCATCGTTACGGAGTGACTCTGACATCAAAGTCAACTTACTCTGGTTTGTACCGTGCACTGGGATACATGTAGGGTGAATCTGAACGTAAGATGGGTTGGCGAAGTCAGCACCCTTGCGGTAGCACTGAACGGCTGCTGTACAGTTACAACCCATAGCGTTGGTAGAGAGGAAGTAAGCGTTACCATAACCACCGGTAGCGATAACTACGGCGTTGGCAGAGAAGCGCTCCAACTTACCTGTGATCAAGTTCTTGGCGATGATACCACGAGCGTGACCATCAACGATTACGAGGTCTTCCATCTCATAACGTGTATAGAGCTTAACCTTGCCTGCCTCTACCTGACGGCTCAATGAAGAGTAAGCACCGAGGAGGAGCTGCTGACC
>DJOI01000053.1:0-452 GCA_002439605.1 Candidatus Segatella mututuai | reverse complement strand
GCCAACATACCACCATACTCACGAGCGAAAGGAACGCCCTGTGCCACACACTGGTCGATGATGTCGTTGCTCACCTCAGCCAAACGATAAACGTTAGCCTCACGAGCACGGTAGTCACCACCCTTTACTGTATCGTAGAAAAGACGGTAAACAGAGTCACCATCGTTCTGATAATTCTTAGCTGCATTGATACCACCCTGTGCTGCGATAGAGTGAGCACGACGTGGAGAGTCCTGGATGCAGAAGTTCAAGATATTGAAACCCATCTCGCCGAGAGAAGCGGCTGCAGAAGCACCTGCCAAACCTGTACCTACGACGATGATGTCGAGCTTTAACTTATTCTTAGGGTTAACCAAACGCTGGTGAGCCTTGTAGTTGGTCCACTTCTCAGCAACTGGTCCTTCAGGTATTCTTGAATTTAATGTTTTTGCCATAATCTTTTTTAATACTTA
>DJOI01000057.1:6312-18816 GCA_002439605.1 Candidatus Segatella mututuai | reverse complement strand
TTCGGCTGTTTTTGGATTCTGCCAAGGTATGTAAGAACTTCAAGCAGGCAGGATTCCGCTGCTGTGTCCTGAAGGGTCAGGGGAATGCGTTGCTATATCCCGACCCTTACATGCGTACTCCCGGGGATATTGACATCTATCTCGAAGGTGGCAGGAAGCGCATCATGGAATATGTGAATCGGGTGTGCCCCAACCAAGTGATGCGCTATCATCATGTGGATTTCCCGGTGATGAAGACGGCGANNCGATAGAGGTGCATTTCACGCCATCGTATATGTTCTTTCCGCTGCATAACCGCAGAATGCAGAAATGGTTCGGGGAGGTGATGGACTTGCAATGCTCGAATCGGGTGGCGTTGCCTGATGGATATGGGGAGATAACAGTGCCAACTGTGAGCTTCAATGTCATCTATATTCTCTCGCATCTGTATCGGCATGTGTTTACGGAGGGGATTGGGTTGAGGCAGTTGCTGGATTACTACTATGTGTTGGTGAAGTGGCACACGGAGCTCACGGATTCCACGGATCTAAATACTTGCAAGAGTCTCCCACAGATGGCACAGATCAACACAGATTTAGATGCCTTGCGGCATGAGCTGAAACATTTGGGACTTTGGAAATTTGCCAAGGCTGTGATGTATGTGCTGCATGAGGTGTTCGGGCTATCGGAGGACAAGATGATTGCACCGATGGATGAGAAGGAAGGCAAGTTCTTGCTGGATGAAATCATGCGTGGTGGCAACTTCGGGCAGTATGACAATCGTCTTGGAAGCAAGGAGGATGAGGGCAAGTTTCATCGCTATCTCAGGATGAACTTGCGAAACTTGCGTTTCGTGAGGCATTATCCAACTGAGGCGTTGAGCGAACCATTGTTCAGAACTTGGTTTGCGGCATGGAAGAAGATACATGGAATAAGATAACGGATATATCGGGCGAACGGCTCCCTCTCCCTTTTTATATTATGAGCTACTTTCTGGGGAACTTAGAAACTCGATATTTTGAATATATTACCTTACGAGATTGCAAGAGCTGGGTGGAAGAGAGGATTGTCGTAAGAAATCCACAAATCGGGTGGACTAATTATATTGTTAAATTTAAATTTCTTAGACAAATGAAAAATTTAAAATTAGATTAGGTCGGGCATAAAGTAGCCCGACTCATTAAAAAAGTGAAAGGGCAGAGTTTTGAGGAGTCTGCCAAGTGTGTTATCGCAATTATGGATTTGTCAAGTATTGCTATTAAGTTGTACTTTGGTATTCATATTGACCTTGTTGACATGTTCAACGCTGGTCAAGGCATTATGTCGATTGTGTAGTACATCAAACAGGTGATTCAAACTCATGTTTGACACCGGGGAGGCGGTTCGCCGTCTCCTTTATTATGTTTTTTTGCAAGAGTTCATTATGAAATATTCCATTGAACAATCAGACAATTTTGCATTTCCGAATAGAATGAGTCCTGCAGGAACATCAATGTTCTATGCTTCGTTTGAAAAAGGCACTGCTACTAATGAGTGTGTCGGAGGTGATTAAAATAAAGAGGCATGGAACAATGAGGAAAAACTATGTAATTTATCAACAACACAAACACTGAAATGAAATAGAAATGAGAGAAGTACCTATACTTTTACCTGTGTTTACTACGAGTGTGCCTTTGGATTTTCCATCTGAAGGCACGTTTGCGTTCAATAAGAAGACCAACAAACAGTTGGAAGTGACGGTGAGAATCAACGAGCACCAGTACTTCAACATGAATTTCTTGAACCATGACGGATATATCATGGCATGTTGCCGTTGGGCGCATGTGTTGGACTTCACGGAGAATGGGCTTGACCGCATACAGATGATGATCAAGCGACATTTCCGGAAGAAATATCCTGTCATCAGCAGCTTGTATGGTCAGCATACTGATACGGCTGAGGACATCCATATATCGACTATTGGCTTTGAGGGAAATCCGAAGGAATGGTATATCTCCATGCGCATCTATGGAGAGAAGTTCGAGGATTTGATGCATGGCAATCTGCTGATGAACGTAACGTTTGCCTCTGCTGTCGGCAACCTGTGCATGGCGAGCGTGGATGTATTCAAGGAAATCATGAAGAGCGATGCCAAGCAGCCGAAAGTGCTGTTGAAGGAGTTGACTGGTATAGATGAGATAGACAAGAATTTTGATTTTGGCAATTATCTGGATGCAAGAAATCCTGAGACTGGCGAGATTATATCGACTGCGAGGGAGGACGGTAAGGCTTCGGGCGTGGAATTGCCGGAGGAAATAGAGATGCCATCTTGCATGGATACTTATCCAACGAATATTTACATATCGGCATTTATGAATTCGTTGAACGAAAAGGAATATGTTACGTTCTGCAATGCCATTTATTTCGAAATCATGTCAAAACAGCAAACCTTGAAGGATTTGGGCTTTGCCAAAGACCATGACTTTCAATATTTGGAGGAATATGTTCCTACCATCGGTGATAAATTTATAGCAGTAGAAGAAGCCAAAACGGAACGACTGCTGATAACCTCTACGGTTTTACTTATGATGTCGAGCATGCGTAATTCTTTGTTTGATGAATTGTACCAAGTTAAAGATACGGGGACTGAGGAAAATAAACTCGCCATGGAAATGGATGGGTATGTCAAGAAATTGGTGTGGCGCAAATGGGATACCAATTACTTGGAGGAACTTGTAGAGCAAGTAACAAGGAATGAAGGAAATCAAGCTCTTTGATTACCTGGAGGACATGGTGAGGCGAGTGCGAGAAGCCATGATGCCGTGATGGTGCAAATGCCGACGGGAACGGGGAAGACGATGGTCTTGTCGAACATCGTCTTCTCGTTCTTGGAGAAGAGTAACAAACCGGTTTGGATTGTTGCCCATCGTAGGGAGTTGGTTTCTCAGATTCGAGAAACTATAGAAAGAGTTTTTTCGAATCACCCCGTGAGGGTGCGTCATGGACTTATGACACACCCTCCTCGATTATAAACTAACTAACAAATTCTTACATTTCCACTACCACTTCGTGCTTGCCTGCTGCGCAAGGGATGACGGTGCCCTCGATAGCCTTGCCGTCCACGGTAATCTGCTTCACCCCCTTCTCCTTACCGTCAGGGTTCTTCACGATGATGTGATATTCTCCGCCACGGAACTTACGGGTTACCTCGTACTCCTTGGCGGTGCTTGGCAGACAAGGGTCGATGTTCAAGCCATCGTAATCAGGTTTGATGCCGAGGATGAACTCAGAAATGGTGTACCACATCCAAGCGGCTGTACCAGTCAACCAAGAGTTCTTGCCCTCGCCAGGCTTGGCGGCATCCTTGCCGGCTACCATCTGGCAGTTTACGTATGGTTCCACTTTATGCAAGGTCTGGTATTTCTCCTCCACGTAACTTGGCAGAATCTTGGTGTAGTGCTTCCAAGCATCGTTACCACGTCCTGCTACGGTTTCGCCAATGATGACCCACGGATTGTTGTGGCAGAAGATGCCGGCGTTCTCCTTATAACCTTCTGGATAAGAGGAAATCTCGCCCATCTCCACATGGTAGGTGGTGTAGGCTGGGTTGTTGAGTACCATGCCGTGCTCGCACTCCAAACGCTCCTTGGCACTGTCCAAAGCCTTGTCGCAGAGTCCGTTCTCCAAACCGATGCCAGCCATCGTACACCAACCCTGGCTCTCGATGAATATCTTGCCCTCCTCGTTCTCGTCGCTGCCGATCTTGTTGCCGAAGAAGTCGTAGGCGCGGAGAAACCATTTGCCGTCCCAGCCATGCTTCTTCACAGCCTCGCTCATCTCATCGACAGCCTGCTGCATGCGCTCGGCCTCGGCGAGATAATCTTCCTCTGCCAAGCCTGTCACGATACCCTCCCGGCTGTTGGCGGTTTCCTTGGCGAGTTGGTGACAGAGTGCCACGTAGTCCTTGCCTGTCACGACGAACAAGCCGGCAATCATCAAGCTCTCAGCCTGCGAGCCTTCGCCCTTGTTCTCGGTAGTTTGGAAACTTTCGTTTGGATCCCAAGAGAAGCAGTTGAGGTTGAGGCAGTCGTTCCAGTCGGCTCTGCCGATGAGCGGCAACTTGTGCGGACCGAGGTTATTGATGACGTGGTTCATGCTGATCTTCAAGTGCTCGAAGAGGCTCACCTCGCTACCTGGCTGGTTGTCGAATGGCACCTGTTCGCCCAGGATGGAGTAGTCGCCCGTCTCCTTGATATAAGCGATGGTACCGAAAATCAACCAGCAGGGGTCGTCGTTGAAACCGCCGCCGATGTCGTTGTTGCCACGCTTGGTCAATGGCTGGTACTGGTGGTAGCAACCTCCGTCAGGAAACTGCGTGCTGGCGATGTCGATGATGCGCTGGCGGGCACGCTCGGGTATCTGATGAACGAATCCTACCAAGTCCTGGTTGGAGTCGCGGAAGCCCATGCCTCGACCGATGCCGCTTTCGAAGAAACTTGCTGAACGAGACATGCAGAAAGTTATCATGCACTGATACTGGTTCCAGATGTTCACCATGCGGTCGAGCTTGTCGTTGCCGCTCTTCACGGTGAAGATGTTGAGGAGATTATCCCAGTACTCGTTGAGTTTGGCGAAGGCTGCATCTACCTTCTCGGTGGTATCGAACTTCTCCATCAAGGCGTACGCCTTCTCCTTGTTGATGACCTTCTTGGCTACGAACTTCTTGTCCTGCTCGTTCTCTACATAACCCAAGAGGAAGATGAGGTCACGGCTCTCGCCTGGCTGCAAAGTAACCTCTATGTAGTGGGAGGCGATGGGACTCCAACCATGGGCGAAACTATTGCGTGGCTTGCCTTCGAGCACAGCCTCTGGTTCGGCAAACTCATTATAGAGACCGATGAAAGTCTCACGGTCGGTATCGTAACCCTGTATCTCGGTGTTGACAGTATAGAAAGCATAGTGGTTGCGACGCTCGCGGTACTCGGTCTTGTGGTAGATGGTGCTGCCCTCTACCTCCACTTCACCGGTAGAGAAGTTGCGTTGGAAATTCTCCATGTCGGTAGCGGCATTCCAAAGACACCACTCTGCGAAAGAGAACACCTTCAAGTGCTTCACCTCGGATGATGTGTTCTTCAAGGTCATCTTCTGCACCTCAGCCCAAGTATGGAGCGGAACGAAGAAGAGCACGCTGGCCTCCACGCCGTTCTTGCTGCCGGTGATACGAGTATAGTTCATGCCATGGCGGCACTCGTAGCTATCGAGTGGAGTCTTGCAAGGTTTCCACCCTGGATTCCAGATGGTGTCGCCGTCTTTGATGTAGAAGTAGCGACCGCCGTTGTCCATCGGCACTCCGTTGTAACGATAACGGGTAATGCGGCGGAACTTGGCGTCCTTGTAGAAGGAATAGCCACCTGCTGTGTTTGAGATGAGCGAGAAGAAATCCTCGTTGCCCAAATAGTTGATCCAAGGCCATGGGGTCTTAGGGTCTGTAATCACGTACTCGCGATTGGCGTCATCGAAATGACCATACTTTTTTTCTGCCATTGTCTTTGTGATATTTTATTGGTCTTTACTTATTTGTTGCGTAGAACTGAAATCTTACGAGAAACTGAATGCTATTTTTAGATTATTTGTACGTTTTTGATGCAAAGTTAGTAAAAAGTTTTAGTTGTAAAGTTATATAACTGATATTTTTTGTATTTTTGCAATAGATTAGGTTTTAAACCAAACGGTTTGTTAACATTTCATGCACTCGGCTTATGAAAAGAAACATTATGGCACTCGTCGTAGCCCTCTTTGCCATGGCGCAAATGTCGGCGCAGACCTATGAAAACTTGTGGAGACAAGCTCGATCTTTTGAATTGAAGGATTTGCCTAAGAGTGAAATCGGCGTGATGAAGAAGATTATCTCCAAGGCGACGGTTTCCAAGGACTACGGGCAACTCTTGGCGGCGAAACTGAGAAGCGTGGTGGCTTGGGGACGAATCTCTAATGATTCCATCGCTCCAGCATTGGAACGTATAGAGCATGAGGCAGAGCGAGCATCCGATCCTGTGCAGAAGGCGGTGATGTATGCCGCCTTGGGCAGGATGTATGCAGACAATGCCAATGTCTTCAGTATCGGAGACGAGTATATGGAGAATATGAAAAAGGCTGATAGCTTCTTGGCTAAGGCTTTGGAAAATCCGTCCTTGTTGGCTCAGGTGAAATCTACGACCTACGAACCTTTGGTACTACAAGGCATGGATGGAACTTCGTTCAACCATGACCTCTTGCATGTCATCGGCTTTGAGGTCAACACCGCGGAGGCTTACCAAAAGATGGCTACCTATTATAAAAAGGTGGGCAACCGAGGTGCGGCTTGTCTTTGTGAATATCAGTTGACCCAACTCGACAGAAAGGCGGACATCAAGTTGGTCAAGAAATCGAAATACTTGCAAACCATAGATTCTTTGATTCATGTATATAAGGACATTCCAGAGGCAGGCGAGTTGGCTGTGGAGCACTACCGCTTCATGGATGGTGCAACCGATGCCAAGGCAGCCGATAAGCTCAATTATATCAACTATGCCCTGAACCATTGGGGCGGTTGGTCGAGAATGAATGAACTTCGCAATGCGCAGAAGCGTCTCACCGAACCGATGTTCTTGATGCTCAAATTCCCAAAGGTGATTCGCCCATCCCAAAAGCAATGGCTCATATTTGACAAGGTGCGCAACTTGGGGAAGTTGACGGTGAATATCGCCCGATTGAACATAACGGCAGACAACGACTATGATGTCGAAGACAAGAACGACTACAAGGCCTTGCTCTCCAAGACTACGGATTTGCATAAGATCAGCAAGTCTTTGAACTTTGTCGGGCATCCTGCTTATGAGATTTTCAAGGATTCCATAGAAATCTCTGATTTGCCATTGGGGGCGTACCTGATGGAGATTGTCTCAGACAATCCTCTTGTGCCTGCTCAACGTGACCTCTTTTATGTCAGTGACTTGAGCTTCATGGTACAGCAGCTACCGGGCGATAAATGTCGTTATATCGTGGTCAATGCCACCAATGGACAGCCCGTTAGCGGTGCCACTTTGACATTCAGCGATCGAGGCAATGGCAATAAGAAACAGAAGAAAACCAAGAAATATGTAACGGATGCCAATGGCGAAGTCATTTGTGGTAAGTATCGTGAAGATGTCTTGGTGACCACCGATGAAGACAAATATACACCAGAATGTAGCGTCTTTGCTTGGAGTGCCGATGGTGTTCGGGCTAAAAAGGACGTTCATTCCACGTCTGTATATACAGACCGCTCCATCTATAGACCAGGGCAGACGGTACATTCCACAGCTATTTGCTTCGTGAAGAATGGCGATGACGTTCGTGTGGAGTCGGATAAGAAAGTAACATTCAGCTTGCTTGATGCCAGCTATAAGATGGTAGCAGAAAAGTCTGCGGTATCTGATGCTTACGGTAGTGCAAGCATAGATTTTGAACTCCCTGCAGGTGGACTTACTGGCAATTACTCTTTGCGAGTTAATGATGTGTATAAGTCCTTCCGTGTCGAGGAATATAAGCGACCTACGTTTGAGGTGACCTTCCCTAAGGTGAATCAAAAGTACACATGGGGTGATACGGTTATCGTAAAGGGTACAGCCAAAACATACGCAGGAGTACCTGTGCAAGGTGCCAAGGTCAACTATCACGTGACAAGACGTTCTTCGTGGTGGTGGTCTCGCTCCATGAACCGTACTATTTGTGAGGATACGGGTGAGACGGATGCTGATGGCGCATTTGAAGTCAAGATACCTTTGAAACCAGACTTGAAGTCGGGTATGACGGAGACTGAGTTCCTCAAGGTCGCACGTTTCTATAACTTTGATGTCTCAGCGACTGTTGTCAGTGAGAGTGGAGAGAGTCGTGAGGGTGAGATGAGTTTGCCTTTGGGTACCAAACCAACGGCTTTCACGGTCGATTTGCCTGGGCAAGTGGAAAAGGATAGTTTGAAACAACTGACTTTTGGGTATAAGAATAGCGGTGGCATGGACATCGCAGGACAAGTGCGTTATCGCTTCGACGGTGGTGAATGGCAAACAGCCGCAACAAACACTCCAGTCTTGTTGACGGAGGGTATGTTTGAACGGAAGTCGGGCGAACATCAGGTAGAAGCTATCTGTGAGCAAGATACACTTCAACAGAAGTTTGTGCTCTTCAGCATGGAAGACGGTCATCCGATGGTATTTACCAAGCATTGGAGTTATCAGAGTGCCAAGACATTCCCAAGTGATGGAAAGCCTGTCTATCTGCAAGTTGGCTCATCAGAGAATGGCGTGTATGTGGCTTACTCTATTGCGGCAGGAGGGCGCCTCTTGGAAAAAGGTGCTTGGGAGTTGGGAGACAGCATTGTCACTCGTTCCTTCACATATCAGCCAGAGTATGGAGACGGACTTACTCTGAATTACAGTTTCGTGAAAGATGGCGTATGCTATAGCAAGGACTTGATGATAGGGAAACCTTTGCCAGACAAGCGATTGAATCTCTCTTGGAAAATATTCCGCAATCGTCTGACACCTGGACAGAAGGAAGAGTGGACCTTGCAGGTGACAACGCCTGACGGGAAACCTGCCAAGGCACAACTCTTGAGTGTGCTTTACGACAAGTCGCTTGATCAGATTGGGCAGCATCAATGGAACTTAACCCTGGGCTTATATCGCTACTTGTGCAATTATCCTTGGTCTTGTAATATCAATGGCTTCTATCCACTCACTTTGTCGGCTCGTTATCCTACGAAATACTATTTGACCAATTCCATGGATATTGACCATTTTGATGAAAGTAAGTTCTTGACCTTGGGCTTGGGAAGTTACGGTGGTGCTTTGGAAGAATGTGTAGTTGTCGGATATGGCGTGCAAAAGAAAAGCTCATCAACAGGAAGCATCCGTATAAGAGGCATGGCGGCAAAGGAGAATCACATGCAGGCTGCTCCTATGACAGCTTTGAGCAATGAAAATGTCAGCATGAATCTTGCTCAGGATGAAGCTGCAAATACTGATACTCGCACCTCAGGTAAGGAGGAAAAGGCTCTCGACAATGTTCTGGTTCGTGAGAACCTGAACGAAACCGCCTTCTTCTATCCAGCCTTGGAGACGGATGCCAAGGGCAATGTGGCTATCAAGTTCACCTTGCCAGAGAGTGTCACAACTTGGAAGTTCATGGGCTTGACTCATGACAAGGAGATGCGCAACGGAACTTTGATTGATGAGGCGGTGGCTCAGAAGACAGTGATGGTACAGCCTAACATGCCTCGCTTCCTCCGTGAGGGCGACAAGGCAACCATCGTAGCGAAACTTTTCAATACTTCAGATAAGAAGGTGGGTGGCCATGCTCGTATGCAAATCATCGATCCAGAGACCAACAAGGTGGTTTGGCAGAAGAACGAGAAGTATGATGTGGATGCCAACGGTACAGCAACCTTGTCTTTCGATGTGGAAGGACTGAAAGAAGGTATATATATAAATAAGGTAGTGGCTACGGGCAATGGCTACAGCGATGGCGAACAGCACTACTTGCCTGTGCTGAGCAACCGCGAACTCGTCACCAATACCTTGCCTTTCACTTTGACGGAGAAAGGAACGAAGGATTTCGACCTCTCTTCTTTGTTTGCAGGGAATGTCACTGATGCCAAGATGACAGTCGAATATACCAATAATCCCAGTTGGCTGATGATTCAGGCTTTGCCTTCTCTTAGCAATCCAACGGATGACGACAATGCCATCTCCTTGATGGCGGCAATCTATAGCAACAGCATTGCTCGCCACATCATGCAGTCTTCTCCTGTCATCAAACAGGTAGTAGAACTTTGGAAGAAGGAGATAGCTTCGAATGGTACTTCTGCTTCTTCTGCATCAGGCAATACCGCTTCTGGCAAACCAACATCCTCCTTGATGAGCAGCTTGGAGAAGAATCAAGAACTCAAGAATCTTATTCTCAACGAGACTCCTTGGGTGATGGATGCCGACAAGGAAAGCGAACAGAAATCGGCGCTCGTCAATTACTTCGATGAATCGATGAATAGCCAACGCTTGAGTTCCCAACTCTCGAAGTTGAAGGGATTGCAGAACAATGATGGTTCCTTCTCTTGGTGGAAGGGGATGATGGGCAGTCGCTGCATGACTACCGCCGTAGTCAAGATGATGGTTCGTCTCGACCAGATGATTGGTAATCAGAGCGACATCAATCCTTTGTTTGCTCGTGCTCTCTCTTATTTACGGAATGAGACTGCCAAGGAAGTGAAGGAGATGAAGAAGGAAGAGGCGAAAGGTGAAAAGCATCTTCGCCCAAGTGAGGATGCGGTTGATTATCTTTATATCCTCGTTTTGGATGGCAAGAAGTTGAGTACTTCTGCTTCTTCCGACAAGGAATATCTCTTGAAGAAGATGGTGGATAAGAATGGCGAGTTTACCATCTATGGTAAGGCGATTGCCGCTGTGGTTCTTGCCAAAAATGGATACAAACAGCAGGCTACTGACTATCTGCGGAGCATCAACGAGTATTCTGTTTACAAGCCGGAGGTGGGACGCTACTTCGATACTCGCAAGGCTTATTATAGTTGGCGAGACTATAGGATACCTACCCAGGTGGCTGCGATAGAGACAATGCAACTGTTGGGCGATGAGGCTAAGAAGGCTTTCATTTCTGAAAATATTTCAGCCAAGCAAGCTATCAATGAAATGCAACTTTGGTTGCTCCAGTCGAAGCGTACCCAAGCTTGGGATACTCCAGTGAATACCGTGAATGCGGTCTATGCTTTCTTGGACGGCAAGGAAGAGGCTTTGAAGAAAAATGCCGAGAACGCCAACTTGAAGTTGGATGGTAAGAACTTGTCTCTTCCTAAGGCCACCGTAGGACTTGGCTATGTGAAGGTAGGCAAGCTGGGTGCAGCCAAGACGCTGACCGTGGATAAAAAGAACGACGGCACTTCTTGGGGAGCGGTCTATGCACAGTTTACCCAGCCATCTGCTGAAATCACTTCTGCTGAGTCGGGCATTAAGATAAGTCGTAAGGTTACCGCTGCCAAGAATGTCAAGGTGGGCGACAAGGTGACGGTCGTCCTCACCATCACCACCGACAGAGACTACGACTTCGTGCAAGTGATGGACAAGCGTGCAGCCTGCTTGGAGCCAGTCTACCAAACCAGCGGCTACCAGTGGGACATGAAATGCTATGTGTCGCCAAAAGACTATACAACAAATTTCTATTTCGACCGTTTATCTAAAGGCAAGCATATTGTCGAGATGGAATACTATGTAGATAGAAAGGGCGATTACCAAAGCGGCAGTTGTGCGGCACAATGCGCCTACAGCCCGGAATTCGGCGGTAGGGCAGAGGCTTACGGACTGCGTGTGACGGAGTAATGCTTCTTGTCTTTTCATAATAGGGCATGAAATAAGGAATAGAATATACAAACCGTTAAATACAAAGTGAACAGATGAAAAAGATGAGTGTATGGGTGATGGCATCACTGATGACGGTTTCGGCATCAGCGCAAGAGATCACTACTCAGCAAGAAACGATAGATTGTGGACAGGTGTTGTTTAGAAATCCTGTGACGGTGGATTTTCCATTGATGAATGCTGGCACCAAGGCTTTGCGTATCAGTCAGGTACGTAAGAGTTGTGGATGCACCGAGGTGAAATATCCTGAGAGAGAAATCGCTCCGGGCGACTCGTTCCTTGTACGGGCAACCTTTGATGCCAAGCAGATGGGGACTTTCATCAAGCAGATAGGACTCTTCAGCAATGCAGGCGAAAAGCCTTTCGTGCTTACCATGCGAGGAAAGGTGGTGGAAAGAGTGGTCGATTTTGCAGGAAACTACTCCTATCAGTTGGGCAAGTTGAAGGTCGATGTACAGGACTTGGAGTTTGATGACATAAACCGAGGCGACCGCCCCGTGCAGCGTATTCACATCATGAATCCTACCGACGAGGTGTTGCGGCCTGTGGTGATGCACTTGCCTCCTTATCTCACAGCGCAGGTGTCGCCTTCCAAGTTGGCACCACGTCACAGCGGTGTGGTTACCGTTGTGCTCGATTCACGCAAGTTGCGCGACTTAGGACTGAATCAGACTTCCATCTATCTTGGGGCACATCTCGGTGACAAGGTTTCGCCCGAGAACGAAATCGGTGTGTCGGCTGTTCTCTTGCCTAACTTCGATAACATTACTGCAGAAGGCAAGGCGGAGGCACCTAAAGTGAAACTTTCAACCACTACGCTCGACCTGGGTAGCTTTGGCACCAAGAAGAAGGTGAAGGGAGAAATACTGATAACCAACGAAGGAAAGTCGGTGCTTGAGATAAGAAGCATGCAGATGTTTACCATGGGACTTCAGGTTTCGCTCAACAAAACTAAGGTTCGTCCTGGCGAGACAGCCAAACTCAAGGTGACAGCCATTGCCGCAGAATTGAAGAAGTCGCGCTCGAAGAATCCTCGTGTGCTCATGATTACCAATGATCCTGACCATGCCAAGGTGGTGGTGAAAGTGAAGGTTAAGTGAAG
>DJOI01000057.1:0-6273 GCA_002439605.1 Candidatus Segatella mututuai | reverse complement strand
GAAGAGTGAAAAACGAAGAGTGAAGAAATCATGAGCTTCGTTTATATTTTATAATAATTTATTATTTGTTATCGGAATTGTCGTGCAGATAGAAATAGACAATGGCAGTGGTTTTTGCTTTGGTGTGACTACTGCCATCAAAAAGGCTGAGGAAGAACTCGGAAAAGGTGGGCAACTGTATTGCTTGGGCGACATCGTACATAATGGTATGGAGGTTGAGAGGTTGCATCATGCAGGGCTTGTCACCATTAACCATGAGGAAATGGAGAAACTGCATCATGCCAAGGTGTTGCTCCGTGCTCATGGCGAGCCGCCTGAGACTTATGCTTTGGCCGAGCGAAACAATATAGACGTTATTGATGCCACCTGTCCGGTGGTGCTCCAGTTGCAGAAGCGCATCAAGAGGCAGTATGTGAGCAACCCAGAGGCTCAGATAGTCATCTTCGGCAAGAACGGACATGCCGAGGTGTTGGGCTTGGTTGGACAGACCGAGAGCCACGCCATCGTGTTGGAGAAGTTCGAGGATGTGAGGCGACTGGAGAAAGCTGGCAAGCTGGATTTCTCCAAGGACATCTATCTATATTCGCAGACCACCAAGAGTCTGGATGAGTTCCATCGTGTCATCGAATACTGTCAGGAGCACATCGTGGAAGGAGCTATCTTCAAGAGTTTCGACACCATCTGCCGTCAGGTGGCCAACCGCATGCCGAATATCGCCAACTTTGCGAGCAAGCATGATGTCATCCTCTTTGTGAGCGGCAGGAAGAGCAGCAACGGCAAGGTGCTCTTCAAGGAGTGTAAGAGTGTGAATTCCAACAGCTATCAGGTGGAAAGTCCCGAAGAAATCAATATGGATTGGTTTAAGGACGTGGACACCGTGGGCATTTGCGGTGCCACCAGTACGCCCAAATGGTTGATGGAAGAGTGCCGGGAATTTATCTTGAACCGTTTGTAACTTTGAGAGTTGATAAAACAAGACAGGTGGTGCACCTTCTTACGAGGAACCACCACCTTCAAAAAGCAGTAATTAACTCAAAAAATATAGTCTCTATATCATTACGACCTTGTAACGATATTCTATAAAGTAACATTTTGACCAACTTTTTCTCCGTGAAGCGATATTCTGTATTTGCAGAATGTTTTTCGTTTACGATAAATACCTCTTCTACCTTCTTTGTCAGCAGTCTGCAGCCTTGTGGTATTGCTGCATGAGCCATTCTTTCTGCTCGGCAATGGTCATGTGGCTGTTGTCCAAGGTAATGGCATCATCGGCTTTCTTGAGTGGGGAAACCTTGCGGTGCGTGTCGATGTAATCTCTTTCCTCCACATTTTTCAGAATGTCATCAAAATCGGCAGGCATGCCTTTTTGCTTCAACTCGTCGTATCTTCTTTGTGCTCTTACCTTGGAGTCGGCAGTGACGAAAATCTTCAACTCGGCATCTGGAAATACTGTGGTTCCGATGTCGCGCCCATCCATCACGATGCCTTTCTCCTTTCCCATTTGCTTCTGTTGTGCAACAAGAGCCTGGCGTACAAAGGGAACGGCAGCGATAGGGCTTACATGGCGGGAAACTTCCAAAGAGCGTATTTCTTTCTCGACGAGCTCACCGTTGAGGTAGCAGTCGGGGTATCCAGTCTCGCTATTCAGTTTGAAGCTGATGTGGATGTTGGGCATTTCTTTCTCCAAGATATCCGCTTTCACCTGGTTGTCGTCATCGAACAGCTGATGTTGCAGCGCATAGAGTGTTACCGAACGATACATGGCTCCTGTGTCTACATAGATGTAACTGATTTCCTTTGCCAGGTCTTTTGCCATAGTGCTTTTGCCACATGACGAGAAACCATCAATGGCTATTGTTATTTTCTTCATAAATCTGTGTGTATTGTTTATGTGATGCTTTCTTGATAGGGAAATAGATAATGAAGTTGCTCATAGGCTGTACGCCAAGTTAACCAAAAGACTGTTACTGCTGACATGATACTTGCCGTAAGCCAAATTGAGATGGAAGCGTTCCAGATTAAGACCTGCGCCTAATGAGAACCCTGCTCCATGGCTGCTTGCAGAATCATCGGAGTCTTGTATCTTCATTTCGCTGGCTCGTCTGAAGTTGTAACCAGCGCCAATCCAAATGTTGGAAAGCAGAATTTCGATGCCTCCAACGAGATGTTCTTTGAGGTTGACATCCCAGTTGTTCAGGTTGACAAGTGTCAGCGAAAGCCGGAATGGCATGTTGGGGAACTGCTTGCTCACGCCCATCTGTAGGTCGATAGGCATTTTGTCGTATTCCTCGTCGTAGGCTTTCAGCTGTCCACCCAAGTTCTTTGCAACGGCAGAAATCGACCATTCGTGCTCTGGGTCGTAATAGTTGATTCCCAAGTCTACGCCCATTCCTATCGAGTTGTAGCCACCGATATAGGAGGTGATGAACTTGGCTGTAATTCCACCAACGAAATTCTTGCCCAACATGTAGGAGAAATAGCCTGCTACAGCAATGTCCTTGGCAGAGAACTCGCCCATTTGCACATTGTTCTCGTCCACCTGCTTCATCTTTCCATAGTCGACATATTGTGCCGAAACTGCCCATGATGCCTTTTCCTTCACGATGCGGTTGAAGGCAGCCGAAGCGACATTGACCCCCGACATATAGTTCGTGTATCCTAAACTGATAGTTTTGTCGCTCACCGACGAGAGCAGGGCTGGATTATGGAATATGAGGGCTTCATCATCCTCTATGAGGGTGATGTTGTCGCCACCTAAGGCTGCTGCGTGCGCACTTGCCGGCAGGCGAAGAAAATTGTATCCCGTCTGGCTTTCCTGCGCAACAGACATGATTGCAGACAGTGTCAACAGAACGGAAAGCAGAAGTTTTCTCATTCCAACTATTTTA
The DNA here is from genome assembly GCA_002439605.1 of Candidatus Segatella mututuai. Classification (GTDB taxonomy): domain Bacteria; phylum Bacteroidota; class Bacteroidia; order Bacteroidales; family Bacteroidaceae; genus Prevotella; species Prevotella mututuai. The sequence continues at coordinate 3,385 of DJOI01000057.1, read as the reverse complement.
TTCTTGGGTGCAAAGATAGTGCAAATCGAAGACAATACAAAAAAAAGAAAGAATAAATTTGGCTATTACCTCTAAAAAGGCTACTTTTGCATGCGATAAGAAGCTACGCTCGTCGTGGAGGCGGTTCTTTGAAAAAGGTTGCGCTTCATAGTGAAGGTGGTTTCTGAAAACGAATACTTCTTAAAGGAATAATACAGCTTAGTAGAATAAGGAATTGGAATTAAAGAAATCTCATAGTGCACAGTTGGAGGACAAGCGGGTAACATTCTTCTTGCTTGGGCTGCTGCTCACCCTTTCCTTTATTTTTGTAGGTTTGCAGTATACGAGTAGTGCCAGCGACTACGACTTGTCGGACGAAATGGAAGACCTGTCGCAGGACTTGGAACTTTCGCTTCCACCCGATTCCAAGGACATGGTTTCGGCAGAGGCGGCTTCGGCGCCCGCGTCCAAGGCAATAACACAAGAGGTGAGGGCTGAGGATAAAACAGAGCCGGCGGCGCAGAAAATCAGCACGACAACCAGCAAACTCGTGATTGGCGACGGAGAAGGAGCCGTAGATGGAGCCAACGTGAAGGAAGCGGCTCCCGAAACACCCGTCGACAACACAAACCCATCGGCACAGCCAGAGGCTCCTGTCAATTTCACGGTTGTGCAGCAGATACCCGTCTTCCCCGGAGGTTGGTCGGCATACATGCAGTGGCTTACCAAGAATCTGAAATATCCCCACCTGGCTCAGCAGCGCAAGATACAGGGCATGGTGGTGGTTTCATTTATCGTCAATAAAGACGGCACGGTGTCGGACGTGAAGGTAAGCACCTCGGTAGACCCCTTGCTCGACAAGGAAGCCCTGCGCGTGATGAAGATGATGCCCAAATGGAAGCCAGGCATGGATCACAATAAGGTGTGCCGCACCATGGTGGCGGTACCTGTCGTCTTCCAGCTATAACACTTGCGCTTTTCTATCGTAAAATAATCAAACATCATAAAAATATACAAAGAATTATGAAAACAGCCGATGAACTCCTTGCACAGGTGAACGCCTTTTTAGATGCAATTCCCTACGATCGTGCTCCAAAATCGCTTTACGAACCTATCCGCTATGTCTTGTCGATGGGGGGCAAGCGCATTCGTCCCGTATTGATGCTTTTGGGCTACAATCTTTACAAGGAAGATACCGGGAAAATTCTGATGAATGCCATCGCCATAGAAACCTATCATAACTACACTCTCTTGCACGACGACCTGATGGACCAGGCTGATCTACGTCGTGGGCATGAGACTGTACACAAGAAATGGGATGCCAACACCGCTATTTTATCGGGCGATAGTATGCTTGTGTTGGCTTATGAGCGAATGGCACATTGCGACCGTCGCCATCTGGCAGAAGTCCTTCACCTCTTTACAACGACGGCTCTCGAGATAGGCGAGGGGCAGCAGTACGACATGGAGTTTGAGACTCGTGACGACGTGCGTGAGGAGGAATACATTGAGATGATTCGACTGAAGACGAGCGTTCTGTTGGCTTGTGCTCTCAAGATAGGAGCCATTTTGGCAGATGCCCCAGCCGAGGATGCAGATAATCTGTATAAGTTTGGCGAACAAATAGGCCTGGCATTCCAGTTGCAGGACGATTATCTTGATGTCTATGGCGACTCTAAGGTCTTTGGAAAGAAAATCGGCGGCGACATCACCTCCAACAAAAAGACATTCATGCTCATCAATGCGTTCAGCCATGCCGACGAGGCGCAGCGCCAGAAGTTGGAGAAATGGGTCGATGCCAAGACTTTCGACCGCGAGGAGAAAATAGCGGCTGTTACACGCCTGTATAATGAGATGGGTATCGACAAGTTGGCGCAAGACAAGATTGCCTACTACTTTGAACAGAGCAAGAAATATTTAGATGCTGTCCGGGTTCCTTCCCAGCGCAAGGAGGAACTCCAAAAGTACGCCCAGAAGATGATGAAAAGACAGTATTAGTAGGTGAAGAGCGAAGAATTCTATAGTTTTAAGATGATTAATATAATAGATACACATACGCATCTCGATGCCGAGGAGTTTGACGAGGACAGATCTGAGACTTTTGCCCGTGCCCGTGCAGCGGGAGTTGGAAGGGTGTTTCTGCCTGCCATCGACTTGAAGACTACTCAAGCCGTTTTGGCTTTGAGCAAGCAATATCCTGGTTATGCCTATCCCATGATAGGACTCCATCCCGAGGAGGTAAAGGCGGATTGGAAAGAGCAGTTGTATGAGATTCGCAAGATTCTCGATGCTCAAAAGAAGGATTTCATTGCCATCGGCGAGGTGGGGCTCGACTATTACTGGAGCCGTGAGTTCGAGCACGAACAGTTGTTGGCTTTCGAGGAACAGGTGAAGTGGTCGGTGGAAACTCGCCTGCCCTTGATGATACATTGCCGCAAGGCGCAGAGCGAGATGGTTCACCTCTTGCGTTCTTACGAGAAGGAGCTGCCTGGAGGTGTCTTTCATTGTTTCACGGGCAATCGGCGCGAGGCTGAAGAGCTGCTGTCTTTCGACCATTTTGTGTTGGGAGTAGGTGGTGTCTCAACTTTCAAGAGCAGTCATCTGCGTGAAGACCTTCCAGCTGTGGTACCACTTCATCGTCTTGTGCTTGAAACCGACAGCCCCTATATGGCACCAGTCCCCCATCGAGGAAACCGCAACGAGAGTGCCTATGTCGTCGATGTGGTGCGAACCTTGTCGGCGGCCTATCATGTTAGCGAGGACGAATTGGCGGCAGCGACCAATGCCAATGTTGGCCGCATCTTTGGCAACAAAGTAGTAGAAGGTCTGTTTGTAGGCTGACTCTTTGGGCATATTCATCGCCACATGGTGGCGAGCCAACCCAAGAATCCATCCTGAGCATCATAGATTCCGCGGCAAGACCAAACTGCCGATGTATATGGGAGAGATAGGTCGCAACACCGACCAATTGCAAGCAGACTTCTATACAAGTCGGTTGTTGCAATACAGCTTATCCGATAAAGTTGAAAGGCATCTCCACCATGATTGCCAACTTGCATACTCGCAAGGATGAGGTGCAAGAACAAATAGACTTCATAGCCAGACAATTCGGGCAAAGTGGTATTGATAATGCAGACTTGGCTGTACAGATGCCAAACTACACAAGGAGTTGGAAAGTATAGACGAAAAACTTGCTCTCCGACAGAAGATGCGTGCCGGTGCCAACGCTACTATTACGGAAGCCAGAATAGAGAAATGGAATACGAGCATAGCAGAATGCAAGAAGTCCTTGGTGAAGACAGAGACCTGTACTCAATTCAACTTCAAGGAAATATGCTTGCTACTTTCAACAATATACTCGTTTCTTCCTTAGAACTTCTTGTGTGTAAGCAGTCATTTAAGACCG
>DJOI01000058.1:40159-40497 GCA_002439605.1 Candidatus Segatella mututuai | reverse complement strand
CCACGCCAAGCCAAGTGACCGTGACCAATCTCACGACGGCCTACGCCGCGCTGAGCCTTAGCCTCACCTGTAGAGAATGGAGGGAAGTTATAGTGAAGGAGGAAGCGCTGGTAGCTCTTTTCGAGCACACCGTCGATGAGCTTCTCGTCCATCTTGGTACCGAGTGTACATGTAGAGAGAGACATCGTCTCGCCACGCTGGAAGATGGCACTTCCGTGAGGCATTGGGAGAGGCGAAACCTCGCACCAGATAGGACGGATGTCGGTCGTCTTACGACCATCGAGACGCAAGCCCTCGTCGAGGATGCAACGACGCATCGCATCGCGCAAAACATCATC
>DJOI01000058.1:0-39996 GCA_002439605.1 Candidatus Segatella mututuai | reverse complement strand
GCCTTGTGGTTGATGTCGTAAACTGGCTGGTAGAGTTCCTTCTTGATCTGTTCACGAAGGTCCTCGTCGTTGATCTCGTGGTCGTACTCACGCTTCACGTCAGTACCCTTCTCCTTAGCCAACTCATACTGGAGCTCGCACATAGGCTTGATAGCCTCGGCAGCCACCTTGAGGGCTCCGATGAGATCCTGCTCGGAAACCTCCTTCATCTCGCCTTCCACCATCATGATGTTGTCCTTGGTAGCACCCACCATGATGTCCATGTCGGCATCAGCCATCTGCTGGAATGTAGGGTTAACAACATACTCGCCATTGATGCGAGCCACACGAACCTCAGAGATGTAATACTCGAAAGGAATATCTGAACAAGCCATGGCAGCTGAAGCAGCAAAACCTGCGAGGGCATCTGGCTGGTCAACACCATCGGCTGAGAGCAACATTACCTGTACGTAAACTTCTGCATGGTAGTTAGAAGGGAAAAGTGGACGCAATGCACGGTCCACAAGGCGAGAGGTAAGGATTTCCTCGTCGCTAGCCTTGCCTTCGCGCTTGGTGAAGCCACCAGGGAAACGACCAGCAGCACTGTACTGCTCACGATAATCTACTTGCAAAGGCATGAAATCTGTACCCGGAACTGCATCCTTTGCTGCACAAACAGTTGCGAGAAGCACTGTGTTACCCATGCGGAGAACCGCAGCACCATCAGCCTGTTTTGCAACTTTTCCGGTCTCAATTGTGATGGTTCTTCCATCTGGCAATTGAACACTTTTTGTAATTACATTCATCTAAAAAAATTAAAAACTTATTGTTTTGTCTAACATCTAATATATAAAACGGCACAAAGATACCTCTTTTATTATTAACATGCAAAGAAAACCGCATTTATTTTCAAGTTTTTTGAATATTTTATTCTTTGCAGATGGTTTATTCCAATTTTATTACTACCTTTGCAACCGATAATTTTGCAAATAAAAAGACACATGAAGATAACCAAACTCTATTCTGCTGCGGCCGCAGTAATGGCTGCGCTGACTTTTGCTTCTTGCAGCAACAAGAAATTTCACATCAACGGAAACATTACCGAGGCGAAGGACTCCATACTCTACTTAGAGAATCTCAGTCTCGATGGCCCCGTGGCTATCGACTCCGTAAAGCTCGGCGAAGATGGCTCTTTCGCTTTCGAGGAGAACGCCAAGGACTCCGTATGCCCAGATTTCTACCGCCTGCGCATTGCTGGGCAAACCATCAACCTCTCCATCGACTCTACTGAAACCATCCGCGTGAAGGCAGCATACCCAAGCATGAGTTACCAATACTCTGTGGAAGGCTCCGACAATTGCAGCACTATTAAAGAACTGTCGCTCAAACAGATGAAGCTACAGGCCATCGTCAACGAGATAGCCCAGAACCCTAACGTAGGTGTAGATTCCGCCGACATCATGATAGGCAGAGCTATCAATGCCTACAAACAGGACATCAAGAACAACTACATCTTTAAGGCACCGATGAAGGCCTCGTCTTATTATGCTTTGTTCCAGACATTGCAGGTTGGGCGCACGAACACTCTCATCTTCAATCCACGCAACAACAAGGAAGATGTAAAGGTATTTGCGGCAGTAGCCACAAGCTGGGATACCTATTACCCCAACGCCGAACGAGGGAAAAATCTGCACAATATAGCCATACAAGGCATGAAAGACATACGCATCATCGAAAACCAGATGGCTGCCCAGCAAATCGATGCCAGCAAGGTGCAGTACAACGGAGTTATAGAACTTGCACTGCAGGACAACAAAGGCGTGACACGCAAGCTTACAGATTTGAAAGGAAAGGTGGTTTTGCTTGATTTCCACCTCTTTGCAGACGAACAGAGCACAAAACGAATCATGATGCTCCGAGAAATCTACAACAAGTACCATGCTGCCGGATTGGAGATTTATCAGGTATCCGTCGATCCCGACGAGCATTTCTGGAAAACATCTACCGCAGCCTTGCCTTGGATAAGCGTACGCGATGAAAACGGCATCCAGGGACAAAGTGTGGCCAAATACAACGTACAGAGCATCCCGACTTTCTTCCTTATCGACAGAAGCAACACTTTGCGATCTCGCGATGTACAGATTAAAGACCTCGACGCAGCAATCAAAGCATTGCTGTAAGGGGGCTTTTTCCAAAGCCCCCTTCTCCCCACACCTATTCTCCTACACACAAGAGCAAGTAGATACCATATCTATTCATTTAGAAGGAAAAAACACCGAACCTATAAATAAACATAAACCTAAAAAGTCAAAAGATGAGACATTTCATGACATTAGCAGCCCTGATGCTTGCTATAACGGGCATACAGGCAAAGGTAAGGTTGCCACACATCCTAAGTGACAACATGATTCTTCAACAAAACTCCGAAGCAAGACTCTGGGGCTGGGGAAAGCCAGGAGCGCAAGTTGAGGTAAGCGTGTCGTGGTCGGCACAAAAGTATGTCGCCAAGACAGGAAAGGACGGCAAGTGGATTGTCACTGTCAAGACACCAGCTGCCAGCTACACGCCTTTGTCGATTACCTTCGATGATGGAGAGGAAACAACCCTTAACGGAATCCTGTCAGGAGAAGTATGGGTTTGCGCAGGCCAGAGCAATATGGAGATGCCCATCAAGGGATTCGGCAATTGTCCCATAGAAAACTTCAACCAAGTGGTGGTTGACGCCAACAACTACAAGGGTATCCACTACGTAAAGATTCCAAGCGTGATGAGCATGAAACCTCTCGACGATGCCAACTGCGAATGGAAAGTGGTATGTCAAGAAACCGTGGGCGAGGCTTCTGCCACAGGCTATTTCTTCGCCCAAGCAGTCAACAAGGCCCTCAATGTTCCTGTAGGTCTCGTCATGGCCAACAAGGGAGGCTCGAGAGTGGAAAGCTGGCTCGACCGAGAATATTTGAAAAAGAACACACAGGAGCCTCTCGACACCAATGCCATCGTCAAGAAATTCTCTTGGGATTACCATCGCCCTCTGGTATGGGGCAACGGAACTTTCCACCCTATCCTCAACTATACCATCAAGGGCATTCTCTTCTATCAGGGTTGCTCCAACGTAGGCGACCCTGCCAGTCAATACACCAAGCGCCTTGCCGACCTTGTAGCCCAATGGCGCAGAGACTTCAAGCAGGGTGATGTTCCTTTCTATTTTGTCGAGATAGCTCCCTATCATTATGGCAATGTCAACGGAGACAAGGGAGCCAAACTGCGTGAGCAACAATTTAACGCTGCCAAGATAATCCCCAATAGCGGCATTATCAGCACCAACGACTGTGTCTATCCTTACGAAAAGGAACAGATTCACCCCGCACAAAAGCAAAAAGTGGGCGAACGACTTGCCTTCTTGGCTCTCAACAAGACCTACGGCATGACGTCGGTTATCGGCGAGGGCATGACATTCAAGGAGATGAAGATCGTTGGCGACACGATAAAAGTACATTTTGGCAACACTTTTGGTGCCTATAATCGTTTTGAGGATATCAAAGGCTTCGAGATAGCAGGCGAGGACAAGGTGTTCCATCCTGCTACAGCCCACCATTTTTGGCAGCCAGGCAACGACACATGGAATGAATGCATCATTGTGGTGAGCCCTGAGGTGAAGAAGCCTGTAGCCCTGCGCTATTGCTTCAAGAACTTCCAACTCGGCAACATGGCAAATGCGGGCGGACTTCCCCTCTTCCCTTTCCGTACAGACAACTGGTAAACAGTCTAAAAAAGAATAATAATCATGGAGCATCCTTTAACCCAATTCAAATTTTGCCCAATCTGCGGTTCCACGCACTTCGAAATCAACAACTTCAAGAGCAAGAAGTGCGGGAGTTGCGGATTCACCTACTATGCCAACCCAAGCAGCGCTACCGTAGCCTTCATCATGAATGAGAAAGGCGAGCTGTTGGTGGTAAGGCGCAAGAACGAACCTGCCAAGGGCACACTCGACTTACCCGGAGGATTCGTCGACATGGAGGAAACAGGCGAAGAAGGGGTCATGCGCGAAATAATGGAAGAAACAGGACTGGAGGCTACATCTGTAGTCTACCAGTTCAGCATCCCCAACCTTTATCTTTATTCGGGGCTCACCATCCACACTCTCGACATGTTTTATATAGTAGAAGTCAAAGACCTCTCGCATGTCGAGGCAAGAGACGACGCAGTTGAATACATGTGGATGCCCTTGAACAAGATACAGATAGAAAAGTTTGGTCTGCGCTCCATCCGTCAGGGTCTCCACCTATTTCTGAAAAAAGCGAAAGCTTAAACTATACAAAGCCGTCTTTTACCATCCATACGACCGATTTTAGTGCCAAAAACATTAAAAAAGCAAAAAAAAACTCATATAATAAGGTATAAGCAAAAAGTTTACTTACTTTTGCCAACCGAAAGAAATTGTATATAAAGCTTATGCAAGAAAATTTAGTTATCGTCGAGAGCCCTGCAAAGGCCAAGAAAATCGAAGAGTACTTAGGAAAAGACTATAAGGTTATGTCTTCTTACGGTCACATACGCGACCTAAAGAAGAAGGAATTGAGTATAAACGAACAGACCATGGAACCTGACTACGAGATTCCAGAAGAAAAGAAAAAGCTCGTTGCCGAATTGAAATCGGCAGCTAAAAAAGCCACGAAGATTTGGTTAGCTTCCGATGAGGACCGCGAGGGAGAAGCCATCAGTTGGCATCTTTGCGAAGTACTCGGACTGGACGAGGAGAAGACAAGCCGCATCGTCTTCCACGAAATCACCAAGCCTGCCATATTGGATGCCATAGAGCATCCACGCCATCTGGACATGAACTTAGTCAATGCCCAGCAGGCACGTCGTGTGCTCGACCGTATCGTGGGCTTCAAGCTATCACCCGTGCTTTGGCGCAAGGTGAAGCCAGCCCTTTCTGCCGGACGCGTGCAAAGTGTCGCTGTGCGCCTCATCGTAGAACGAGAGCGAGAGATACAGAAGTTTAAGAGCGAGCCTTATTTCCGTGTCAATGCCATCTTTGCCCTCATTAACGAGAGTGGAAACGCAACCGAGGTAAAGGCCGAGCTCGACAAGCATCTCAAGACTCAGGAAGAAGTAGATGCCTTCCTTGAGAAGTGCAAGGATGCACAATTTACAGTCGAGGCCGTGACAAAGAAGCCATTGAAACGCACTCCTGCGCCTCCTTTCACCACTTCTACCTTGCAGCAAGAAGCTGCCCGCAAATTGGGCTTTACTGTAAGCCAGACCATGATGATAGCGCAACGACTCTACGAGAGCGGACGCATCACATACATGCGTACCGACAGCGTAAACCTGTCTTCGTTCTGCAAAGATGCCAGTGCTGCAGAAATCAAAAAGGTATATGGCGACAAATATAGCCTGACTCGCAACTACCACACCAGCTCAAAAGGCGCACAAGAAGCACACGAGGCCATCCGCCCTACCGACATGGTCGCTCTCACCATAGAAGGATCAAACCAGGAAAAACGACTCTACGAGTTAGTTTGGAAGCGTACCATCGCTTCACAAATGGCTGACGCGCAAATAGAGAAAACAACTATCAACATAGACATAGACAACTCAACGGAGAAATTTGTCGCTAATGGCGAGGTAGTCGTTTTCGATGGATTCCTGAAAGTTTACCGCGAGTCAACCGATGAGGAAGAAAGCAGCGAGGACTCTTCACACATCCTGCCTGCCATGCATCAGGGCGACAAGTTGCAGCGTCGTGAAATAACAGCCACCGAGCGTTTCTCCATGGCTCCAGCAAGATACACAGAGGCCAGCCTTGTAAAGAAGCTCGAAGACCTCGGTATAGGTCGTCCTTCCACCTATGCCCCCACCATCAGCACCATTCAGCAACGCGAGTACGTACAGAAAGGTGACAAGAGCGGTACAGAGCGATTGTATACCGTCAGCACGCTAAAGGGCATCAAGGTGACGCAGAAAATCAAGAAGGAAATGGCTGGCTCCGAAAAAGGCAAACTGCTTCCTACGGATATCGGCATCGTGGTAAACGACTTTTTGATGAAGAACTTTCCCAACATTATGGACTACAACTTTACCGCCAATGTAGAGAAGAAATTCGATGACATCGCAGATGGCAATACCGAGTGGAACAAATGGATGAAGAAGTTCGACAAGAGCTTTGAGCCTGAAGTGGACAAAGTGATGAACGCCCGCAGTGAGCACAAAGCTGGTGAACGGGCATTAGGCACCGACCCTAAGAGCGGCCGACCAGTATTCGTCAAGATAGGACGTTTCGGGCCTGTAGCACAGATAGGATCGGCCGAAGATAAGGAAAAACCACTCTTCGCCCAGTTGCCTTCCGACAAGAGCATTGAGACCATTACGCTCGACGAAGCTATCGAGCTCTTCAAACTACCTCGTGAAGTAGGCGAATACGAGGGAACACCTGTCACCATCGGCGCAGGACGATTTGGGCCATACGTGCTTCACAACAAGAAATATGTATCCATTCCCAAAGGTGAAGACCCAATGAGTCTCACGCTCGAAAGAGCCATCGAACTGATAAGAGAGAAACGAGAGAGCGAACAGAAACGCCATATCAAAACATTCGACGAGGATGCCAAGCTCGAGCTGTTAAACGGCCGTTATGGTCCTTACATTGCATACGGTGGCAAGAACTATCGCATCCCGAAGAATAAGTTGGCTCATGTTGGGGAACTCTCCTACGAAGAGTGCATGAACATTATCAAAGAGGCTCCAGAGCCAAAAGCAAGCCGTCGCAAGTAAGTCCATGAAGTCGATTATCATCATTGGATATATGGGTGCCGGCAAAACGACTGTCGGCAAAGCCCTTGCCAAGGAGTTGGGAGTCATGTTCTACGACTTGGACTGGTACATAGAGACGCGCATGCACAAGACCGTCAAAGAAATCTTCGACGAGAAAGGCGAAGATGGATTCCGACTCATTGAGCACAACATGTTGCACGAAGTGGCTGAGTTTGAAAACGTCGTAGTAAGCTGCGGAGGTGGAACCCCCTGCTTCTTCGACAACATGGACTACATGAACCAGTTAGGAACGACTGTCTATCTGAAAGCCACTCCAGAGACACTTCACACCCATCTACAGATGGGCAAGGGCGTACGACCCTTGTTGCTCAACAAAACACCTCAGGAGGTAGAAACTTTTATCAAGGAGCAAATCAAGCAACGCGAGCCCTACTATCTGAAGGCACAGCACATATTCGACATCGATGTCATCGACGATTATGACAAGATACAGAATACGATGAAAAAACTGCGCAAGCAGTTGGATATATAAAGGCAGGAGGTTCTACAGCCATCAACTCGCAATGTGCAGCGAGGCAACAATCAGGAAAAACAACACAATAAAAATAACACATCACAGCAATACTACTGTCATTCCAAAAGAAAAGAAATGAAGAAATGGACTATCGAAGACTCAAAGGAGCTCTACAACATCAGCGGTTGGGGCACTTCTTACTTTGGCATCAACGAAAAAGGTGATGTCTATGTAACTCCATGTAAGGACAACACACAGATAGACCTGCGAGACATCATGGACGAGTTGGCACTGCGAGACATCAATGCTCCCGTATTGCTCCGTTTCCCAGACATCCTTGACAACCGCATCGAGAAGACAGCCTGTTGTTTTCAAAAAGCCAAGGAAGAGTATGGATACAAGGGAGAAAACTTTGTCATCTACCCTATCAAGGTGAATCAGATGCAGCCTGTCGTGGAGGAGATCATCTCTCACGGCAAGAAATTCAACCTCGGTCTGGAAGCAGGCTCCAAGCCTGAGCTTCATGCTGTCATCGCCGTACAAGCACAAAGCGACTCTCTCATCGTCTGCAACGGTTACAAGGATGAAAGCTATATCGAACTTGCCTTGCTGGCACAGAAGATGGGCAAGCGCATCTTTATCGTGGTAGAGAAGCTCAACGAGTTGGATATCATCGCCAAGGTGGCCAAGAAACTCCATGTAAAGCCCAACATTGGCATCCGCATCAAACTCGCCTCATCAGGCTCTGGAAAATGGGCAGAGAGCGGTGGCGATGCCTCTAAGTTTGGCTTGACCAGCACCGAGTTATTGACTGCCCTCAACAAGATTGAGGAGATGGGATTCCATGATTGCCTACGCCTCATTCATTTCCATATCGGAAGCCAGATTACCAAGATTCGCAGAATACAGACTGCACTTCGAGAGGCAGCTCAGTTCTACATCAATCTCCACAAAATGGGATACCATATAGATTTCGTGGATTGTGGAGGTGGACTGGGGGTAGATTACGATGGTACCCGTTCCTCAAGCAGCGAAAGCTCCGTCAACTACTCCATCCAAGAATATGTGAACGACTGCGTATATACTTTTGTGGAAGCAGCCAACAAGAACAACATCGAGCACCCGAACCTCATAACCGAGAGCGGACGTTCCTTGTCAGCCCATCATTCCATACTCGTCATCGACGTATTGGAGACCGCATCCCTGCCCGAAATGCCAGAGGAATTCGAAGCGAAGGAGACCGACCACCAGTTGGTGAAAGATCTCTATGATATTTGGGACAATCTGAATCCTCGCAACATGTTGGAGGACTGGCACGATGCCGAGCAAATCCGTGACGAGGCTCTTCAACTCTTCTCGCATGGCATCGTCGACTTGAAGACCCGTGCCGAGATAGAGGCGATGTACTGGAGCGTCTGCCACGAAATCAACAGTCTTGCCAAGCACATGAAACACATCCCAGAAGAGCTACGAGGACTCGACAAGCTGCTTGCCGACAAGTATTTCTGTAACTTCTCCCTGTTCCAGAGTTTGCCAGACAGTTGGGCTATCGACCAACTCTTCCCAATCATGCCTATCCAGCGACTGGACGAACGTCCTACTCGCAACGCCACCTTGCAAGACATCACCTGCGACAGCGATGGCAAAATCGCCAACTTCGTCACCGACGGCCACATCGGCAACGTGCTTCCTCTTCATCCTTTGAAGAAGAACGAGCCATACTATCTCGGCGTGTTCCTCGTAGGAGCCTATCAGGAAATCTTAGGCGACATGCACAACCTGTTCGGAGACACCAACGCCGCACATATATCGGTAAAGGACGGTAAGTACAATATCGACCAGATATTCGACGGGGAAACTGTAGAGGAAGTCCTCGACTACGTACAGTACAACCCTAAGAAGCTCGTTCGCCAATTGGAACAGTGGGTTACCAAGAGCGTGAAAGAAGGCAAAATCTCTCTCGAAGAAGGCAAGGAATTCCTCGCCACCTACCGCAACGGTCTCTTCGGTTACACTTATCTGCAATAATACCCGTCTGCGGAGTTATTACATCTATAAATAAGATAGAATCATATATCAAAGACGGACACTGTCGATCTTCCTCCACCGAGGGCATATCAAAGTTTGGAAAGACTATTGATATGCCCTCTTTCGTTATCATAGTAGCATAGCGAACAGAAAAAGTTACATGTTGTGTCAGTAATGTTTAAAATATTTATCCTTTGGTGCCAATCTTGCACAGTTTTTGACAGCGTTGTCATCACCCGTCCATCTCCTGCATCATTTTTCTATTGGCACGTATATTGCAGAGTAGAAGAGTGAAAGCCGAAGCCGAAGGGGCAAGGGGAACGACAAGAACCCTAAGTAATGCCATTTGAAGGTTTCTTGAAATCTTTGAGTCTCGAAAGCCGAAGCAATCACTTCGAATTTGCGATGAGCAAAAGAGAAGTTCTATAGGAAAACATTAATAAACAACATTAGAAATCCCGACGGAACCGAAAGGCGAAGAGAGGATGAGAAAAATATAATTGGAGGTTTTACATTATGTTGTTAGCTCGTAGAAATAACAATAGCGTTTCAAATTGGTTGAACAGTTGGTTTAATGACAACTTCTTTGATACAGACTTGATGCCTCGCGTGAATGCCACAGCCCCTGCTGTCAACGTCAAGGAGAGCGCTACAGATTATACCATCGAGGTAGCAGTTCCAGGCTTGAAGAAAGATATGGTCAAGATGAGCGTCGACAAGGATGGTTACTTGAATATATCTATCGAGAACAAGGCCGAGAAGAAAGAAGAGAAGAAGGAAGAGCACTATTTGCGTCGTGAATTCTCTTATAGTAGCTACTCTCAGAGCTATGCTTTGCCAGAGAATGCCAACCAAGAGAAGATTTCCGCCGAGGTCAACGATGGTGTCTTGAAGATTGAGATACCTAAAGTAGCCAAGGAAGAGAAAAAGGACGATGTAAAGCACATAGAAGTCAAGTAAACGATACGAAGGGTGAGTCACGCCAAAGGACTTACCCTTTTTTTATATAAACATTCTATATGCAGTATAGCAGAAAGGAAACACGATGAAAAAGATATTTGTTTGCATTCTGGGGGCATTGTGCATGGTTTCAAGCCTCACCTATGCCCAGTCTTCTCCAACGGACGATGTGTACCAAGTAGGCAAGAACAAGGCTAACGAGCAGTTGGTTAACAGTTTGCAGGCTCGGCAAAAGGCTCTTAAGAAAGAACAACGCGCTCTGCAAAACCGAATCGACAGCGTTTATTGGGACGAAGCCTTGGCTGCGGTGAAGGATACCGCCTTTACGTTGGAAGCCGACAAGGTGGTGTTCAAATATGGACAGATTGCTTATGTCAATTCCAACACAAACTTTGTGTCAGTCAACAAAAACGAAGCCACGGTACAAGTAGCTTTCAACGTGCCATTTTCTGGACCGAACGGCATAGGAGGAGTCACTGTCCAGGGAAGCGTGAGCGGATATAAGATCGAGACAGACAAAAAAGGCACTACTCTCGTCAGCATGAACGTAATGGGTGCTGGGATTTCCGCCCAGATTTGGATTACCATGTACGAGGGAAGCCATGATGCCAGTGTGGAAATCTCACCTAATTTCAACTCGCAAAGGTTGACACTCAATGGTGTCATCTTACCGCTTCATAAAAGTACAGTCTTCAAGGGTCGCACTTTGTAATATAATACGTTTACGCTATAATGAGAAAAAGCCTGCCGGCAATCACTACCAGCAGGCTTTTTTGTTCTCCGTGCGATATCCGTTCGTTTTGCAAGCATACACGCTCACCCAGACATGCCTTTTGACTGTATTTCCATGCAATTTACTTACACTTCAACATCTTTGCCTTGTGCAAAAAGCAGAATATACCACATTAAGGGTATTATGAATAACACAGAGTAGCGATAGGAAGATATACTGAATATTTGTAATTTTGCACCATCAAAAGTTCATAACAACACAATATTACGTTAATTAAATAGGAGATATCGCATGGAAAAAAGATTATTGTTGATTGGCGCTGTATTTTTTACAACTATCGTTCCAGGTAATGCACAATGTGCGTGTAGCGGAAAAGCAGCAGCCAAGCCTGCAGCTACGGCAGTAACAGAGGGAGAAAGTATAGCCTACTTCAAGGCGGCAGCCATGCGATGCGGTGGTTGCGCTGGCAAGGTAAAGAATGCAATTGGTGCAGTAGATGGCGTGAACGGAGTTGACATTGACTTGAGCACAAAGTCTGTAAAAGTTGCCTATGATGCCTCCAAGACTAACGTGGAAGCCTTGAAAGATGCTTTCCACTCCATAGAATATTCAGCCCAGCTTTACTATCCATCAGACACCAATATCGAGTACACAGCCTATAAAGCTCCACAGATAAAGTGTGGCGGTTGTGCTGGAAAGGTAAAGAAAGCTCTTTCTGCGGATGCTGGCATCAAAGACGTAGCCATCAATATTGGAACCAAGGAAGTGGCTATCGCTTATGACAAGACCAAGACCAACAAGGAACAGATTGTAAAGGATTTCAAGTCTATCAAATACAATGATGTAGAACAGGTATACTAAACCACTCTCCACATCCGCATT
Source organism: Candidatus Segatella mututuai (assembly GCA_002439605.1). Classification (GTDB taxonomy): domain Bacteria; phylum Bacteroidota; class Bacteroidia; order Bacteroidales; family Bacteroidaceae; genus Prevotella; species Prevotella mututuai. The sequence goes on along the minus strand of DJOI01000058.1, from coordinate 28,120 downwards.
TATTCCATTGTCATACAATGTCGCGCAAGTCTTTTGCAAGGGCTAAAAAGCCTTTGCAATGGTCTTTGCATATCTATAAAAAGAGCTTTTAACTCTTCTTAAGTCATCAATCCTCCCCATCTCAAACCAAAAGATATATAGAACGCCTATGAATAAATTCTTCCATATACTCATAGCCCTGTTGCTTGCAACAACAACCATACATGCCCAGAAACTACATGTAAAAGGATACGTATTGGATGCAGAGACTGGCGAGCCCATTGTAGGTGCATCAGTAATCATCAAAGGTTCAAAAACAGGAACCATCACTGGGATCGACGGTGACTTTGCACTAAGTGCAAATAAAGACGAACGCCTCATCATCTCATACTTGGGGAAGCAAACCACTACTGTTACCGCCAAAAACAATCTGAAGGTAAGATTGGCAGACGACAGCAAAAGTATAAATGATGTCATCGTCGTGGCTTATGGAACCCAACAACGACAAGACCTTACCGGCAGTATCGCCCGAGTGAGCTGTTCCACCATTACAGAGTCGCCCATTACATCCATCGAGCAAGCTCTCGAGGGAAAGATGGCCGGCGTATCCGTCACACAGTCTACAGGTGCCCCAGGAGGTGCCATCAGCATCAACGTAAGAGGAACCAGCAGTATATCAGCAGGCAACGAACCGCTCTATGTCGTAGATGGTCTGCCCATACTCTCACAAGATCTTTCGCAGAAAGGAGGCTATCAAGGAAATTCACTGAGCGGCATTGCCGACATCAACCCCAACGACATCGAGAGCGTTGAAGTCCTGAAAGATGCTTCAGCCTCAGCCCTGTACGGCTCACGTGCGAGCAACGGTGTAGTGCTCATCACCACGAAGCAAGGAGGCAAGGGCAAGACACGCATCACATGGGACAGCTACATCGGAGTACAGGACTTTTGGAAAGACCTCGACCTGCTGGATGCCAGCAGCCTGATAGCCGCACGCAACGAAGCCATCGACAAATACAACAACTCTTACGGCCTTACCTCCGCCGATGCCACTTACAAACAACATGTGAGCGCAGCCAACGAAGGAGCCAACACCAACTGGATAGACGCCATAACCCGCAGTGCCATACAGACAAGCCACCAGGTAACAGTCTCGGGTGGAAACGACCGTACACAGTTCTATCTCTCAGGAGGATATTACGACCAAGACGGAGTCATTGTCAACACCAACTACCACCGTTACAACCTACGAAGCAACCTGTCGCATCGCATCAACAAGCGTGTAAGCATCAGCTCAAACATAGCCTTGAGCTACTCAGACAACCACAGGTCCACTGGCGACGGAAACATATACTCACCCTGGATAAATGCACTCAAGGCCTCTCCCGACTATGCCATATACGAATCGGAAGGTGTCTACAACAAGGTGAACGCATCTCTATACAATCCCGTCAACCTCACTGAGAACCAAGAGCAAGACACTGAGAAATATCGTGCCTTGGTCAATCTGAAGGGCGACATAAACATTCTTCCAGGACTCGACTATCACATCGGCCTAAGCAGCGACTACAATATATTGCACGAATATGGTTACTTTCCTGCCAACTCCATACAGGGGGAAACGTCGAAGGGAGAAAGCAGCGACTACCGTGGCTTTTCATTTACCCAACTGATAGAGCACACCCTCACCTACAGCCACAGTTGGGACGGTCTGAAACTGAACGCACTGGCAGGATACAGCTATCAGAAGACAAAACTTGACAATGCCAACGTAAGCGGCATCAACTTCTTGTCACCATCGCTGAAATATCTGATATCTGCAGGCGAGATCAACGGTGGCTCTTCTTACGTAGAGGAGAATGCTCTACAGAGTCTATTCTCACGCTTCAACCTCAACTACGAAGACAGGTATCTGCTGGAGTTTTCCCTACGAAGCGATGCCAGCTCCAAGTTCAGCAAGAGCAATAGAGTTGGCTATTTTCCCGCAGCTTCGGCTGGTTGGCGCATCAGCGACGAGAAATGGTTTCCGAGAGCCTGCCAAGCCATCAGCGACTTGAAGCTACGAGCAAGCATCGGTCTTACCGGAAACCAAGAAGGCATAGGAAGCTATGCTTACCAGAGCATATACGATGCCTCATCCGACTACGACAACAACCCAGGCCTGAGTCTTCCCACAAACAAGCCCAACGCGGGATTGACGTGGGAAAAGACTCTGCAATATGGCTTCGGCTTCGACCTGTCGCTGCTATGCCATCGCATAGATCTGAGTTTCGACTGGTACAAGAAAGACACCCACGACCTGTTGCTGTCCCACTCCATCAACGCCGTCAGCGGCTACAGCTCACAGACCAGCAACGTGGGCAGCATCACCAATACGGGCATCGACTTTACTGTCACTTCCCACAACCTGAGCAAGGCTTTCAAGTGGGACACACAATTCAACCTAAGTTGGGTAAAGAACAAGGTAACAGCATTGGCCAATGGCAATGCCGACATCGAAACAGGCTATTGCAACATTCTGCGTGTAGGCGAACCCATGGCCGCTTTCTACCTCATCAAGGCCGATGGCATCTACCAAAGCAAAGAAGAAATACTGGCACAGAAGAACGGGCAATCGCTTTGGGACAGTGGCATCCGGCCTGGCGATGTGAAGTACTACGACAAGAACGAAGACGGCATCATCAATGACGACGACCGTATTGTAAGCGGAACGCCATTCCCTAAAGTATACGGCTCCATAGGCAACACTTTCAGCTATAAAGGTTTCGACCTCTTGATAGACCTACAATATTCGCTTGGCAACAAGCTCTACGCAGGCTGGAAAGCAGGCGACAACGGACTGGGCAACTTAGGAGGCAATGCCAACGGATACAATGTGCTGAAAGAAGAATGGGACAACAGATGGACTGAAGACAACCCAAGCAACGAGGTTCCACGTGCCGTGGCATCAGGCACAGCATTCGAGAACAACACCCTGGACTACACCACACGCTACCTCGAAAATGCTGATTTCCTGCGCATACGCAACATCACTCTGGGTTACGCTCTACCCAACGCTCTGACACAAAAGATTGGCATTAGTCGCCTACGCCTCTATGCCACAGCAGCCAACCTCTACACTTTTACCTCATACGATGGCTTCGACCCCGAGGTTTGCGTGTTCCCCAACCGTTCCACATACAGAGGCTACGACATGGGCTCCATCCCTCGTCTCCGCTCATTTGTGTTTGGCATCAACGTTCAATTCTAAAACAACAACTATAGCTCATGAAATATATCCACATCATATCAGGCATTATCGTGGGATTAGCGGTAACAAGCTGCAAACTCGACTACAATCCTACCGATGCCATCGCCAACTCCACACTTACAGAAGACGACTACCAGTACCTGCTTACTGGCGTATATGACGGAGCACAACAGTTCTCCATGGGATTGCAGAACGTACAGGACGATGTTGCGGCCGACAACCTGAACAGCAGAAGCTGGTGTACCGACATAGATAACAACACCTGCACGGGCACAAGCTACAACATCGACGGATGGTGGAATCAATTGTACTATCGCATACAACTTGCCAACAACCTCGTCAATCTTTTGGAAGCTAAAGCATCGCAAACCACCCAAGACTTGGAGACAGAGGCTCAGGCACGCTTCATCAGGGCATGGCTCTACCAGCGAGTGGTGACATTCTGGGGAGATGCGCCATTGGTGAAAAATTCAGACGAGGCTGATGGATGCTCGCGCTCACCCGAAGCCGACATTTGGAAGTTTATCAAAGAAGACCTGGAATATGCCGTAGCCCATGCCCCGGCATACACAAGCTCCAGATACGTCAGCAACATTGCAGCCAAGGCTCTGCTGGCGCGCACGCTCCTCATTGCTACCGCCGGGGTGCAGGACAAAGAGAAGGCCAAGCAATTGGCAGAGGAGGTCATCGCCGACGGAAGATTTGTGCTTGCCGATGACTTCGAAACCATCTTCCATAAGAAGACAAGCAAGGAATTCATCCTCGCCTGGGAGAACAACTCTTCCGACAGCGGAAGCCCCGGCTGGTTCCTGCGTTCCAACCTCGTCAACGACTACAACAGCACCAACGGAGCTGGTTCTGCCGGCTATGGAGACCTGGGACGATACGAGTTCCCCGTAGACCTATCTCTATGGAAAGCCTTTGAGGAAGGCGACACCAGAAAGGCTGGTTCGGTAAGACATCTCACCTACCAAGGAAAAGACACTTACGATGTGACAAAATTCCCGTCATACAATGGCGACGACCCTTATCCTGTGACACGCATCGCAGAAATGTACCTCATATCGGCAGAGTCGCAAGGTTATCCAAATGGTCTGACACGCCTCAACGAGCTGAGAGCCAAGCGTGGATTGCCTGCGCTTTCTACCAGCGATGTAAGCAACGAGGACGAGTTCACCGCACGCATCATGCAGGAAAGAAGAGTAGAGTTCATCGCCGAGGGATTCAGATGGTACGACCTGCGACGATGGTTCAGAAGCGGAGAAGCTGGCAAGAAAGCTGTGCTGGCTCTTCGCAAATACCAAACTGGCGAAGCCACAGATAGCCGACCCACCGCATCAGAACACATGAACATCAGCGAGGACGGACACGAGTTGCTATGGCCTATCTCTACAACGGCACGCAGCAACAACCCCAACCTCACACAAAACCCAGGATATTGATGGCTGCGTCCGGTTTCGCATGCTGTTAGAAATACATCCGAACACCATTATAACCTACCTACAAAAGCAACTGTTTTTAAAAACATGAAGATAAACAAGAAATACATATTGTCCATCAGCTTTGCGCTCTGCATCGGTTACAGAGCGCAAGCACAGCACGTAAGTAATGTGAAAGAAGCCTTTGCTTCTGGACAAAAGGTCAACGCCAAGAGCGGTTTCGCCACTTTCAGCTCTGCGGGAAGCTCTCTTCTGCTCACGCTTCCCAAAGAATATCTCGGCAGGGACATCATGATGTCGGCTTGCGTGAAAAGCACAACACACTACAAATATGCAGAAGTAGGTACACGCCCCCAAGTACTGATAACTTACTTTGTGCAGGAAGGCGACAAAGTATATCTGAAGCAGAGAGCCTCCAACATCGTTGGAAACGACAGCAACGACAAGGAGACGAAATCGCTGGCCGACAACAACAAGGACTATTTCCTCGCCGCACTGCCCCTCTACGACAACGGAAGCAAGACCGTTACTTTCGACATAACTAAACTGTTCCTGACAGACGAGGTCTTCTCGCCTTTCTCGCCATGGTTTCGAAAGGCGACGGTAAGATACAACAAATCGTTCAGTTGGATAGAAACAGTAAAGGCCTTCGACGACAATTTCAGCGTCAGCACACTCATGTCGTTCGATGTGACACCGAAGGGAGACGAGAGTCTTGCCAACAACCTCTGTTCAGCACAGCTCGTCGTCAGCGCTCTCTTGTTGCCAAAGGAAAAGATGAGACCACGCCTTTCCGACAGGCGAATCGGACTTTTCGACAAGACGCTGGACCGATACGACCTCAGCAAAAGCAACCTGTACGACAAAGTATCGTATGTGGAACGGTGGAACATACAGCCCAAAGACTGGAAGGCATGGAAAAGCGGAAAGATAGTAGAACCCAACAAGCACATCGTGTATTATCTCGACGACCAATTCCCCGACTGTTGGAAAGAGCCGCTGAGAAAAGGCATCCTGGAATGGAACGAAGTGTTCCGCAGCATAGGTCTCAAGGATGTCATCGTCGTGAAAGACTATCCAAAAAATGATGATGAGTTCGATGAAGACAACCTCAAGTACAACTGCATCAGATACATACCTACCGACCGTGGTGGAGCGCAAGGCCCCTCTTGGTCGGATCCAAGGACTGGCGAGCTTTACTGTGCCGATGTCTACGTATGGGGATCCATCGCTGATTTCGCCCTACGCACAGGGTATGTGCAGACTGCACAGGCATGCGAAGAAATCAGAGGAGGAAAGATGCCCGAGAAGATGTTTGCAGACCACCTACAATGTGTCATCAACCACGAAATAGGACATACTTTGGGACTTGCACACAACATGGCAGGCTCACAAGCTTATACCATCAAACAGTTACTCGACCCAGAATTCGTCAAAAAGAACGGCCTCAGCGCCTCCACCATGGACTACATATACTTCAACTATATCGTCCCACCAGGAAGGAAAGACATTCCACTCTCGTACACCAACTTAGGCCCTTACGACAAGAACCTGTTGAAATACATCTACTATCCCACCGATCCGTCGCTTACTACAGAAGAAGACTGGAAAATCGTAGCCAAGTTCATCGACGAGCATGAGGGCGACCCGAGGTACAGGTATGGCGAACAGCAATGGGGCACTTTCTACGACCCCACCGTAGTGAACTACGACCTGTCGTGCGAGCCCTTCAAGGCAGGAAGCATGGGCATCAGCAATTTGAAATACGTCCTTGGGCACATGAGCCTGTGGCTGAAAGGAAAGGAAAAGACACAACTGAAGGAGGAAATATACAAAACACTGGTAGAACAATACAAAACTCTTGTAAAAAACAATCTTTACTATGTGGGAGGTGTCAAGCTAAACCACGTATTGAATGGTTCCAACAACAAGAGCCACGAAGTCTTGGACTATAACCTGCAGACAAATGCCTTCGACTGGGTAGCCAAAGAACTGCTGAATTGCCAATGGCTCAACGAAAGGAGCGTCACCCAAGACTTTGATGCCGCACAAGAGGCAAGCATCGGCGTAGCAGACTTCTTTGCCGACGAAATCACCAAACTATACAAGAAGATAGAATTTGCCAATTCGCTGAATACTGGCAAGACTTACTCCTTGGGGGACTTCACCGACAACATCTTCAGAGTGTACTTTGAGCAACCCGCCACCAAGACCCTCGACAAGACTGTCACGAGGCTGCAGCTATCGCTTGCCAAGAAAATAGCAGAGGCGGCAGACAACGAGCATCCTGCCTACTATCTCCTGAGCAAAAAGATAGGAGCATGGGCTGCGGCGAAAGCCGACAAGGCAACCAACGCCGATGACAAGATACGCTGGACCCAACTGGCGATGTACTCGAAGAAGTAGAGACTCCACCACATAAATTATATTAAAAAGCAAGCAAAAACTTGCATGTTACAGAAAAACTATGTTACTTTGCAACCGAATATGAGGAAATTGTTACACATATCTTTTATCTCCTTCCTTGCCATGGTACTCGTTGTCATGGGAAGCGGGGTAACATTTCGTCATTGCTCATGTTCTGGCAAGACTACCGTAATACTGTCGCATACGGCACAAAACGGCGGTAGTTCCGAAACCACCAAAGGATGCATGAAGGTATCGAGCGTACAGCTATCGCCGACGACGCAAATGCAGCTAACGGCTTTCGACTTTCATGTCTTCCAGCCTTTGATGGCTATCATTCACGAGTGGCAACAGCCCAATCTGTCTTTCTGGGCAACAAAGACCACGAGCAACAGCCTACCCGAAACAGGATACAGTCCACCACCGAAATTGTATCTCTATCTTATTAAAGTCCTGACCATCTGAATCTCCATCTTGTCGACATGATGAAGGTTTGGCCAACCATGGGCATAACCCTCGTCGTAAATTAAGATAAAAAGATGAAAAAGGACAACGACAAATAAGATAACAATGAACACAAGACATACATTACTTGGCATTGCGCTAATGATGCCATTGGCAAGTTTTGCGCAAAACGAAACCCAACAGAGCGAAAAGAAAGACACCATAGCCGACCAAGAGATAAAGGAAGTAACTGTAGTAAGCCGTAAGGCAGGCGTGAGCCGGCTGGCTGGAGCCATCAATGGTTCCATCATCAACAAAGACGAGCTCTTCAAGGCTGCCTGCTGCAACCTGGGCGAAAGTTTTACCACCAATCCCTCGGTAGATGTCAACTATAGCGATGCTGCTACCGGAGCCAGGCAAATCAAGCTGCTCGGACTTGCCGGCACCTATGTACAGATGATGACAGAAAACCTGCCCAACTTCCGTGGCGCGGCATCCCCTTTCGCGTTGGGCTACGTACCAGGACCATGGATGCAGAGCATACAGGTAAGCAAAGGAGCCTCTTCGGTAAAAGCTGGATACGAGAGCATTACAGGCCAAATCAACGTGGAATACCTCAAGGCGGACGATGCGCCTGGCGTGGAGGCCAACCTCTATGGCGACACCGACGGTAAACTGGAAGCCAACGCCGCCGCCAACGTTCATCTGAACAGCAAGCTCACCACCGAGTTGCTTACGCACTACGAGAACAGATGGGGAGCCAACGACATGAACATGGATGGCTTCAAGGACATGCCCAACATTCTGCAATACAACTTGCAGAACCGATGGATATTCAAGTCGGAGCACTATATGCTACGTGCCGGAATCTCCCTCATCAGCGAACATCGACGCGGAGGACAGACGCTCAAGGAATTGGACGACGACATGAAAAAGAACATGGAGGGCAAGGAGCTATATGGCATAGACATCAAGACCAACCGCTACGAAGCCTACATGAAGCATGCGTTCATCCTCAACAAGGAGCACGGCACCAATATCGCCCTCATGGCAACAGGATCCATGCACCAGGAAGATGCCCTCTACGGGCACAAGACCTACTACGTGAACGAGAAGAACCTGTATGCCTCACTCATGTTTGAGCACAACTTCAACAAGCAGCACAACCTTTCCACGGGTGTGAGTCTCAACCATGACTACTTAGGACAGCAATACCGGCTCACAGACAACCCAAGCGAAGAAAAGACTCGCGCCAACGAGAAGGAAACAGTACCGGGCATCTATGCCCAATACACCTACAATCTCAACAACAAACTCATCGTCATGGCTGGCATCCGTGCCGACCACAGTAATCTGTACGGCAACTTTGTGACTCCACGCTTCCACGTGAAGTGGCAAGCCAACGATATCATTGGCTTCCGCCTTTCCGCCGGCAAAGGCTATCGGTCCGTACACGCTCTCGCCGAGAACAACTATCTCCTGGCAAGCAGCAGAAAACTCGTCATCGACGACAACCTGAAACAGGAGGAAGCCTGGAACTACGGCATCAGCAGCCAGATGAACATACCGCTATTCGGACAGACGCTCAAACTCAACGCCGAATATTATTACACCGATTTCCAGAACCAGGCCGTCATCAACTTTGACAGCGATGTGCATGAAGTGCGCATCTCCAACCTGGATGGAAAGAGCTATTCGCACGTGTTTCAGATTGACGCCACCTACCCCATCTTCAAAGGCATGACCCTTACTGCCGCCTATCGCCGCAACTATGTCAAGGAAACCTATGACGGCATACGCATGGACAAGCCGTTGCTCAGCAAGTACAAAGGTTTGGTGTCTGCCTCCTACAAGACCCCGCTCGGACTCTGGCAGTTTGACGCCACCTTGCAACTCAATGGCGGTGGAAGATTGCCCCAGGCCTATACTCTTGCCAACGGTGAGCCTTCATGGAGCCAGAACTTCAAAGCCTATGGCTTGCTCAGCGCACAAATCACGCGTTGGTTCCGCCATTTCTCTGTCTACATAGGAGGCGAAAACCTGACAGGATTCAAACAAAAGCACCCTGTAGTAGATGCCATGAATCCTTGGGGCACCCAGTTTGACACCAACATGGTATGGGGTCCCGTCAATGGAGCCATGGGCTATGTCGGCATCCGTGTAAACTTCGGAAAGCTCTAAGCAAAGGATTTCCAACAGGGCTCTCTCATCTCGAAGGATGACAAAGCTCGAATGATTCACTAACTATAAAAGACTTTAATTATTAAAGAAAGGAAAGATTATGAAAAAGATTATGACAGTAACGGCCATGTTGGTATTTGCCATCAGCATGTTTGCCAAGGACATCAAGACTGTAGTGTTCACCACGCTTCCACAGATGCATTGTGAGAACTGCGAGAACAAGATCAAGGGCAACCTACGCTTTGAAAAAGGCATCAAGCAGATTACCACCAGCGTACCCGACCAGAAAGTAACCATCGAGTACGATGCCGACAAGACGACCCCCGAGAACATCGCCAAGGGCTTTGACAAGATAGGCTACAAGGCCACCGTTGTCACCGGCGAAACCAAGAAAGGCGGCTGCGGAGGTTGCTGCAAGAAGAATGGCGAAAAGAAAGGCGGTAGCTGTTACAGCAAGAAAGCAGATGCAGCCAAAGGCAGCTGTTGCAGCAAAAAGGCTGAAATGAAGAAAGAAGGCTGCGGGGGCTGCAGCAAGAAGAACGGCGAAAAGAAAGGCGGCTGTGGAGGCTGTAGCAAGAAAGCTGAAGTGAAGAAAGAGGGAAGTTGCTGCGGGAAATAACCCCCAGTCAGGACTAATCCTCGTATTACTGTATTACATAGAAAGAACCGTACTTTGCAATAAGTACGGTTCTTTTTAATCTCGGCACTATCATAAATCCCTATCACCCTTACACAAACCTTGCATCAGTAAGGAGCAAAAACTCAAGCAACGCCACGCAAAGCACTTCACCTAAGTTGTATTTCATTAAATACAATTTATATTTTATTAAATACAACTTATATATAACTAAATACAAATTGCATTATACATTTCATAATAGGTTTCCCCGTAGTTTGTCGTAGGCTTCCCAAGACTTTGCGCCATAGTAATTCATACCTTCCCATGCAATAACTATCCATCACACACTTATCTTGGTAAAGAACATCCAAAAGTTCTCATTTCCATGGGGCATAGCTTTGCCTATTCCAAGGAAACAATTGGGCTTTGTCAAAAATATAAATAGGAAGATTCATTTATTAACCATACGAACCTCAAATCCACTCCTATAAGGTTGCGAATTTGAGGTACGACAAGATGCACAATCGTTCCGTAACATTTAGTACAGTTGTGCGAGGAGGTTATGACTATACGGAAAGCTGCGACAGTCGTTCTCTGCATTCTGCGAGAATCTTCTTCAGCTCTTCTTCGGTGTTGGCCCTGAGCATGGCGATACGCATCTGCTTGAAGTCGGGAATACCTTTGAACACAGGCGATGCAGCCAAGTGCCGACGTGTATGCAGGATGCCCCTGTACTCATCTATACGGTCGATGTTGATGCGCAGCTGTTCTTCCAGGATGTCTATCTTCTCATCGACAGAGAGCGGAGCCGCCCCCGTATCATCCAAGTAATCGCGCATCTCCTTGAAAATCCAAGGTCTCCCGAAAGTGGCTCTTCCCACCATGACTGCATCCACCCCGTAACGTTCGAAGGCAAGCTGTGCTTCCTCGGGTGTCGCGATGTCACCATTGCCGATAATAGGAATATGGATTCGTGGATTGTTCTTCACCTCGCCTATCAGTCGCCAGTCGGCCTTTCCCGTATACATCTGGCTTCTCGTTCTTCCGTGTATGGTAAGAGCCTGTATGCCGCAGTCCTGCAGTTGTTCCGCCAAGTCGGTAATCACAAGGTTGTCATTATCCCATCCCAATCGGGTCTTTACCGTCACGGGCACATTGACAGCCTTCACCACGTTGCGTGTAATGTCGAGCAATAAGGGGATATTTCTCAGCATACCCGCCCCTGCACCTTTTCCTGCTACTTTCTTCACAGGACAGCCGAAGTTGAGGTCTATCACATCGGGGCTTGCCTGTTCCACTATCTTGGCCGCCTCCACCATGTCCTCCGTAGTCCTGCCGTAAATCTGAATGCCCACAGGACGTTCCTCGTCACAGATGGTCAACTTGTTGACTGTTGCCTTGATTGAGCGCACCAAAGCCTCAGCCGACACGAACTCCGTATATACCATAGCCGCCCCGTATCGCTTGCAAAGCATACGGAAACCTATGTCGGTCACGTCTTCCATCGGAGCGAGGAAGAGAGGTCTGCTCCCAAATTCTATATTTCCTATTTTCATGAATTTATTTAAGTGAAGTGTGAAGAATTGAAAATCGGCGACCGAAGGTTAGCCAACAGAAGAGTGAAGAATCCCATGGCTCTCGTGGTCGTTATTCTCTTATGTTTTATGTTGCCATCTTCAATTTGGCAGCAAAATTACATTAAAATTTTGGAATGAGGAAGGAAAAGGCTAAAGAAGTAGTGAAAACACTTTAAAGCATAGGAACAGAAAGAGTGAAGTGAGAAGTGGCAAATGAATTCTTCACTCTCCGTTCTTCACTTTAATAAATGGTACATTCCTCCCGCCAAGGTCTTCACGATGCCCTTCATCTCTAAAGAGAAGAGATGGGCTGCAAGCCTTCCTATCTCAATCCCCGCCTGGATGCTGATGATGTTTATCTGCAGGTCGTTGTTCTTTTCCAGCACATCGACGATGGCTTGCTCCTCTTCCGAAAGGTCTGGAAAGAGCGTTCGCTCTATACCCCGCCTCTTGGCTTTCATCAGGTTGGTGTCGTCCAGCCACCCCATGTCCTTCACAAAGTCTTCCGCCGATGTGATGAGCGTAGCCCCATTGCTGCGTATCAAGTTGTTGCAACCCTCGCTGTACACATCGCCAATACGACCAGGAAAGGCAAACACATCACGGTTGTAAGCCTGCGATATTTCTGTGGTGATAAGTCCTCCGCCCTTGACCGCACTCTCCACGAGTATACAGGCATCTGACATGCCTGCCACGATGCGGTTTCGCCTCACGAAGTTAATCTTATCCGCATTGGTCTGAGTAAGAAATTCAGTCAGCAGTCCACCTTGGCCTAACATTTTGACAGCCGTGGCACGATGGCTCGACGGATAAAGGTTGTCGAGCCCGTGGGCCAGTACGCCAACCGTTTCGTAGCCATTGCTCAGGGCTTGCCGATGGGCATGAATGTCTACACCATACGCCAACCCACTTACGATAAGCACTTGTGGGCAAAGCTGCCTCAAGTCAGACACAAACCGCCTGACAAGATCTTCGCCATAAATCGTGCAGTGGCGTGTTCCCACGATGTTGATGACTCGTTTCTGGTTCAGGTCAGCCGACCCTTTATAGAAGAGCACCAACGGCGCATCGTCGCAGTCGCGCAGTCTTTGCGGATATCGTTCGTCGCTCATGCAGAGCGGAGTAATACCATATTTCTGGTCGTATTCCATCTCCACCTCAGCCCTACGCCGCGCCTCGTCACAGTTTTTCAATGTTTCCACGAGCTTTGGAGTAGCATCGGGCAGAATGTCTTTGATATGGTTCTTGTTCTCAAGTATGGTCGTTGCCGAGCCTGTTCTTCTATATAGTTCCAATAGTCCTGCCAGACTGTAGTAATTCAGTCGTGTCAAGGTAATGGTATTGAGTATTTCTTGTTGGTCCACGGTGGTTGAATATTGAGTGTTGCTGTTGTTCTATGGATGGTTTAGAGCGATTACGCAGATGACAGAAGTTCAGAGTTTCAGATATTCATATCCGAAGCGGCAGCGTAGGCATTCCTTTCTGTCGCAATATTCCTTCTTTAGCTGGATGAGTGCCTGCGAGTCGCCGGCATTGTCCACCACAAGTCCGCATTGTTGCCATAGGCGAATGATGTGGTTGTTCTCGGGGCGCAACTGTTCCAAGAAATCGAAAGCCCTGTCGCAATATTTCTCCTCGCCCCTATGCCTGCCATAGGCAAAGAGCACAGGCACCACGGTGTTGATGCACAGTAGGTTGAGCGAGAATGTGGATAGTTTTTTGTCGTTTCTAACGCTGGTGCTTCCGAAGGTGTAGTGCGTTTCCCAATAGGGTGTCACAGCCGTGGCGAGCACTTTCTTCGCGTCTTCTACGGAAACAGCTTCCAAGAGTCGACTCAGTCCAGCCTTGCATAGATAGTAAAGGTGTGCTATTTGCGAGATTCTGATATGCGGAAAGTTTTGCGGTCGCAGTCGCAGAAACCTCCAAAGCCTGTAATCCATCGGTTTCAGATTGAATTTATGAGCCAAGTATTTATATTCGTTACGAAGTTTGGTGAAATATCCGTCTCCCAATGCATCTTTCTGGTATCTTTCAGGTATGGTGTCCAGTTCCAACAGCCCTGCCTGTCCCATAAAGATGGCTTCTACTTGAACGATGTCGTCGCGATGGTGTCCCACGGCTTGCAAAGGTATGTGGAAAGCCCATTCCTCAAAGGCTTCACCGTTGATGCCAAATCCGAAGTTGCGTGCCAAAGTCACGAAATAGGCGTTTTCCCAGTCGCCATTGCATCTTCTCACCCTTTCCTCTATCGCATCTGTCTTCTGCTCCAGACGTTCGGTCTGCAAGACATTCATCCATGCGTGTACGGCGAGTCTCGTTAATGTGGGTATTACCTGATAGCAGGGCGGATATTGATCTGCCGTCAGTAACTCCCTGTAGTTCTTCAGCACCTTGTCGGGAACGTCTAATGCCATCTGCGTCAGCACCTCTCCCTTGCTGTTTCTCACCTCCATGTCCACGCATCCGCACACATGCAGAATCACATTGTCGTATCTCTCATCGCCGTCGTGTCCATGCCTGTACCAATCGCTTGCCTTGTCGTGTATTTCCACGTTTCCCACCCACAGGGTTCCGACGATCCTCACCTTGGCGTTGAAAAAGTCGGGACCTGAGTTTCGGTTGTGCAATCCTGGGTCAATCACCTCCACAGGCTGTCCCGATGTCGTACAGAGTCCCGTGAGCGGAAAGAGCTTGTGCTTCCATACATAGTGCAGTAACTGTTCCATGTGTTGTTATTGGTTTTAAGTTTTGTATGTCAAAAAAGGAGAAAGGTCAGAACTCATATTTTTTAGGCAAAATATTTCTCGAAAGCCCTGTCGTAGTCCTTGCTGTTGCCCAACTTACCCTGTATGAGGCACACCAACTCCACCGTGGCTTTCAGGCACAGGCGCTCATCGGAGGCACGATAGATGTCATGATGGAACACATATCGCACTCCCTGTTTCTCTAACCACAGTCTCGAATAGAACTCGTCGTCACACCGCAACGGAGTTTTATATTGCAGGTTCATTCTTGCCACTACCGCATCCACTCCCTTACGATGCATCTCGGCAAAGCTCAGCCCACACTTCTGCAGAAAGAGATGTCTGGTGTGCTCCATGTAGTGCAGGTAGTTGGCGTTGTTCACTATTCCTTCAATGTCGCACTCGTAGTCGCGCACTTCCATCTTGGTCTCAAATACGTATTTCATAATCATTCCAGCTTACCTTAGATTCAAAATTGAGGGTTTTATCTCTAAATCACTGCAAAAATAACCAAATTTTTCTATTAATTGCCATTATTAAGGGCGTATTTTCAATATTTTTGATTATTTTTGCCGAAAGGTTCGCACACAAACGTGCATGGAAACATAAAAACAGAAAGAAATAAAACAAAAATAAACGATGAAAATAGCTTTGATTGGCTACGGCAAGATGGGGCACATGATCGAAGAGATTGCCCTGCAGCGTGGCCACGAAATCGTATGCAAGATTGACGTGAACAACCCCGAGGATTTCGACAGTCCCGAGTTCTGCTCGGCCGATGTCGCCATCGAGTTTACCAACCCTACAGCCGCTTATGGCAACTACCTCAAGGCCTTCGCCCACAATGTAAAGGTGGTGAGTGGTTCCACAGGATGGATGAAAGACCACAAGGAGGATGTGGAGAAGCTTTGTGCCGATGGTAAGCAAACGCTCTTTTGGGCTTCTAACTTTAGCATTGGCGTTGCTATCTTCCAGGCAGTCAACCGCTACTTGGCAAAGATTATGAACCAGTTTCCACAGTACAACGTCTGCATGCAGGAAACCCACCATGTGCATAAGCTCGATGCCCCCAGCGGAACAGCCATTACCCTCGCCGAAGAGATCATCGACAATCTCGACCGCAAGAAGGACTGGAAACGAGGTGTCACCTACTGGACCAACGACGGCCACCAAGACGAGGGCGACAAGAACATCACTCCAGACGATATTGTCATCAACTGCGTGCGCGATGGCGAGGTGCCTGGCATCCATGCAGTAATGTACGATTCTGAGGCCGACATGATAACCATCGAGCACAGCGCCCACTCGCGAAAGGGCTTTGCCCTCGGAGCTGTCTTGGCAGCTGAGTTCACAGCCACCCACAGCGGCTTGCTCACCACTTCCGACCTCTTCAAGTTCTAATCCACACCCGTCAAAAATCCTATCAAGTTAATGATCGACAAACAGAAACAAAAACTCAACATGAAGGTGCAGTGGACAAAGTTCATCATCGTTCTGGTCCTCTATCTCGCCTTCCTCCTCTGGGTACAAAGCTGGCTCGGCCTCGTTGTCGTACCCTTTATCTACGATGTTTACATCACCAAGAAAATACGCTGGCAATGGTGGAAAGACTCCGAAGGCCCCGTGCGCTTTATCATGAGCTGGGTAGACGCCCTCGTCTTCGCCCTTGTAGCCGTCTACTTCATCAACCTCTTCTTCTTCCAGAACTACGTCATCCCCTCTTCTTCGCTGGAGAAGAGTCTTCTCACGGGCGACTATCTCTTCGTGAGCAAGTTAAGCTATGGTCCACGTATTCCACAGACTCCGCTTACCATGCCCCTTACCCAGCACACCATGCCCCTTGTCAATGTAAAGAGCTACATAGAGTGGCCACACTGGGACTATCGCCGTGTCAAAGGCTTGGGACACGTAAAACTTAACGACATCGTTGTGTTCAACTTTCCTGCAGGCGACACCCTCGTCAACGAGGAGCGTTATCAAGCGTGCGACTACTACCACGATCTCGTCTACCCGTTCGGAGAACAGATACTCGAACAGAACGGACTCTCCAAGGACGTGGCTCACCTCACACCCCTGCAGCGTTATCGTTACTTCGAACAAGTATACGCCACAGGACGCCACTATATTGAGAGCATGCCTGGCGAGTATGGCGACATCATCAGCCGTCCCACCGACCGCCGAGAGAACTACGTGAAGCGATGCGTCGGACTTCCCGGACAGACCCTGCAGATCAAGAACCGCATCGTCTATCTCAACGGACGTCCCAACAAGGAGCCCGACAACGTTCAATACACCTATAAGATGAAGCTTCGCGGCGAATTCCCTATAGAACTTGCCGACGAACTGGGCATCACCAACGAAGACCTGCTCACCTACAACCAGAGTGGTGTCATTCCTCTTACCCATAAGGCTTACCTGGCACTAAAAGCCAACAAGAACCTCGTGGCAAGCATCAGCATCAACACCGATGCCACTTATGGTGACCTTTACCCCATCAACGCCTATACAGGCTGGACGCGAGACAACTATGGTCCCATCTGGATTCCACAAAAAGGCAAGACGATTGCCCTAAACCTCGGCAACCTGCCCATCTACGAACGATGCATCAAGGTTTACGAGGGTAATGATTTGAAAGTGGATAACGCAGGGCGCATCTACATCAATGGCAAGCAGGCGAAGCGCTATACTTTCAAGCTCGACTACTACTGGATGATGGGCGACAACCGCCACAACTCCGCCGACTCACGTTACTGGGGTTTCGTGCCTGAAGACCACATCGTGGGCAAGCCCATATTCATCTGGTGGAGTCACAGCCCCGACCATCCTGGCTTCTCGGGCATACGCTGGAATCGTCTCTTCCGATTTGTCGACAACATCAAGTAAGTCCTGTTCATTTTGTGAAAGTAGCCGTCAAATACCTCATCACGTTGGCGTTGGCGCTGCTCCTTGTCTGGGCAGTCCACACCTACGTCCTCACTATCTTCTCGGTTCCCCAGGGTGGGTTGCCGCCCTACCTCAAGTCTGGTTCCCGAGTGATAGTGGACAGGGTGTTTTGCGACAGCTTCAAACGTGGCGACCTCGTAGTCTTCACCGACACGATAGCACGTCGTGGCAACTCCGTCACCAAGGCCAACTTCATTGGTCGCATCGAGCGGTTACCAGGCGACACCATTACCCTCGACGCTGTGCGCTATGTCATTCCTGCCATCTGCTGCCGTCGTTGCGGTTGTCCCGACTGCCGTTTCTATCTCGTTCGCACGCAGCGAGGCTCACAGATTGTCCATAAACATCAGATGATAGGCAAAGCTTACTTGATATTTAAGTGAAAAAACATGCTCTCCATTCTTTCTTCCACCTATTTCGGTCCGGTGCAATGGTATCAGAAACTACAGCGAAGCGAAGCGTGCCTCATAGAACAGCACGAGAACTTCGTCAAGCAGACCTATCGCAACCGCATGGTTATTGCCGCAGCCAATGGTCCGCAGGCACTCACCATACCTACCACGCATGGCACGTCCCTGGCGATAAAGGACATTCGCATATCCGACCACGCCAACTGGCGCCACGTACATTGGAACGCACTTGCCTCTGCCTATGGCGAGAGTCCTTTCTTTCCCTATTACCAAGACGACTTACGTCCTTTTTTCGAGAAGAAATACGAGTTCCTCTTCGACTTTAACATGGAGATAACCCAAAAGATGATCGAGCTGCTCGACATCCATCCCAACCTCTCACTCACCGACCATTACCTGCGGGGCGATGAGCTGAAAGGCATCCACGACTATCGTGAGGCCATACGTCCCAAGCATCCCATTCCCGATGCCGACTTCGTTCCCCGCCGCTACTATCAAGTCTACGAGCACAAGCATGGTTTTCTGCCCAACATGAGCATCCTCGACCTTCTCTTCAACGAGGGAAACGAATCCATTCTCCACCTCATCTAAATCTAACAAAGCAGGGCTTGTCTTATCAAGATTTAACAAACATAGAAATCCCATCCGAAAGGAAATACAATGGGTACGGACAGCAAAAATAAAACCATCATAAAAAGAATAATTATAAGCAACATGAAAATAGCAGTATTTTGTTCAGCCAACAAAAATATCGACCCAGACTTCTTCACGATGACGGAGGAACTGGGCAAGTGGATGGGTGAGAACGACCATGACGTTGTGTTCGGAGGATGTAACATCGGATTGATGGATTGCATCGGCAAGGCTGTGAAGGAGAATGGCGGAAGAGCCATCGGCATCGTGCCTTCCATCGTAGAGAAAGGCGGAAAGACCTTCTCCGACCTCGACGTGGAGATACCTTGCGACAACCTCAGCGACCGCAAAGATTTGCTTCTCGCCCAGAGCAACATCATGGTAGCCCTGCCTGGAGGCATCGGCACCATAGATGAAATTTTTACCATTGCCGCCTCTCATTGCATCGGCTACCACAAGAAAAAGGTCATTCTCTATAATATGAAGGGCTTTTGGAACTCCACCATTGCCTTACTCAACGACATAGCAGATAAAGGCATGATTCGTGGAGACTGGCACGAGGAGATAGAAGTGGCTAACAGCCTGGAGGAACTGAAGAAAAAGATAGAAGAATCGGCATAATCCTTCCATCTTGAATAGCATAAAATAGGCTTTCGATACAGTTTAAATTACATTATATTTCATCTTAGATGGGATAACAATAGATTTCATCTATATTTTCCCATCCAACACAGAAGACCAAAGAAATGGCGGAAAAACAAGCTGCAATCTGTTGGCATTGTTAACATCAGCTTGTTCTTCCGCCCATTATATTTTCATGAGATTCCAATTTGCAGGAATCCAAAAATTACCATTTAAAAATCTTCACTCTTCACTTACATCCATCAACTTCTCACCCATAGCCTTGCCCAATGCCTCGCATCGTGCCTTCACCTCGGGGGCAATGGCCTGTTTCATATCCACGGGGTCGCCAACAGCCTCGAAATGCAGGCGTGTGTCGTTCCACTCCTGTATCTTTGCCACAGCCTTGCTTGCCCAGCAATGGGAGCCGAACCAACCGAGGAAGTGATTCTTGACGTCCTTGTTGGCGAGTTCTGAAAGCAAGGTCTCCATCTCGTGATAAAGACCGGCGTTATAGGTAGGAGCGCCCACTATCAAACCCTTGTAGCGGAAAATATCGCGGAGAATGTAACTATGGTGGGTCTTGGAGACATTATACATCACGATGTTCTTTACGCCAGCCTGGCTCGCAGCCCTCGCAATAATCTCAGCCATACGCTCTGTGTTGCCGTACATCGTGCCATAGCAGATGACCAAGCCAGGCTCCGTCTCATACTTCGACATCTTATCGTACAAGCCAATTACCTTCTCGATGTGTTCGTGCCATACAGGGCCGTGTGTAGAGCAGATGTACTCCAGCTCCACGCCAGCCAACTTCTTCAAGGCGTTCTGGACAGGCACGCCATACTTGCCCACGATGTTGGAATAGTAGCGCACCATCTCCAGCCAGAAGCCCTCGCAGTTGATTTCCGTATCGATGATGCCGCCATTCAAGGCTCCGAAACATCCGAAGGCATCGCCCGAAAAGAGCACCTTGTTCTTGACATCCAATGTCACCATCGTCTCTGGCCAGTGGACCATCGGGATGAGGACAAACGAGAGCTCGCGGTTGCCCAATGAGAGAGTCTCGCCATTCTTCACCTCCACTACATCATCGGTCACGCCATAGAAGCCCTGAAGCATACCGAGAGTCTTCTTGTTGCCCACTATCTTGATGTTGGGATAATACTTCTTGATGAGTGCTATAGAACCGCTGTGGTCTGGCTCCATGTGGTTGATGACGAGATAGTCAATCTCTCTCTCGCCAATCACCTCCTTGATGTTCTCCAAGAACTGCGTGAAGAAATCAACCTCCACCGTGTCAACAAGCGTCACCTTCTCGTCGACGATCACATACGAGTTATAGCTCACACCATTGGGCAGAGGCCACAGCCCCTCAAAACGATGCTTGTTCCTATCGTTTACGCCCACGTAATAAATCCCATTTTTAATTTCTGTTACCATAGCATTTATTTTAAATATTTGGTTACAAAGATAGTATAAAGATAATGAATAGCCCAAAGAAAGCAAAACGAATTCGCTATTATTAAGCAATTTTTCACTACCTTTGCAACCATGAACTACAATACACATACCCTTTCCAACGGGCTCCGCATCATCCACCTCCCCTCCGCGAGTCCTGTCGTCTATTGCGGCTATCAGCTTCTGGCAGGCTCGCGCGACGAGCTACCAGGCGAGGAGGGACTTGCACACTTCTGCGAGCACACCACCTTCAAAGGAACTATTCGTCGCCGAGCCTGGCACATTCTCAACTGCCTGGAGAGCGTAGGGGGCGACCTCCAGGCTTACACCACAAAAGAGTCCACCGTCTACTATGCAGCCATCCTCCACGACCATGTGGCCCGAGCCGTAGACCTTCTCACCGACATCGTCTTCCACTCCACCTATCCACAGGCAGAGCTCGACAAGGAAGTAGAAGTCATCTGCGACGAGATAGAAAGCTACAACGACACCCCTTCCGAGCTTATCTACGACGAATTCGAGAACCACCTATTCCAAGGACACCCATTAGGGCACAGCATACTCGGCACCTCCGATGGCGTGCGCAACTTCACCCAGGCTGATGCCATACGCTTTGCCCGTCGCCATTACCGCCCCGACAACGCCATTTTCTTCGCCTATGGCGACATTTCCTTTTCTCGGCTCGTACACCTCCTGGAAAAGGCACAAAGCGATTTGCCAGCAGCCCCTACCATCCAGCAGCAACACGTAGTCGATCTGCATGCTCACCCCAGTCTACAGGAACCCCGCACTCGTATAATCCACAAACACACCCATCAGGCACATGTGATGATAGGTACCCAGGCATGCAACATTCATGACCCACGTCGCATGCCCCTCTATCTTCTCAACAACATCCTCGGTGGTCCCGGCATGAATGCCAAGCTCAACCTCGCCCTACGCGAGCATCACGGACTCGTATATACGGTAGAGAGCAACCTAACCACCTACAGCGACTTGGGCTATTGGAGCATCTATTACGGCTGCGACGCCCACGACATCGACCGTTGCCGTCGCCTCGTACACCGTGAGTTGCAACATTTCATCGACCGTCCTCTCAGCCCTTCACAGCTACGGGCTGCAAAAAAGCAAATTAAGGGGCAGATAGGAGTGGCATGCGACAACCGCGAGAACTTCGCCCTCGACTTCGGCAAGAGTTTCCTTCACTATGGCTGGCTGAAGGACATCGACCATCTCTACGAGCAGATAGATGCCATCACCTCGCAGCAGATACAGGAAGTCGCCCAAGAGTTCTTTACAGAAGATTGCCTGTTCACGCTCATTTTCCAATAAATTTAGTTACCAATGTTACCTTTCCACGTCCAATGTCGTTATTATAGTGAGCAAGCTCAACAAACAGATTGTTTAACGTATAAATGAACAAAAAATGGATATAGCAACATTGATCGCAACTTTGGGAACAGCCGTCGTGCTACCCATTGCATGTGTAGGTCTCGGTGTCTGGCATAGTACCAACAAGTCGAAGAAAAAGGCAGAAATCATCATGGCTGCCATCGAGAAGAACCCCGACACCAATGTAGAAGACTTCTTAAGGAGCCTCAACCCACAAAAAAGTCTCAAAGAGAAAACTCTTAAAAAGTTAGAAAACGGTCTTATTTTCCTTGCCGTTGGCTTGGGATGCCTTTGCCTCACAGGCTGGTTGGCATTCAACGGCCGACAAGCAGACACCACCCCATGGCTCTTAGCAAGCACCATACCCCTCTTCGTAGGCATATCTTACATTACAGTTTATTTCATCAGCAAAAAAGAACTGAAAAAAGAAATCGAAGGCGAAGAACAGCAGTTGCTAACAAAAAAGCAATAAGCCAGAGACACGTAATCAATGGAAAGAGTACAATTCATCCAAATAGTAAGCGGTGAGCAAGAACAACTCAGAAGATTCTTGCTCGCCCTTTGCTGCGGCAACCGCGACGAAGCCTACGACATAGCCCAAGAAGCTTTGGTAAAGGCTTACCTCTCTTCCAATCGCTATCAAGACCAAGACAACTTTTCTGCCTGGCTCTACAAGATAGCCTACAATACCTTTCTCGACCACAAAAAGAGACAACGCCCATCGTCTACGCTCGATTCTTGCCATCAGGTAGCCAGCAACGCCACAGCCGACCAATCGTTCCAATACCAAGAACTGTATCGTGCCTTAGATGCGCTTCCCGACAAGGAACGAACTTCCATTCTGCTCTTTTACATCAATGGATATTCTGTCAAAGAAATCAGCCAAATCGTAGAATGCAGCGACAACGCCGTCAAGATGCAACTTTCGAGAGGTCGCCAGCACCTGAAACATTTACTGAAGAACAACGATTAAAACAAAAAACAACGACTATGACAACAGAAAAAGACAAAGAACTGGAGCAACTCTTCAATAGTTTCCAGCCCTCCTTCGGCAGCGACGACCGATTTATGGAGACGCTCAGCCGCAGGATTGAGACTGCAGAATACCTGAAACAGATGCAAGCAGCACAGGTTCGTCGCTACAAGTTGGCCATGCTTGCGGCATTCATCGCAGGTATCGTTGTAAGCTTATTCATCCTTGCTTTCGTCATTTTCTTGCCTGCCACAGCTCCGATATTCACGCTCGGCATACATGCCGCACCCTTCGCATTCCTTGAGCAGAACAGCCAGATTATCACACTCTCTGTAATTTCTCTTATAACTGCGTCGAGTATTTTCGGTTTAGCATACAACATAGCCAATCCGCTCACCAACTATCAACAAAACAATTTTCGCAGCAAAAAAGCCCAATAGCTGGTCTATAACTCCACACAGGAGCATCGATCTTTACAATTATTGAGTGACGCTTAAAAATATTTCCTGCCAAGCAAAATTTAGAGGCCTGCGTCGCCCAAGAGGCGCTCGTGGAATGGCAGCTGAGAAGATAAAAGGCCTGGGAGAGGAAAGCTGACTGACGGCTGGAAAGTTGTCTCAGTCTCAGTTGTCTCAGTTGTCTCAGTTATTTTTAAGAGGGTTCCAACTTCCGTTTCGTTCTTTTTTCTTTACTATATTATTATATAACTATCTAATATATATATAGTTATAATATATATAATAATAAAATTTGAAAAAATGAAAAAACACATTCCTCTTAAAAATAACTGAGACAACTGAGACTGAGACGCAGACAATTTGGTTTCTTCCATAAAAGGCTAATATTCAGTCATTTGCCAAGGAATAAAAAGGTAAATATGAAGTATGATATTTCAAAAAGACCGCTCCGAAGATGCCAAAACTGGGAAAAAGGAACGAAAATAGTGTCATTTTTGCTCTCACAGGCATCAAAGCCATGCACAAACCTATCGTTCCGATGATTTTCCCTGTTCTCGGAGCGCACGCAAGTGGAGCCAAATTCATGTATCCAGACCTCTCGTGGAAGGAAATGTGCGGCACGACGGGCGATTTCGTAGCGGATTCGGGCTGTAATAAAAGGCAGCTTACGAATATAACTGAAACAATCCTCCATCGCATACTTGCCAATTTGGGATGTCGTAACTATGTATTGCGATTCAAAAAGATGCCTAAAATCACGTCCCCAGTTGGAGAGAAAAAATTCCCCAGTTGGAGAGAAAAATTCCCCCAGTGGGAAAATAAAAGGCTCATCCGATATTTGAAGTGATGATCAATATCTCCCACAGATAGCACATAATATCACTCCATATTCCGGAAGAACCTAAAATCTTTTGTCTGAACCTTGGAAATCTCTTCGTTTAAGATGCGGTTGACGTATTCTTTTACGGCAAACAAAGGTATGTTTTCCATCCATCCTTGGTCTTGGAATCCGAGCATGGAGAAACGAACTCCTTTTAGATGATAAGAGGCGAAGTCGTGGTTGATGAATGTGTAGAGCGACTTGGCTTTCACATTTTCTTCCGCTTTCACTTCTATTGGCAGAATCCGGCTTCCTGCTTGCACGATGTAGTCAATCTCTTGCGTGGAGTTGTCCTTGCTGTAATAATAGACAGGCAAGTCGGGGAGCGTTTTCATCTCTTGCAAAACGAAATTCTCGGTAAAAGCACCCTTGTACTCACTAAACACATTGTCGCCAATGAGTATTTGGTCGGGTGGTGTCATCGTGAGTGCTCCCAGCAATCCCACGTCAAGCAGGTAGAGTTTGAACGCTTCCATATCTGCATAGAATTTCAAGGGCACCTTTGCATCTCTCGCTCTTTCTACTTTATGCACAAGTCCTGCATCTATCAGCCATTGGATGGCTATTTCAAAGTCTTTGGCTCTGGCTCCCTTTCTCACAGCTCCATAGATAAACTTCTTGTTCTCGCGAGCCAATTGGGCAGGGATGGATTGCCAAACCATCCTTACCCTTTGGGTTTGGTCTGCTGTATGTTTGCTGATATCAGCCTCGTATGCCGTCAATATGTTCTGTTGGATATTTCTTACAGCCATCGGGTCGTGGTGTTGGGTAAAGTGGAGCACGGCTTCAGGCATTCCTCCCACGAAATAGTATTGGCGGAGGTAGTCGATGAACTTAGGGGCAAGGCTGTTGATGAGCATCTTGTCACCAAGTTTAAGAACATCCACGAGTTGGGTTTCGTCATTTGCCAAGAGAAACTCCTCATACGTCATCGGATAGAGGTGCATAATATCTACCTTGCCTACAGGAAACGATTCGCCCTTCATGTTCATTACGCCAAGCAGGGAACCTGCCACGATGATATGGAGTTCAGGCTTGTTCTCACAAAAGTATTTGAGCGAAGACAGTACAGGAGGAATCTCTTGTATCTCATCCAGAAACACAAGGGTCTTGCCAGGGGTGATAGTTTGCTTGGCGAAGGCAGACAGACCGATGAGGATTCTGTCGATGTTGACATCTCCTTGAAAGAGTTGTGCGATGGTCTCATTCTTGTAGCAGTTGATATAGACCATGTTGTCGAACTCGTGGCTCCCTAACTCCTTGATGATGTATGTCTTGCCTACTTGCCGAGCTCCATACATGATTAAAGGCTTCCTGTTGTCGGATAGCTTCCAACCTTTCAGCTTGTTATATATGTCTCTTTTCATGCTCTTTACACTTTTATGAGGGAATAGTTCGCTCGTTGATACATTTTTATGAGGGAATATTGCATGCAAAGATACATTTTCATGAGGGAATAACCAAGGATTTATACATTTTTATGAGGGAATAATGGGGAAAGTGTAGCCGCTTTCCCAAATGTGGATGCAAAAGTGATGTTGAGTTCGTGCCAAACTTGCTGTGTCTTGCTAAGTTTGGCACGAACCAAAGCATGAAAGCTCGGTGACTAACTTGTTTGCCTCGCTTTTGCGAATTGCAACCTAACCATAATCCACATGGATTCCACTTTCTACTTTCACTCATAGTTCTCGAATGTTATGACAAGATGCTATTGGCGCAATCTTGTCGGTTAAACATTACGAGGCTTTGAGATTTAAAGGATACTTCATAATCATTATTTTTTATAGTACGGGTTTGACGATTTCCCTGCGTAATCCTAATGCATCTATAATGCGGAAGAATAGGCCAACACCTGGTTCGATGAGTCCATTTTCTATTTTTGAAATATACGCTTTGTTTGTACCAATTTTGGATGCTAACTCTGATTGAGTAATCTTTCCTTCTTTACGAGCGTTATGGATGATTTGCCCAACGCAGTAGGCTTCTGCTTCTTTGCGAAGTTTGTATCTTCTTGCTTATAAATCGCAGAAAGCTGTCTCCATCATGTTTTGCTCCGCCCCTGGAATGCCAAGTCTTTCTGCCCTTCTTCGCCATGAGGCAATGATGGTATTTCTTGTTCTTATGATTTAGCCCTTTTCGGAATTTCCAACTGGGCATCTTGCAACTTCCTGCCGAGAACGTCATCCTTGGCAATGCTTAGGATGTCACCATCAAGTCCTAATGCGATGAGGACTCGAAAATAATTGCCAAAGGCAACGGATTCCTCGCCTGCCTCTATCTTGCTGATAGTACTACGTGTCAAGCCAGTACGTTCTGCCATCTCTTGGGAGGTGTAATTCCGACGGAGCCGAGCCAACTTGATTTGTTGTCCCATCTCTTCCAACATCCTTTTTTGCTTGGGTAATAACACTCGTTTCACATTGCTAATGTTTATTATTTCGATGGCTATTTTCTGAAATACTTACCCACGACAGGCAAACTCTTCAAAGGGAAATCCTTCTTCACGAGATAGGTGGCGAAGACGAGGATGAGCACCGTGTTGATGAGGCAAGCGATGCCTGTGGAGAAGTACTTGTTGGCTTCGGTCATTCCCACGAAGAGAACGAGGGCGAGCACTACGTAAATCATGATCTCCTTGACAGGATAGTTGATAGGATACTTCTTCTGTCCCACGAAATAGGAGAGGAGCATTGCCGTTCCATATCCGGCGAAACCTGCCCAAGCGCAAGCGATGTAACCATAAACAGGCACGAAGATGACGTTGATGGCTATCAATACCGCACAACCGATGCCTGAGAAGTAAGCGCCCCAGATGGTCTTGTCGATGAGCTTGTACCAGAAACTGAGGTTGAAATAGACACCCATCATGATTTCTGCCGCCATGACGATAGGCACTACCTTCAAGCCGTCCCAGTAGTCGCGGCCGATAATGTGGCGAAGTACGTCGAGATAACCTACCACCACGAGGAAGGCAAGCAACGTGAAGATAACAAAGTATTTCATCGCCGAAGCGTAGGTCTGACGGTTGTCCTTGTCCTTCGCCTTGCCGAACACGAAAGGTTCGTAAGCGTAGCGGAAAGCCTGGGTAATCATCGCCATGATCATCGCAATCTTGCTGGCGGCTCCGTAGATACCGAGCTGTGCATGCGCATCGCCCTTCTCATAGATGTAAGGGAAGAGAATCTTGTCGGCGGTCTGGTTCAGAATACCTGCGATACCGAGCACGAGGATAGGCCAACTGTAGCCCAACATTTTCTTGACGAGTACCTTGCATTCGCTCCAAGAGCATTTCTCGCCCATGAAACCTTCCTTCAACTCCTGATAGAAGAAGAAGGTGATGGAGGCGGTGCAAACCAAGTTGATGTAGAACGCATAACCCACGTCGTGACCGTCCATGATGACGTAGTAAACGAGGTTGAGGGCGATGTTCAAGCCGATGAAAAGCAACTTGAACGCTGCAAACTTCAATGGGCGCTTTTTGTATCTGAGGTAAGCGAACGGAATGCACTGGAAAGCATCGATTGCCACGGTCACGAACATCGTCCATACGTAGGCTGGATGTTCAGCATAGCCCATCGCATCGCTCAATGGCGTAATGAAGAGGAACACCAAGGCGACGAATAGCAGGGAGGTGGAACCCACCATGCAGAGCACTGTGTGGTAAACCTTTTCGGAGTTCTCGCCCTCCTTGTTGACGAAGCGGAAGAAGG
>DJOI01000036.1:61631-69901 GCA_002439605.1 Candidatus Segatella mututuai | reverse complement strand
CTTTCTTCTGCTGACCATAACCAACGACAACGACCTCGCCGATGGCGTTATCGTCTTCGAGGGATAGTTTGAATTCTCTCTTCTTGCCGACCTTCACTTCCTTAGTCTTCATACCCACATATGTAATAACAAGGGTAGAATTCTCTGAAGGTACGCTGATGGAGAAGTTTCCATCAAAGTCGGAAACGGTGCCTAGGCCAGCGTTTCCTTTCACTTTCACAGTTGCACCTATCAGAGGTTCACCTGTGCCGTCAACAAGATTACCCTTGACGTGGATATTCTGGGCTTGAGCATTCAAGCCGCAGAATGCGCCCATCAAGCATAAGGCTGCTGTCCGTTTCATTGTTAACACTTGTTCAATCATGTTCTATTCATTTTTGATTTATGTTTTTTGTTTTTAGGACCTTATTATATTTATGTTTTAGGCATCTGGCTGCAAAGGTACTTCTTTTATGAAAAGTAATCTTTGCGCCATGTTACAGATACTTTATTCTGGATAACAGACCTTACGAGAACGCACTTTTCCGTCGTTTAACACTTGTTTTACAATATAAACACCTTTTCTTGGTTGAACGACCTGCTGTCCTTGCATATTATAAAAATAGGTGTATTTCACTTCGGTATCGTTAGCGATTTGCTCAATACCCGTTGAAGTTTGTTTCAGATACCATTCCTTGTACCAGTTCATACAAGCATAACCACAGCATTCTTCGAAGAGATTGTATTTCTTGGCATTTTGCAAACCGGGTTGATATTTTCCCGATTTCAGATACTCCTCGATGTCGATATACTCCTGACTATGGGTCAAAGTCATGCCGATGTTGCCATAATAGTCGTGAACGGCTTTCCAGGCATTGCCCCACTTGGAGGTGGAGGCGGTTGCCCATGTTCCTAAATTGGGTTGCGTCCACTGCCCCCACTCGTTGTAATGGCCTTCGCTGGCACGGTCGGGATCTTCCGGACTCCAGTCTATCTCTGTCACCATGATAGGATTGGTCTCTACCACGGGCACCTGTTTTTTGAAATTCTTGATGAAGGTGTCGTGGTCACAATTGCTGTCGCTCATGCCTCCGTACCAACCGGAATATACATGTACGGCATAGCCGAAGTTTTTCTCGCTATCCGTTATTGGATGGGTGGCATAGTCGGTATAGTTGCTTTGATAACCTGTGCCTGGCACCCAGATGATGCCCTTGAATCCTGTGGCACGAATCTCATCCACCACTGGCTGGAAG
The DNA here is from genome assembly GCA_002439605.1 of Candidatus Segatella mututuai. Lineage (GTDB taxonomy): Bacteria > Bacteroidota > Bacteroidia > Bacteroidales > Bacteroidaceae > Prevotella > Prevotella mututuai. Next base: position 68,666 of record DJOI01000036.1, on the reverse strand, counting down.
AAATCGTGCAAGGCTTGGCTGGAAGCTTGCCCATTCGCCAGCGAGACATGGATGGGCTCATTGGCGAGTTCGATGGATACCTGTCCCGAATGCTCCTGGATGAAAGGTTTGGAAGCGAAGAGCTTCCAGACGGTTTTCAGATAGTTTTGATAATCGTCGCCCACCTTCAACTCCTGTGGACAAACCCCAGGAGGACGAACGATGACATAAAGGCCGTGATACAAGGCTCTCTCTACGAGTTTGAGATAAAGCTTGTCCAAGAACACCTTGTATCGGATCTCGGAAAAGGCCGAAATATCATTTTCGCCCGTAGATTTCTTTTCTGGATCGTTGGTCCAGCAAGGATCCATGTGCAGACGGAAAACCGTGCAATAGGCTCCCTGCGACTTGTCTGTAATGCCAGCAAAGAGTTTGTCGAAATACTCCAGGCATGGCTTTACATCCTCCGTGCCATACCCTGGCTTCCATTGTTGCCACAGCCAATTGTTGAAATAGCGATTGGGAGTGTCCATCACGCCGTGCAAGATGACGGTCTTGCCATTCTCATCGACCAAGTTCTTCCCTTGCACATGCAGAGCAGGCAGATTGTCGGCCGCATTACCCACCATGACCATACAAGCCATAGCGAGCGTTAGTAATAATTTTTTCTTCTTCATATTCATTTGTCTTTATATTTTAGGTTTTATCATCTGTTTAGTCATGTTCATTAAGGAAGTTTAAGCCATTGCTGAGATAGGAGTGAAAAATGGCTTTAGAAATGAGAAATGGCGCATAATCCCTACGCACCATTTCCTTATAAACCAAATTCATCATGATTATTCCTAATCAAGATTTTCCTATACCATTCTATTGGGCAAATACATTTTATCTAAAATATATAAACCTAACTTAACCGCATTATTTCCATTCGCTTGCAAAATTACTCATTAATCTACGATGTCACTTTTTACCAAGTAACCGATACTTTCTCTTTTACAACAACTTGTTACATAAACTTTGCTATATGTAACATTTTGCGTTTTTTCATCAAAAAGTATCATAAGCTGAAGGCGTTTTTAAAGAAAAATGTCTATCTTTGCAACTATATCTAATAACACTAACAAACCAATCCTTCATGAACAAAATTACAATCTTTATATTAGCTATTTTCAGCAGCCTTCTCACTTGGGCACAGAGCGGAAAATTATTCAATACAGACAACCAGTTGTCGAGCAGCCTTGCCACACAAGTTTACCAAGACGCGAATGGTTTCATCTGGATTACCACTCGCAATGGCCTCAATGTCTATGACGGCTATAACTTCAGGGTTTTCAAGAAAGTTGACAACGACAACCATCATCTCAACACCAATTACATCAATTGTATCGCCCAAGACCAAAATGGCAACATCCTCTTAGGTACCAACAGAGGATTTCTCATCTACGACGGCGCCCAATTCAACAACGTAAAATTGCCTGATAAGGATGGAAAAGCCGTCACCACATACGTCACCCATATCTTGCTACTCAAAAACGGAGATGTGCTGGTCGGCACATCTGGCTATGGTATCTTTATCATGAAAAGAGGAACTCGCACGTGCCTTCCTCTCAAGGCAACCGCCAATAAAATTACCTACATCAACACACTTCTTGAGGACAAGAAAGGAAGAATCTGGATTATCACAGAAGAAAAGAAACTTTATTGCCTCAACAAGAAAGGCTTTCTATCTACACATATCGCAGGGACAGAAGGAATCAAGGCTCACGACATCAAAGAAGACCAAAACGGCAAGTTGTATCTTGCCACCAAAGGGCAAGGTGTCTATCAGATGACACCAGGTTCCTCTGTGTTCACCAAGATAGCAAATATTGGCGACCTTCCCATCAATACCATCTACATCAGCCGAGACAACCGACTCTTCATTGGCTGCGATGGTGAAGGCATCTCCATTTACAATCCCGTACAGAGAATCACCTATAGCAATCCTTACTTCAGTAACCAAATCAATTTGTCGAAAAGCAAGGTGGAGAGCATCATTGAGGATAAGCAAGGCAACATTTGGTTCAGCATGTTCCAAAAAGGTGTTTTTATGCAGACGCAAGGTCTCTATGACTTTGGCTACATGGGATTCCGCCTGGGAAACCACAACCTCATCGGCGACAACTGTGTCACCAGCGTATTTGTTGATAAAGACAAGAACCTTTGGGTCGGAACCGACAAGGACGGAATATATAAATTAGACATAGACGGCAAGAACATATTAGGACATTATATGCACCAAGCTACCATCCTGTCCATTTGCCAAGACCTCAGGGGCCGTATCTGGGTAGGAACCTATACACAAGGAGCGGGACCGCTCGACGCAAATGGCAACTACCACAGACTGAATATCCAAGAACTGAACAATGTTGGAACTTTCGACCTCAAATGCGACAAATGGGGAAACGTCTGGATAGCCAGCATGGGAGAAGGCCTCATCAAGGTAAGTACTGACGGAGAAGTGAAAATCCACAAGATGAAAAAGAATGCAGAGAGCAACCTTGCGGTCAACAGCATTCCCAACAATCATATCGCCAAGATAGCGCTCTCCAACGACCATTCACGAGTATATGTTGCCACCTCCTTAGGATTGGCATGCCTTGACGTGAAGAAAAACAGTTGGACATCCGCTTTCAATGGAAAGAACTGCCTCAACAAAGGCTCGTTCTCACACTGCATCTTCGTAGATAGCAAAAATCGTATCTGGTATGGAACGGAAGATGGAGCATACTGTTATTCGACCAACGACCTCAAGCACCCCAAGCACTATACTACGACACAAGGTCTCTCCGACAATAGTGTGGCAAGCATCACGGAAGACTGCAAAGGACGCATCTGGATGGGAACGACCTGTGGACTCAGCAAATTGAATGTTGAGACAGGCAACATCACCAAATTCTACACCGAGAACGGATTACAAAGCAACGAGTTCTCGGATGGAGCGGTATTTACCGCGAATAACAAACGCCTGATTGTCATGGGAGGCACCGGCGGCATCAACTGGTTTGATGCCACTCGTGTAAAGCAACATCCTTGGCGTGCCAACGTCATCCTGTCAGGACTCATCTTGGGCAACAAACCCGTCACTCCATTCATGAAGTCTGGCAGCTACACAATCACAGAATCTGGCACTTACAACACCAAAGAATTTGAACTCTCCCACGATGACAACAACTTCACCTTGCAGCTTTCTACCCTTACATATAATAATATAGAGCAAATCACCTATGGCTACAGTATCAATGGGGAAGCATGGCGCAAGGTACAAAGCGGCATCAACGAGATTTCCTTCTCCCACATGCCTGCTGGCACCTATCATTTCAAGATAAAAGCCATTTGCAATAATTACGAGACGCCAATCAAGGAGTTTACCATCGTCATTCACCCTGTTTGGTATGCCTCTTGGTGGATGAAATGCCTTTATATCATTGCCCTCATCGCCTTAGGTGCTCTCTATATGAATCATCGCAAACGCAAGGAAGAAGACCGTCTTCTCCTGCAAAAGCATATCCACGCCGAAGAAATGGGAGAAGCCAAACTACGATTCTTCATGAACATCAGCCATGAGGTTCGCACCCCGCTCACCCTCATTCTTACACCATTGCTTTCACTCATCAAGGAGGACAAAGATCCACGCCGCCAGGGCATCTACGACCTGATGCGAAAAAACTCAGAACGCATTCTGCACCTCATCAACCAGATGATGGATCTCCGTAAGATCGACAAAGGACAAATGGTGATGCGTATGTGCCAGACAGACATGGTAAGTTTTGTCAACGACGAGTACAAACTATTTGAACAACAAGCACTTGCCAAGCAAATCAACTTTACTTTCGAGCATGACTGTGACAAACTAAACGCATGGATAGACCGCAACAACTTCGACAAGGTACTCATGAACGTGCTTTCGAACGCCTTCAAGTTTACCCCAACAGGTGGAAAAGTCAAGATGACCCTGACCCACTCGCCTCATCATGTGCGCATCTCCATCAAGGACAGCGGGAAGGGAATCGACAAAGACAAGCTGGAGACCATCTTCCAGCGTTTCTACCAGAATCCAACCACCCCTAACGACCGAAACGTAGGAACAGGTATAGGACTCGACCTAACACGCTCGCTCGTAGAACTCCACTACGGCACCATCATTGCGCGTAACAATGTGGGGGGGCAAGCTGACAGCCAGTCTCCAAAAGACGACGAGTTCACGACTGGCAGCGAGTTCCTCATCACTCTACCGTTAGGCAAGGACCATCTGAAACCGGAGGAAATCGTGGAGAGTCAACCTGAATACAACGAGGATATCAAGGAACTCGAAGATGCAGAAATAGAGGAATCCATGAACAATGGCGATAACTCACAAGGAGAAAATGAAAATTTGAATGACAAGACTATAAATGCCAAGAGTACCATTGCACTCGTAGAAGATGACAATGCCATACTGGAATATCTTGAAGCGCAACTATCAAGCAACTACAAGATACTCACCTTTCATAATGGCAAGGAGGCTCTTCCTGAAATCATCAAGAGAAAGCCTGACCTCGTCATCAGCGACATCATGATGCCAGAGATGGATGGCAACACGCTCTGTACCAAAATCAAGGACAATGTCAACACCAACCACATCCCAGTGATTCTCCTCACAGCCATGAGTCGCGAGGAAGACCAACTGACTGGCCTCGAAATGGGTGCCGACGCCTACATCGTCAAACCTTTCAACATGGACATCTTGCGACGCACCATTCTCAACACCCTGTCCGTTCGCCGAACATTGCGCTACAAGTTCTCTGGACAAGAAAGCCAAGAAGACAAGGTGCAGCAAATCGAGCTGCAATCGCCTGACGAGCAATTGATGAAGCGCATCATGGATGTCATCAATGAGAACATGAGCGATTCTGACCTCAGCGTGGATATGATAGCCAAGCAAGTTGGCATCAGTCGTGTACACCTCCATCGCAAGATGAAGGAGTTGACCAACCAAACACCGCATAGTTTCATCCGCAACATACGACTGAAACAAGCAGCACTACTACTCAGCGACTCCAAGCACAACGTTGCAGACGTAATGTATGCGTGCGGTTTCTACAATGCGGCAAGCTTCAGCACCATGTTTAAGAATCTCTATGGCTGCTCGCCACGAGAATACATGAATCAAGCAAAACAAAAGAATTTGTAACAAGAAAAGACACTTGTGAGACAAAATATAAAGTCTTGGTTACATTTCATACCTATACTTATCAAAGGAAAGTGGTAATTTTGCAAACGAAATCATCAAAATAATCATACGTAATGAAACAATTAGCAATCTTATCACTTTCCTGCATGCTTGCCGTTGGAGCACAAGCGCAGACAGCCCAGTTCGACTACTTCAAGTACGCTGGCAACGACAGCAGGTTCAATGTCGAAATAGACAAGACCCTCCAGTACTACAATCCTATATTGGCTGGTTTCTATCCTGACCCAAGTATTTGCCGCGTGGGTGACACCTATTATCTGGTGAACTCTTCGTTCACTTTTTTCCCTGGTGTTCCTCTCTCCACGAGCAAAGACCTGGTGAATTGGAAGCCTGCCGGCCATGTACTCGACCGCCCTTCTCAAGTACCTCTCAAGGGACAGCATGTATCAGGCGGCATCTTCGCACCTGCCATCAGCTATAACAAGAAGAACAAGACCTTTTATATGATCACCACCAACGTGGGCGCAGGCAACTTCTTCGTAAAGTCGAAAGACCCATCGAAAGGTTGGAGCGAACCTATCTACTTGCCTAAGATAGACGGCATCGACCCAAGCTTCTTCTTCGACGACAATGGCAAGGGCTACATCGTGCATAATGGTCCGGTGGTTGGCGGTGCCGACTATGAGGGACAGCGCTCCATCCGTTGCTTCGAGTTCGACGTGAAAGGCGACTCCATCAAGGGTAACTTCAAGGAGATTCTCCGTGGAGGAACCCACGTGGAGGCGAAGCCTATCTGGATAGAGGGACCTCACCTCTTCAAGAAGGGTAAGTTCTACTATCTGATGTGCGCCGAGGGCGGTACAGGCGGCTGGCACAGCGAGGTCATCCTCCGTTCCAAGAATCCGATGGGGCCTTGGGAGGAAAATCCCAACAACCCAATCCTCACCCAGCGCACAGGTCTCGACCCCAACCGCAAGGACCCAGTTTCTTCTGCTGGCCATGCCGACATCGTGGAAGATGGCAAGGGCAACTGGTGGGCTGTGTTCTTAGCTTGCCGCCCATACGAGGAGGACATGTACAATACTGGTCGCGATACCTACCTTCTACCTGTGACCTGGAAGAATGGTTGGCCAGAAATCCTCAAGAAGAACACGCCTATCGCAACCATTGGCGAGAAGGCTGGGCTAAAGCCTGCTGGAAAGAATGAATTCTCAGGCAACTTCAGCTATATCGACACTTTCGAAAATTCTTGCTGCACCAACAAACTTGGCTTGAAGGACTTAAACCCTCGTTGGATGTTCCTCCGTGATTTCAAGGACTGCTATACTGTAGCCGACAATAAACTCAAGATGAATCTCTTGCCTGGCAACATCTATAAGCGCGATCCAATGTCTGCGATTTGGGTTCGCCAACAGCATGGAACCTTCACCGCTGAGACCGAGCTCAACTTTACGCCTCGCAACGACAAGGAAATCGCCGGCCTGGCTCTCTTGCAGAAGGAAGACCACAACTTTGTATTGGGCAAGACCATGAAGAAGGGGCAGTTGGTGATTACCCTGACTCGTGCCGAAAAAAACAACGTCCAGATAGCCTCAGCTCCTATCAAAGGCGGCAAGCTTCGCCTCAAGATAGAGGGACATGATAGATATTACGACTTCTACTATGCCGAGGAAGGTGGCGACTGGCAGCTTCTTGCCAAGGGTGTGGATGCCAGCAACCTGAGTACCCAGAAGAGCGGAGGCTTCATCGGTGCTTGTATCGGACTATACGCAAGTTCTAACAAGGAATCGTCCAAATAGCAAAATGTGTTGCCCAAGTTCGTGAACGCTTTTTGGGCACATGTT
>DJOI01000036.1:14492-61597 GCA_002439605.1 Candidatus Segatella mututuai | reverse complement strand
ATGTTGCCCACTGCTTGTTCACAGAGGGACCAAGGCTTGTTCACAGAGGGACCAAGGCTTGGTCATAGAGGGACCAAGGCTTGTTCATAGATGGCTCATCGTATGCGTCTTGGCACAAATATTAGTTCGAAAAGCATAGATTTTCACAGAAAAATGAGTCTTTTATGATACTTCTCTGATACTTCTTTAGTAGATTTACAGAGAAGTATCATTATTTATAATATTCATAGAATCAAATATATAAGAAATATTTTAGCATCAATAATGATACATTGATACTTTTTTATCGAAAAAAAATATCTTACGTGTGCGCACATACGAATTCACCCGATACAACTTATGAAAAACATACCTCTTGCATAGATATGTATATAATTGCCCATGTCGAGTTTTTCAGAATTTAGCCATTTTATTTAATTTAGGGAGGTACTTGTCATAAGCACATGGCGCACCCTCTTGTTTTTAATCCTGAAATTTGGAAAAAACTCAAAAAAATCGTACCTTTGCACCATCTTTTAAATAATAATTATACAAGATTAGCCGCACTCGGCATTTTTGTTAAAAACGACATGATATATCCAGATAATTTCGAACAAAAGATAGGATTCAACGAGATTCGCAGTCTGTTGCGCGAGCGTTGCCTTTCTACCCTGGGTAAGGAACAGGTAGAGAAGATGCGCTTCAGTTCTGACGCCAATGAGGTGAACGAATGGATGTTGCAGGTTAGGGAGTTTCGCAGACTGATGGAGGAAGTGGAAGACTTTCCTCTGCAATACTTTTACGATGTTAGAGAATCGATTGCTCGCATCAGAGTGGAGAACACTCACTTGGAGGAAGACGAACTCTTCGACCTTCGTCGCTCGCTGAGCACCATCGACGGTATTATAAAGATACTTAACCACAGCGATGACGACGAGGCAGAACAGGAAGACGGTTGGCGCAGAGAGAAGAAATATCCCTACCCTGCCCTGCATCGGCTGTCAGCAGAAGTCATGTCTTTTCCTCAGTTGGTGCAACGCATAGACCAGATACTCGACAAGTTTGGCAAGATACGCGACAATGCCACCCCCGAGTTGCTGCAGATACGCCGCGAGTTGGCAAAGACAGAAGGAAGTATCTCCCGCACATTGTATGGCATACTACGGGCTGCACAGAGCGAGGGAGTTGTAGAGAAAGACGTTACCCCCACCCTGCGTGACGGCCGACTTGTCATACCCGTCATCCCCACCTTGAAACGCAAGATAAAAGGTATCGTGCACGATGAGAGTGCCACGGGCAGAACTGTATTCATCGAGCCAACCGAGGTTGTGGAAGCCAACAACCGCGTGAGAGAACTGGAGGGCGAGGAACGCAAGGAAATCATACGCATACTCACCGACTTCACCAACAAGGTGCGACCATTTTCGCATGAGATATTAGACAGTTACCGGTTTCTTGCCTGCATCGACTTGATACAGGCAAAAGCGAAACTTGCCGAAACCCTGCAGGCCATCGAGCCAGAGGTGGAAGCTCGCCCACACATAGACTGGACCAGAGCCATACATCCACTCCTCAGACTTTCGTTGGAGAAGAAAGGCGAGAAGGTAGTGCCCCTCGACATCATGTTGTCACAAGAAAAACGCATCCTCATCATCTCGGGTCCCAACGCAGGTGGAAAGTCCGTCTGCCTGAAAACCGTAGGATTGCTGCAATACATGCTGCAGTGTGGCTTGAGCATACCTGTAAGCGAACGCTCGACGGCAGGGTTGTTCCAGAACATCATGATCGATATCGGAGACGAACAGAGCTTGGAAAACGACCTGAGTACCTATTCCTCCCATCTGCTCAACATGAAGAACATGATGAAGCAAGCCAACAGCGATACCATCATCCTGATAGACGAGTTTGGTACAGGTACCGAACCTGGCATCGGTGGTGCCATTGCCGAAGCAGTGCTCGACCGTTTCTGCCAGCAAGGCACCTATGGAGTCATCACCACACACTATCAAAACCTGAAGCACTTTGCCGACAGTCATGAGGGAGTAGTCAATGGAGCCATGCTCTACGATCGGCATGAGATGAAAGCGCTCTTCCAATTGGCCATAGGCAGGCCAGGTTCTTCTTTTGCCATCGAGATAGCCCGCAAAATAGGTCTTCCAGAGGAGGTGATCAAGGAAGCCAGCGACATTGTTGGCTCCGAATACATACAGAGCGACAAGTATCTGCAAGACATTGTACGCGACAAGCGCTACTGGGAGAGCAAGCGACAGAGCATACATCAGCGCGAGAAAGACATGGAGAAGACCATCTCGCGATACGAGAGCGACATAGAGGATATAGAACGAAGCCGCAAACAGATACTCGCCAAAGCCAAGCTACAGGCAGAAGAACTACTGAAGGAGAGTAACAAAAAGATAGAAAACGCCATACGAGAGATACGCGAGAAGCAGGCTGAGAAGGAGGAAACCAAGCGCATACGCCAGGAACTGGATGCTTTCAAGGAAGAGATGCAGGACATCGACACCAAGGAGAACGACGACAAGATAGCACGCAAAATAGCCCAGATACAGCAACGCAAAGAGCGACATGCCAAGCGAAAGGCAGAAAAGGCACTAAACCAAGAAAAGGCTGCAGCAGCCCTGCGCGAAGCCACCAACAAGGCACAACAGGAAAACCGTCCGCTGTCGGTAGGCGACACGGTACGTATCAAGGGACTTACCACCATAGGAACCATAGAGAACATCTCGGGAGAAATTGCTACAGCAGTCTTCGGGGGCATGCGTACGAAAATGCGCCTGAGCCGGTTGGAACATGCTGTTGCCACGACAGAAGTCGACAAGACTGAACAACGCAAGGAGAACTTAGGATCTTATGGCATCAGTACTGAGACACGCAACACGATAGACAAACATAAGACTAATTTCCACCAAGACCTTGACGTAAGAGGCATGCGTGGCGACGAGGCACTCAATGCGGTACAATATTTCATAGACGATGCCATCCTCGTGGGAATGCCCCGTGTACGCATTCTTCATGGCAAGGGCAACGGTATCTTGCGACAACTCATACGCCAGTATCTGAGCAGTGTGCCCAATGTCACCCACTTTGCCGACGAGCATGTGCAGTTTGGCGGAGCTGGCATCACCGTAGTGGACTTTTGACTTGCGCCTTTCTTAACAGAAGTTAATAAAAAGATATTTAACGGAAAACATTTGGAAGGTTCAAAGGAAAGCTGTACCTTTGCACCCGCTTAATTGCAAAGACGGACAAGTCTCATACGACCAGCTCCCTCGGAATCCCCCAGGATGGGAACATAGCAAGGGTACTTGGTTGTAGCGGTGCGATATGAATCGCTTGTCCACCCGCCTCTTTAGCTCAGTTGGCCAGAGCACGTGATTTGTAATCTCGGGGTCGTTGGTTCGAATCCGACAAGAGGCTCTAAATAAAAGAGAACTTCAAACTTGGCAAGTTCTCTTTTTTATTTTCCAAAGTTTGTTTCTCCAAAAATATATAAAATTATCATACCATTGAACACTATCTGCTAAAAAATGCGTACCTTTGCAAGACAATACAGAAATAAGACAATGATTAATGTACAGAATTTAGTTCAGACAAGAGCTTTTGCCAGACAAGACGGAGCCATCTTAGGACTTGTATGGATCGTTAGTTTTGCATTCACCATGTTGGCGACAAGTCCAGAACGATCTTTCTTGGGAATGATTGGCAACCTATTGTTGTTCAGCACCCCCTTCGTCGTAGGCAAGCGTCTGAAGAGTTTCCGTGACTATGCTCTTGATGGCTGCATTTCTTTCCGAAGAGGCACTTTCTACTGCATGCAAACATTCTTTAATGCCACACTTTTGCTCACCGTGGTACAGTTCTTATGGTTCTCGTTCATGGACATGGGGCCTTTCATGTCGATGCTGGAGAGCACCTACCAGCCCGTGATGCAGGAAATATACCATCTGCCAGAAGCAGAGGCGAAGACTACCATCGACACCATTCTATCGATGAAGCCTTTGGCATGGGCATCCATGTTTATGATTACCGACCTCGTGGTTGGCATGGTACTCAGCCCTGTCATCGCAGCCATCATGGCACGACGAGTAAGTGTAAAGAAAATCAATAACCCACAATAAACTCACCGAACAATGGACATATCCGTTATCGTACCCCTGTACAACGAGGAAGAATCGCTTCCAGAGCTCTTTGCCTGGATCAAGCGAGTGATGGAAGCCAACCACTTCAGCTACGAAATCATCTTTGTCAACGATGGTTCTACCGACCATTCATGGCAAGTGATAGAACATCTGGCAGAGGAATCAGAACAGGTAAAAGGCATCAAGTTCCGTCGCAATTACGGCAAGAGCCCTGCCCTCTATTGTGGATTCAAGGAGGCACAAGGAGATGTTGTCATCACCATGGATGCCGACTTGCAGGACTCACCCGACGAGATTCCCGGGCTCTACCGCATGATAACCCAAGATGGCTACGACCTTGTATCGGGCTATAAGCAGAACCGCAAAGAGGGAGACCCTCTGTCGAAGACCATCCCTACCAAGCTCTTCAATGCCACGGCACGCAAGGTAAGCGGCATACACAATTTGCACGACTTCAATTGTGGGCTGAAAGCCTACCGCCGGGACGTGGTGAAGAACATCGAGGTATATGGCGAGATGCACCGCTACATCCCCTACTTGGCAAAGAATGCCGGTTTCGACAAGATAGGCGAAAAACCTGTTCATCATCAGGCACGCAAGTTCGGCAAGTCGAAGTTCATGGGATGGAATCGTTTTGTCAATGGTTATCTGGACTTGATGACCCTTTGGTTCTTGAGCAACTTCGGCAAGAAACCTATGCACGTGTTTGGCTTCTTGGGCAGTGTGGTGTTCTTTATCGGATTCCTGTCGTTGGTATGCCTGGGCATCGACAAAAGCATCGACTTATGCCATGGCGTGTACGGACACCTCATCACCGACTCGCCCTACTTCTTCATTGCCTTGACAGCCATGCTTTTGGGAAGCCAGTTGTTCTTGGCAGGATTCTTAGGCGACCTGGTGAGCCGACAGAATCCCAATCGTAACGACTATCAAATAGAAAAAGAGATAAGATGCGGAAAATAATCCCCATTTTCATGATGTTCCTTGGACTTATGGCAGCTTGCAGCACGCTCGACTGCCCTCTCAACAACACCGTGTACACCAAGTACAGACTGGCAGGCGACATAACAACCCTGACAGACACACTCACCATCTCGACAAACCGAATAGAGGGAACCGACAGTGTACTGATCAACAAGGACGTGAATGTGGACAGTTTCATACTGCCCATGAGCTACTCACTACTGGAAGACAGCCTTTTCTTTGAGACTCGCAACATAGAGAGCCGGGTGTTGCGCGACACAGTAACGGTGACGAAGACAAACACGCCACACTTTGAGTCGGTAGACTGCAAGCCTTCCTTTTTTCACACCATCACCGACGTAAAGACTACGCACCACTGCATAGACTCCATCGTCATCAACTGTAAAGAAGTAACTTATGATGAAACGAAGCCACACTTCTACATTTACTTTGGCCATCGCGATTAGCGCCCTGATGCTGCTGACGTATTATCCAAAAGCACATGCCCAGGGGACATCAGGCAAGAAGATTGCCGTCACCAACAAGGATACCATCCCGCTGTTGAGAAACGTGGCAGTAAGCGCAGACTTGGTTGGTCCGATACTGCTCATGATAAGCGACTATGGACAGTATGAGGCAGCACTGCGTGTCAACCTCAAGGACAAGTATTTTCCCATTATAGAAATAGGCATAGGAAAGGCTGACGGCACAGACGAAAGCACTCAGCTCAACTACAAGACGACGGCTCCCTACGGACGAATAGGCTGCGACTTCAACTTGTTGCGCAACAAGCATGACATCTATCGCCTATATGGAGGTGTGAGATATGCCCTCACTTATTTTAAATACGACCTAAAAGGTCCGGATATCAAGGATCCCGTATGGGGAGGAACGACATCCTACGAGGTCAACGACGTGAAGTGCAACTACCATTGGGCTGAGTTTGTCTTCGGTGTGGATGCCAAGATATGGGGGCCTGTAAGGATGGGGTGGAGTTTGAGATACAAGCGAAGGCTCTTCCATGACGACGGTGCCTATGGCAACACCTGGTATGTACCTGGCTTTGGCAAACAGGGAGGCTCGCGCTTTGGAGGAACATTCAACGTAAGTTTCGAACTGTAAGCCATCACTGGTAAGAAGGCGACATCATTTCCTACGCCCCACATTCTAATCACTAATCCCCTATACCCATCAATATGAATAAGAAAAGACTCATTTGGCAAATACCCTTCCTGCTGTTCCTCATCATCAGCACAGTAGTCATCCAAAGGCAAGAACAGGACAACACCAAGTACCAGCAAGACGAGGGCTTCATCTTCGGAACAGTCTATCACATCACTTATCAGAGCGACACCAATCTGAAGAAAGAGATAGAAGCAGAACTAAAGAAGGTGGATCAGTCACTCTCGCCCTTCAACAAGACATCCATTATCTCGAAAGTAAACCGCAACGAGAACCCTGTGGTCGACCCTATGTTCACTGAGGTTTTTCTTTTGGCAGAGAACATCTCCAATGAGACCCACGGCGCCTTTGACATTACTGTTGCTCCATTGGTCAACGAATGGGGATTCGGTTTCAAGAAAGGCGTGACACCCAACAAGAAGATCATAGAAGACTTGAGAAAAATAGTAGGTTATCAGAAGGTGAAGCTCACCTCTGACAACCACGTGGAGAAGAAAGATCCACGTATCATGCTCGACTGCTCTGCCATAGCCAAGGGGTACGGGTGTGACGTGGTGGCGCGACTGTTGCGCAAGAAAGGTGTCAGTGCCTATATGATAGAGATTGGCGGCGAGATAGTAACCAAAGGCTATAACCAGAAAAAAGAGCCATGGCGCATCGGTGTGAGCAAGCCTACCGATGATTCGCTCAACACCAACCAGGAACTGCAGACGGTGCTCAATGTCACAGACATAGCCATGGCAACCAGTGGCAACTATCGCAACTTCTATTATAAAAATGGCAAGAAGTATGCCCACACTATCGACCCCAAGACAGGCTATCCAGTACAGCACAGCCTGCTGTCAGCCACTGTTTTGGCAAAAGATTGTGCCACAGCAGATGCCTATGCCACCTCGTTCATGGTATTGGGACTCGATGGAGCCAAAGAGATACTGAGCCAACACCCAGAGCTCATGGCATACCTCATCTACACCGACGAGAAAGGCAACAACCAAGTATGGTACTCACCATCACTCAAGGAGAAAATGCAGGAATAACACCATCCCGACTTCCACATGCAAAAAGCAGGAAAAAACTAAAGTGCCATGCACGAAAATCGCATATACAACAGTCTGCTGGCTCTGCCCCTCTTTTTGGGAATGAGCCGCAACGACTTGCAGCAAGCTGCAGGACAGACGCGCTTTGACTTCAGAAAAGTAAACGAGGGAGAAACGATTGTCAAGGAAAACGAACCCTGCACGCACTTGTACTTCCTGCTCGATGGCGAGGTAATGTTAAAGACAGAATCAACCGACCGCAATTACAGCATAGAGGAGAAGATACAAGCACCCGAAACTTTCCAATCGGAACGCATCTTCGGGCTATACCCACACTTTACACACACCTATACTGCCTTTCGCAACTGCAGCCTGCTATGCATTGCCAAGCAAGATGTCATGAAGTTGGCAACCCTCTTCGACATATTCCGTATCAACCTACTCAACCTCATATCCACACAAAGCCAAAAACAGAATCTCCGTACACTACAAGCTCCTCCCAAGAGCTTGGAAGAACGCATCGCACGCTTTATAGAGTCGAACTGTGTAAGTCCTACCGGCGAGAAAACTATCCACATCAAGATGACACGCATAGCCGAAGAGGTGAACGACAGCAGACTGGATGTATCAAAAGCCCTCAACCATTTGCAAAGCCAAGGACTTATCCAACTTTTTAGAGAGCGCATCTATATTCAGGCACTCGAAAAACTCACCAATAGCAAAGGATGAGATAAAAGTATGTTAAATTCTATTTTACAAGAAACTTTTAACACCTTTTTTTGCTAACTTTGCACAAAAATAAAACACTAAGTTAGTATGCTTCAAGAAAACAAGACAGAGAATCGTATCAATCCCTTTTTCGCACCTTATAACACCCCTCACGACACCGTACCCTTCGACCGTATCAAGATAGAAGATTACGAGGAAGCCTTCATGGAAGGAATACGCCGTGACGACGAGGCCATCGACAAAATAACAAACGACCCCGAAGAACCAACCTTCGAGAATACCTTGGCACGTGTTGATACCGAGAAAGGTGAACACTACTACGACTTGCTCAACCGAGTGTCCAACGTTTTCTCATGCATGATGAGTGCAGAGACCTGCGACGAGATGGAAGCCCTGGCACAGAAGATGAGCCCCATTCTTACCAAGCATGCCAACGATGTCTCCCTGAACAAGAGGCTCTTCGAACGCATCAAGTTCGTACACGACCATCCCAACCGCAAGCTGAATGCAGAGGAACAGATGTTGCTCGACACCAGCTATGACGGTTTTGTGCGCAGCGGTGCCCTGCTCGACAAGGAGGGCAAGGAGAAGCTACGCCAACTCACAGAGGAAGCAAGTATACTCACCCTGCAGTTTTCGCAGAACCTGCTCAAAGAGAACAAAGCCTTCCAGTTGCATATCACCGACAAGGCACAACTCGACGGGCTGCCCGAAACCGCCATTGCCGCAGCCAAGCAGAATGCCAAAGAGCAAGATAAAGAGGGATGGATCTTCACGCTCGACTTTCCAGTCTTCTCTCCATTCATGACCTACTCTACACAGCGAGAACTCCGAAAGCAGATGTACATGGCTCGCAATACCGAGTGTACCCACAGCAATGATGCCAACAACCTTGAGATATGCAAGCGCCTCGTCAACCTGCGACGCGAACTTGCCCAACTGCTGGGTTTCGACACCTATGCCGACTACGTGCTCAAGCATCGCATGGCAAGCAACACTGAGAACGTGTACAAGCTGTTGAACGACCTAATCGATGCCTACAAGCCTACTGCCGTGAAGGAAGTAGCCGAAATAACCGCCCTGGCAAAGCGACTGGAGGGAGACGAATTTGTGGTGGAACCTTGGGACATGAGCTTCTATTCGCACAAGCTGCAAATGGAGAAGTACAACCTCGATGCCGAGATGCTGCGCCCCTACCTACAGCTCGACAAGGTTATCGACGGAGTTTTCGGTCTTGCTGGAAAACTCTACGGAATCACCTTCAAGGAGAACAAGGAAATACCAGTGTATCATCCCGACGTGAAAGCATACGAGGTGTTCGATAAGGACGGAAGCTATCTGGCTGTATTCTACGCCGACTTCTTTCCGCGCAAGGGCAAGCAAGGAGGTGCCTGGATGACCGAATTCCAGGGACAATGGATAGACCATAAAGGCAAGAACATACGTCCACACGTCAGCGTCGTGATGAACTTTACCAAGCCTACGGCCGAGAAGCCAGCCCTGCTGACACTTGGCGAAGTGGAGACCTTCCTGCATGAGTTCGGACACAGTCTGCATGGCATGTTTGCCAACACCCGCTTCGAGAGTCTCTCGGGAACCAATGTGTGGTGGGACTTCGTGGAACTGCCATCGCAATTCATGGAGAACTATGCCGTCGAGAAAGACTTCCTGCGCACCTTTGCCTTCCACTATCAGACAGGCGAACCTCTGCCCGACTACTTGATTGAGCGCATCGTGAAGAGCCGAAACTTCATGGCAGCCTACGGATGTCTCAGACAGGTAAGCTTCGGCCTGCTCGACATGGCTTACTATACCAAGAAAGATGTTTTCGACGACGATATCATCCCATTCGAAAAGAAAGCCTGGAAAAAGGCCATAATAACACCGCAACTGCCCAACACCTGCATGACCACGCAGTTCTCGCACATCATGGCAGGGGGCTATGCCGCAGGTTATTATAGCTACAAATGGGCAGAAGTACTCGATGCCGATGCCTTCAGCGTGTTCAAGAAGAACGGCATCTTCGACCAGCAGACAGCACAGAGCTTCAGAGACAACATCCTCTCCAAGGGAGGCACCGAGCATCCCATGACTCTCTATAAGCGATTCCGCGGACAAGCTCCTACCATCGATGCCTTGCTGGAACGCAACGAGATAAAGAAAAATGCAGAACCATAACGACAGAAACATGGAAGAACAACTTTCCAAACAAGAGAAACTCGACCTGCACTACCTGCGCATGGCACGCATCTGGGCAGAAAACAGCTACTGCAAACGCCGACAAGTGGGTGCACTCGTAGTCAAGGACAAGATGATCATCAGTGATGGCTATAACGGAACACCCAGCGGGTTTGAGAATATATGCGAGGAAAACGGCGTAACCAAACCTTATGTGCTCCATGCAGAGGCCAACGCCATCACCAAGTTGGCACGAAGCAGCAACAATAGCGATGGCAGCACACTCTATGTCACGGCTTCACCATGCATTGAGTGCGCCAAGCTCATCATCCAGGCAGGAATCAAGCGCGTGGTATATGCAGAGAAATACCGACTCAACGACGGCATCGAGCTCATGGAGCGAGCAGGTATCAAGGTTGTATACCTCAACCATGAAGCCTCTCCAAAGGAAGAATCCGAACCAAGAACATAAGACATAAAAAGACATGAACATCAATAAGAAAAACACGAACCGTTTCATGCCCATCATCATGGCTGTATGCGTAGTGATAGGCATCATGATCGGCTCGTTCTTCTCGAACCATTTCTCAGGAAACAGGCTCAATATCATCAACAGCGGGAGCAACAGGCTCAACAACCTGCTGCACATCATCGACGACCAGTATGTAGATGCTGTGAATATCGACTCATTGGTAGACAAGGCCATACCGCTGATTCTCTCAGAATTGGATCCCCACTCCGTATACATCAGCGCCAAGGACGCGGCAGCTGCCACCGACGACTTGAAAGGCTCATTCTGTGGCGTTGGAATCGAATTTGTCATCAGAGAAGATACCATACACGTACAGAATGTGATACAGAATGGACCAGCCGAGAAAGCCGGGCTGTTGGCTGGCGACAAAATCGTAGCCGTAGACGGAAAACCTTTCGTAGGCAAGATCGTCACCAACCAGGAAGCCATGCGCCGACTCAAGGGACAGAAAGACACAAAGGTCAAGATTGGTGTGATGCGCTACGGCAGCAAGAAGGTGCAGACCTTCACCGTAACCCGAGGCGAGATACCTACCAAGAGCATCACGGCAACCTACATGCTCGACGACAAGACCGGATACATACGCATCAAGAACTTCGGCGAGAACACCTATCCGGAGATGCTCATCGCCCTGGCAAAACTCTCGCAGGAAGGATTCAAGAACCTGTGCATCGACCTTCGCGACAACAGTGGCGGATACCTGACTGCAGCCATCAACATGGCCAACGAGTTCCTACCCGACAAGAAACTCATCGTCTACACACAAGGGCGCAAGTCGCCACGGCAGGACTTCCGCAGCGATGGAAAGGGTTCGTACCAGCACATACCGCTCGTAGTACTCATCAACGAAGGTTCGGCATCGGCTGCCGAAATCTTTGCAGGAGCCATGCAGGACAACGACCGTGCCACCATCATAGGCCGACGCTCTTTTGGAAAGGGACTGGTACAACAACAGATAGAATTCCCAGACCACAGCATGATAAGACTTACCATAGCACGCTACTACACCCCGTCGGGCCGCTGCATTCAGAAGCCTTACACCTTGGGTGACGACAAGGACTACGAACAAGACCTGCTCAACCGCTACGAGCACGGCGAGTTCTTCTCGCAAGACAGCATCAAGCATACAGGCCCTGCCTATCACACAGGATTGGGACGCACCGTATATGGAGGAGGTGGAATCACTCCAGACATCTTCGTTCCCGAGGACACTTTGGGAATGACCTCCTACTTCAAGCTGGCAAGCATGAGCGGACTCATCCTGCAATTTGCCTTCACCTATACTGATGACAACCGCCCTAAGTTGAACAACTTCAAGGAAATGATGGAGCTGGCAGACTATCTGGAAAAGCAGAACATGGTAGATAAGTTCGCCACCTATGCCGACAAGCATGGCCTGCAGCGTCGCAACCTGCTCATCCGCAAGTCGCACAAACTGCTGGAACGCTACATCAACAGCCGCGTGATTTACAACATGCTCAACGACCAGGCCTGGACTCAATACGTCAACCAAGACGACCCTGTCATCTCCAAGGCCATGGAGGTGTTCAATAAGAATGAGGCTTTCCCCAAAAAGCCCGCTCCCGCCACCAAGCCCGCAAGCAAAAAGAAGCAGAAGGTTGCCATGGCAAATGTGCCATACAACTACCGTTCGTTGCACAGCCATCTACCCAGCATGGCATAAGCTGGCAGAAACATGAACAAGAAAGAACTCAGAAATATCATCAGAGAGAGAAAGCGACAGTTCTCCGGGCAACAGCTCGAAGAACTGTCGCTTCTTGTTTTAGACCGTCTGCGCATGAACATCCAGCTGCAACAAGCCCACAGCGTGCTCCTATACTACTCGTTGCCCGACGAGGTGAACACCCATCACTACATCGACGAGCTGGTTACCTTGGGAAAACAGGTATTCCTGCCTGTTGTCATAGACGGAGAAAACATGGAGATAAGGAAATATACAGGTACACAAGACTTAAGGGAAGGCAACTTCCACATCATGGAACCTGTTGGCAAGCTACTGTCAAAAGACGAATACGAAAAAATAGAGGTAGGTATCATCCCTGGTATGAGTTTCGACAAATCGGGCCATCGCTTAGGCAGAGGCAAGGGCTACTACGACCGCCTGCTCAGCAAGATGCCACATCTATATAAAATAGGTATCTGTTTCGACTTTCAGAAAACAGAGGCGGTGCCCACCGAAGCCACAGATATCAAGATGGACGCAATAGTATAAAACTTAATGTCGGATATAACAAAAGCACCCACAGCTTCGTTGAGCCGTTTGACCAACAGGCTGCGACCCAGCGAGAGGTCGGCACGCAGGGCTGGACTAAATATCTTGACAAAGAGAGTCTGGTTCTTGATAAACTTGTCGCCAGAATACTTGGCAACAGGTTCACCCACCACCTTGTCCCAGGAAGCAAGAAGACGCTTCTGCTGCAGAGGAGCCTCCAGTCCCTCGCGCCTCAATATCTCGGGCAACAATTCTGATATGGAACGCATTTTTCGTCTGAACATAATCTTTACTTTGCTGTTTTTCTACTATTCTTCGTGAGCAAGCTCTATGTTTCCACCCTCCACATGGAAAATCTTGTAATCGCCATCACTCTCGTGCAGGATGCGGTCGAGATGATCGCGATTGGTATCGGTTATGAATATCTGTCCGAAGTTGGTGCCAGACACCAATTCCACTATCGCCTCCACCCTCTGGGCATCCAACTTATCGAAGATATCGTCGAGCAGCAACAAGGGTGTGGTACTCGACACTGTGCGACGCAGGAAATCAAACTGAGCCAACTTAAGAGCCAGGGAAAAGGTCTTGTTCTGCCCCTGACTTCCCTCGCGTTTCAGCAAGAAACCACCTATCAGCATCTCTAAGTCATCGCGATGCACACCATGAAGAGAATAGCCTACAGCCAGGTCCTTAAAACGGTCGTGCTGTATGACATCAAGAAGTGGGCCTCGCTGGCAATGAGACACATAGCGAAGACTCACCACCTCGCGGCCACCGGAAACATGGCGATAAATCCGCTGAAACACAGGTACCAGTTCCTTGACAAAAGCCTCACGCTTCTGATAGATCAGCTCGCCATTGCGAGCCATCTCCTGTTCCCATATCTCCATCAACGTCACATCGGGATTCCCTTCCATCTTGAGTAAGGCATTACGTTGCTGCAAAGCCTTGTTGTAGTTGGCCAAAGCCTCGATATAGGAAGGGTCGTACTGCGAGATGACCACATCCATCAGACGGCGGCGCTCCTCGCTTCCACCCTCTATGAGCATCGTATCTGAAGGCGAGACAAAGATGAGAGGTATCAAACCGATATGTTGCGACAGGCGCTTATACTCTTTCTTGTTGCGCTTGAAATGCTTTTTCGTGCCACGCTTCATTCCACAGAATATGTCCTCGACATTTCCACGCTCATCAAGATAGCTGCCCTCTATCATCATGAAGTTCTCATCATGCGCTATGACCTGCGAATCGATGGGATTGTAGGCACTGCGACAAAAAGAAAGATAATAAATGGCATCCAGAAAATTGGTCTTGCCCATACCATTATGGCCTATGAGACAATTAATCTTGGGCGACAAATCCAAATTGGCAGCCTTGATGTTCCTATAATTTATTATCGAGATATTCTTTAAAATCATACGTATTACACCACTATTGAACTGCAAAGTTAGCAGAAAAAGCGCAAAAAACGAAAAAAGTAGTCTATAAATTTCAATATGTGGATAAAATTACGTATTTTTGCAACCTAAAGTGTGGTAACCATTGGGCAAACCACACGAAAAACAAGAAAGAAAAATAATAAAAAAACAAAAATAAAAATGGCAAACAAAACAGAACAGGTTCTCGAAGCAACTGAGAACATCAACAACCGCGAGGCTTTCTTCATGAAGTATAAGAAAGCTATCCTCATCGCAGTGGCAGCAATCATCATCGTCATTGCAGGCGTATTCCTTTACATTTCACAGATTTCTGGTCCTCGCGAGGAAAAGGCAAGCACAGCACTCAGCAAGGGTCAGACATACTTCAACAACGAGATGTTCGATCAGGCTGTCAACGGCGATGGCGCAGGCTTCGTTGGTTTCGCCAAATTGGCTGACGAGTATAGCGGCACCAAGGCCGGCAACTTGGCCAACCTCTATGCAGGACTTTGCTATGCCAACCTCGGCAAATGGGCTGAAGCCCAGAAGAGCCTCGAATCATTCTCTTCCAAGGGCGACCAGATGATCAGTCCGGCGGCCCAGGCCGCTCTGGGTGATGCATACGCTCATCTCAACCAGCTCGACAAGGCGGTAGATGCTTTCAAAAAAGCAGCAGACATGGCAGACAGCAAGGCTGAGGACGATACCAACAACAGCCTCTCCCCCACCTTCCTCATCAAGGCTGGCGAGGTGTTGGAAAGCCAGGGCAAGAAAGAAGATGCCTTGAAGATTTACCAGGACATCAAGAAAAAGTATGTAAATTCCATGCTCGTTCAGAGCTCAGAGATAGACAAGTACATAGAAAGAGCTTCAAACTAATTATGGCTACATCACTTCATAATTTGTCAGAATACGACTCCACCAAGGTACCAGATGCCAGCAACATGTGTTTTGGCATCGTGGTTGCCGAGTGGAATTCCGAGATAACTGGCGCTCTGCTTAAGGGTGCCGTCGACACCCTTGAAAAGCATGGCACCCTGCCAGAGAACATCCACGTGAAGACTGTTCCCGGTAGTTTTGAACTGATATACGGAGCACGCCAGATGGTTCTTAACCAGGGCTACGATGCAGTAATCGTGCTGGGAAGCGTCATCCGTGGAGAGACTCCCCATTTCGACTATATCTGCCAAGGCGTGACCTATGGCATAGCGCGCCTCAACGCCTCACAAGAAATCCCAGTCATCTACGGCTTGCTGACCACCAACGACTTGCAGCAAGCTAAGGAAAGAAGTGGCGGAAAGTTGGGCAACAAGGGCGACGAGTGTGCCATCGATGCCATCAAGATGGCGAAGTTCTAAAAGCAAAACATAATCCAGAAACAAGGATGAAACTATATCAACTCTTACAGTCGTTTGACTTCGAGGAACTCTTCCCTACAATCAGTACGATGTTCCCCAACGCCAATCTGCATCGCGATGTTTTTCAGAAAGCATTCGACATGCTGTGCAGTATCCAGCCTGTGGTGAACAAGAAAACCATTCGCTACGAACTGATGGAAGACCCGAATTCAAGCAACAGCATGATTGTGGGAGCCGACGACAGTTGTTTCAACACCACATGGGATGCCTGCTTAGGCAAGGAAGTAAGAAAAGAAAAGGGTGCCGACCTCAACGACGAGGAATTGGCTGCCAACTGCCTGCTCAACATCCTCTTCATCGGCAAACACCCACAATGCTTCGACAAAGACTTCAAAAAACTACTGAAGTAAGCATTTATCTCATCATACACCATCATCAGCCTCGTCTTCGACAGACGGGGCTTTTTCGTTTTCCTCGCCAACAGTATCCAGCTGGGTATCCTTGGCTATACTGACAGAGCCCATTCGATTGATGTTGATAACAAGTGGCACATACTCGTCGCTTGTCACATCGGGAGATCCCACACTGCCCGCAAAATGCAGGACATCTCCCTCCACTTCCACAAACACAATACCCAACAAAGCCCCCGTCTTCTTGGTCGACTCATCAAGATAACCCGTAAAATCGCTTTTCTGGAAAGTACGGCTGAAGAACTCCGTACCGTCCTTGCGCAAAATCTTGATGGTTATCTTGTTGTCGTAATACTTGGTATGGTCCTCGCTCTCCACCAAAGGCAATTCGTGGTCGGACTCTCGCTTCATTACTATGCGATAGGTCTTGCCCAACCAAGAGATGTCGCGCGACTGTTCATAGCTGCTTAGTTCTTGTGTTTTCTTGGGCTTCGGGGCTGTTGGCTTCGGGGCTATGATGACATTGCTCTTTTTCTTTTCGCCACACGACGAGAGGCAGGCGGCAGCCAAAGCCGCTATCATGAACAGGGAAATTGTTTTCTTCATTGTAGTGTTGTTTTTTAATAATCTGCAGAGAGTTAAAATATATAACCCGCACAATCAAAATCTAATTATCTGCAAAGTTAAGAAAAAAAATGCGAGAACACAAAAAAAGCACCCTCTTTTCACAAAGAGAATGCTCATACTACCTAAATACTAACTAATAAATCCTATTGAACTTTTCTCACACGATATAATAAAAGCTCAGTTTATGAATTCTAATCAGTAATAAGACCCTGCAAAACACAAAAAGTTTAATCGAAGATGAGAAAAAACACTTTTTTAACCGCCTTTAACAAAAAAATCATCTTCATAATAGTTAAACAAGCACAAGATTTACATAGAACATTCTTGCTGGAATGGTTTTTTATGCATGATACGTTGCAATCGCTTTTGTCTTTTGTCGTATGTAACAAAAAGAAGACTGAATAGTTACCGACCCATGCATGCAACTACGCTGCATCCCTAAAGCTATGAATAGTTACTTTTATACCACACAAAAATTGTTTTCTGTTCATCAATGATTTGTTCTGGTATTGCAGATAATTCTATGTTCGATACTTTAGGATACAAGTACGGTACTTTAGGATACAAGTTCGATACTTTAGGATACAAGTTCGATACTTTAGAACATAGATTTAACAGGCAAAAGAAAACTTTTACTGTGGTTGAACGATTTGAGTTGACCACTATTAATATTATTTTTAACTACCCAAAAACTACAGATTATCATTAAACAAAGAAGAAAAGTATAAAATTGGCTGTTATTTTTTGGCAAATTGCGCAAATTGTCGTATCTTTGCATCTAAAACAAAACAATTAGTATGAGAAAGACATTTTTATTTGTCATTGTGACAACAGCATTCATACTCTCCGCATGCACTGGCAGCCAAACAAAAGAGAAAGAAAAAGCTCTCGACACCATCCCTGTGATGGTGATGCAGGTACAGAAATGCAGCCGTCTATATACCGCCGAGGCGCAGGTTCACAGAATCATCACCCACGACGACCAGCTCCGGCTGAAAGGCTCCATTCTCAAAAAAGACTTCGACATCAGCCTTCCTGTAGGAAAGCGCAAAGTTGCCATTCCCATGGATGCCACACTCAAGGCATACATCGACTTCAAAGACTTCGGCAAAAAGAACGTGAGACGACAGGGCGAGAAGATAGAAATCATACTTCCCGACCCCAAGGTGGTGCTCACCAGCAGCAAAATAGACCATGAAGGCACCAAGAAATTCGTGGCGCTGACACGAAGCAACTTCAGCGACGAAGAACTCAGCAGCTACGAGCAGGAAGGGCGCAAGGGCATCATCGACGACATTCCGCACATGGACATTCTTGAGACAGCCCGCCAAAGTGCCGCGCATATACTGGTGCCCATGCTTGTCAACTTAGGATTCCAAGCCGAAAACATCAAGATTAGCTTCAGAAAGAAATTTACCTCTTCCGACATTTCAAGCCTCATCGAAGGCACATCGGTAGAGAACAAGTAAGGTATTGCAAATATGAGAAAATTTGAAATCATCGCCATACTCCTGCTCGTCATCATCATCGGCGGAGGCTTGTACTGGCTCAACAAAGACAATTCCATCTCGACGGAACAGAAAGGGAAGACACAACTGTCTCCCACACAAATAAAGAGCATCGAAGCCATCGGGCAGTGGGAATTTCTATCCATCAGCGACGAGGAACTGATAGACACCGTTCGAAAAGGATTCATCAGCGACGACAATCTGGTAAGAATCTACTATGGCACACTCCGACTGGGTATCAATATGCGCGAAGTGGGCAACAACTGGCTCAGCGCTGACGGCGATACCATCGTCTGCACCCTGCCCCCCGTCAGGTTGCTCGACCACAACTTCATCGACGAGGCCAAGACACGTTCCTTCTTCGAAGAAGGCGACTGGACGGGCAAAGACCGACAGGACATGTACGACAGAGCCTATGAAGCCATGAAGAAACGCTGCTTAACAAAAGCCAACATCGCCAAGGCAGAGGAGAATGCCAAGGCACAGTTCGAGAGGATGTTTCTCACCATGGGCTATAGCAACGTAAAGATAGGAATAGAGCATGGGATAACGGAGAGAAAAGACAAATAACAAACAGGTAAAAACAAAAGAGACTATATGGATATGCTAAACGACTTTTTTGCAGCGCTAAGCTCGTTCTTGTGGGGTTGGCCCATGATTATCCTACTTTTAGGCACACACATCTTTCTCACCATACGCCTGCGTTTCCCGCAGCGTAAGATATTCAAAGCCATCAAGTTATCCATCAAGAAAGACAAGGATGCAGCGGGCGACGTATCCCAGTTTGGAGCTCTTGCCACAGCTCTTGCCGCAACAATAGGAACGGGCAACATCATAGGTGTGGCAACAGCCATCGCCTTGGGAGGCCCGGGTGCTGTGCTGTGGTGCTGGCTCACAGGCGTATTCGGAATATCCACCAAGTATGCAGAGGGGTTGTTGGCTGTAAAATATCGCGTGAAGACCAAGCGTGGACGCATGTTGGGTGGCCCTATGTATGCCCTGGAGAAAGGCTTGGGCTGGAAGTGGCTCGCCGTTCTCTTCGCACTTTTCGCCGCCATAGCATCGTTTGGCATCGGCAGCACCGTGCAGGCAAACGCCATCTCCACGCTCGTAGAAAACCAGTATGGCATTTCGCCCTACATCACTGGAGCCATCGTCTGTGCCTTGGGAGCCGCCGTCATCATAGGAGGCGTGAAGTCCATCTCGAAGGTATGCGGAATGCTGGTGCCCTTCATGGCCATTTTCTATGTGCTGGGGTGCGTCTATATCCTCATCGTCAACCACGCTTATCTATGGGCCGCACTCAAGATCATCTGTGAGTCTGCCTTCACAACCAGCGCCGCTGGAGGCGGTTTCGCAGGTAGCACACTGATGATGGCTGCCCGCTATGGCATAGCAAGAGGCCTGTTCTCGAACGAGTCTGGCCTTGGTTCCGCCCCCATTGTTGCCGCAGCAGCACAGACCCGCAACCCTGTACGCCAGGCTCTCGTTTCATCGACAGGCACATTCTGGGACACTGTCGTCATCTGTGCCCTGACCGGACTGGTCATCACCTCGAGCATCATAGCCTATCCAGACATCGACTACCACAACGGAGCAGCCCTCACGAAGGCGGCATTCAGCAAGATACCCTACATCGGAGCGCCATTGCTTACATTCGGCTTGGGAACCTTCGCCTTCAGCACTATCTTAGGTTGGAGCTATTATGGCGAGCGCTGCGTGGAATATCTCAAGGGCAAGCGTTGGATGCTAAGTTATCGCATGCTCTACATCATCAGCATCTTTGCGGGAAGCGTCATCGGACTGGAGATGGTATGGAACATCGCCGACTGCATGAACGCCTTGATGGCAATACCTAACCTTGTGTCCCTGCTCTGCCTTAGCGGCATCATCGTACACGAAACACGCAAGTATCTGTGGCGCGACCACTTGGATCGCGACATGGATGAGAGCGAGATAGAAGAACTGGAAAAATAATAAAAGCTACAAAAGAAATATGGCTGTCAACTTTCCTTAGGATTGTCGACAGCCATATTTCTTTAAGAGACCGTTCAGTCTATCCGATATTGCAGATGCCGCATCTCATGGCCTCCCCATGCAGAATCGCCAATGTACTGAAATCCCACCTTATTATATAAGGACTCCGCGCGAGGGTTTCCCTTGTCGACAAGCAGTCCCACAGCAGGCAGCCCCATCTCACGGGCACGTTCGATGACTGCTTTCAGCAAATGTTTGGCAATGCCATGTCCTCGGAACTCATCCAGCACAGCTATGCTGTCGATGTAAAGTTCGCCAGCCTGCGTCTCATCGTCCATATCCGAATAGTCGATGCCAAACTCACGCAGGGCTGCCTCTATGAAACGGCGGCGCAGGCGATGCAGTTCTCCCCCATCGTAAGTCACGCAGATGCCAGCCAAGCGACCATCGCCAGCAAAGGCACAAAGCGTATTGCGATAGCTATACTGGCTATCTTCGAGTGCCACCAGTCCCGTCATCACCCGGCGGAAATCCTCCACCGTATGGTCTTTGCCCGCCAGATTCTGGCAGCACTCAAGATTCATCGCCTCCATGATGAGCGAGGCGATAGGCTCAGCCAAACTGGCTGTAGCCCTTTCTATCCGTACATTCATTGAGTAAGTTCTTTATTCTCCTATTTTCGTACTGTTTCTATTTTCGCATCACCAGGGCGATAAAGGTAGCCAACACACTCGGCAGCCTCCACACGGAAAGGTTTCCAAGTAAGTTTGGACCAGTCGATGCGGTCGGTACTCTGAGCCACGGGAACCTGAGGTATAAGACTTCCGTCCCTGACAAGGATAACACAAGGCAAAGGCAGGCTGACATTGCCCTGTTCCTGAACATCAGCAACCTGTGTAGGAACTTCGATGTTTTGGAAACCACCATCATACACCTTGCCCGTCTGATAATCTATCCACTTGCCCTTTGGCAGATAGACCGAACGCTCGGTGCCACTCTCCAACAGGGGTGCCACCAATATCTGCGAGCCAAACATATACTCGTCTTCCACCAACCATGCACCAGCATCGTGGGGGAACTCCACAAAGAGAGCACGCACCATAGGCAACCCTCGCTCGGAGCAATCCTTGGCCTGCGCATAAACATAAGGCATCAGACGATACTTCATCTCGGCATTGGCACGAAAGGCATCGGTAAAGTCCTTGCCGATGAGCCAAGGCTCGGTAGGTGGCGCACCATGAGCACGCGTGTGCGAGCTAAGAAATCCAAAAGGCAACCAACGACGATAAAGATCTTCCGGGCTCTTGGTGACAAAGCCGCCCAAGTCGTGACTCCAGAAAGAGAACCCGCTAAGACCGAAGCTCAATCCTCCCCTCAAGTCGCCTATCATACCCACACTTCCTATCTCATTGGTGGCAGCATCGCCACCCCAATGAAGAGGATAGCGCTGGCTTCCAGCCCAGGCACTTCGCGCCCATATCACGCCTTCATGCTCTGCAGAATTGTCTTTCACTGCCTCATAGAGAGCCTTGTTGTAACGCAAGGGATAGAGATTGTGCTCATAAAGTCCAGTCTTGCCCGAAGCATAAAGCCCGTCATAAGGAGCCGCCTCGCCGAAATCGCACTTAATGGCACTCACTCCCTGCTTGACGAGATGGGCTATCTTGTCTTGATACCAGTTCACAGTCGTAGGGTTGCTGAGGTCGAGAACGGCATCCTCATAATTGAGTGTTCCGTTGCCATTGTGTACCGCCATTCCTCCATCTACCAGCTCGCGGAAATACCTGTTCTTGGGCGTGAAGTAAGGCAACTGCCACAGACAAGTGTGGAAGCCATCTTTCTTCAGCGACTTGAGCATGCCCACCGGATTCTTAAACCTATCCTTGGCAAACTCGTAGTCACATTGCCAATCTACGCCAAACCATCCTGTATCGAAATGAATTACATCAGAAGGAATCTTGTTGGCACGCAACTGACGGGCGACCTCCAGACCCTCTTTCTGAGAGAAATAAGAGATGCGGCTCATCCATGTGCCAAAAGTCCAAAGAGGCAGCATGGGCGACTTGCCCGTGACCTGTGTATATTCATCCAAAATCTCCTTCGGCTCGCCAAAGAACACAAAGAAATCCATTGTTTCATCTGCCATGAAGAGGCGCTGAGCGCCAATATAAGAGGCACCAAAGTCGACGGTGGAAGGAGCAGAAGTATGCATGAAGAAACCGTAACCGCGGTTGGAGAAATAGAAAGGCACCGGCTTGTACATATTGGCGCCCTCCGGTCCCTGCGGGTCAACAACAGAAAGATTGATTTTCTGCCCCACTTTGTTGAGCGATGTAAAACTCTCGCCACAGCCATAGATACGCTCTCCTGGCGAAAGGAGGAACACTGGATTGATACTTCTGGAATTGTCGCTTCCGCGCTTGATGAAACAGAACGGCAGGAGTTTGACCTGCGAGCTGTCGTTGTCGATGATATGGCGAGTCTGGGTGAGTATCTTGCCCTTGCTGTCGCGCAGAATCAAGCGAAAAGGATATTTCTGTATCTCGAGCACACCGTTCTTGTTTCGATAAACGATGCTATTGGCAGAAGCCGATGTATTCCATCTCCCCTTCCCTATACGCGCATTGCCGTCACCCACATTTCCTGCAATAAACTCGGGCGAGAACATCGGGTCGTCGGCATCGTCCATGCGAGGCTCGACGGGCGAAGTGAAGAGAGTGACGCGCAAGGTACGGTCGTCCACCTTACGTACTCTTATTTTCAGATTGGGGTCGTTGTCGTACTGAGTGCTCGGGAAGTCGAGCATCTGCATGCGCACAGGCCAATAGCCATTTAGGTTAAAAGCCTGACGAGGCGACATACGATAGCGTTTCCAGTTGAGCAAACCCTCTCCCTTGTCCAAGTCGAAGCCAGCAATACTGTCTGCAAGGAAATAAGTATTGGCAAGATCGCAGAAATCGCCCGACACATCGGGAGCCTGGCACTGCAGATACTCAATACCCTCGTTGGTTCGCAGCTGTGCCTGCACATTGGCGACAACCCCACACAAGCAACAGCCCATCAATAATAGTCTTTTCATATTTACTCTTCTATTAGGTTTATAAGATAAAGCAAAAATATAACAAAAATCGCAAAGTCACAAATCTTTTCAAGACGAATGATTTTGCGATTAACAAAACATGCACTTTTTTAAACATTTTATTCCTTGCGCCAAGCTGTAGGAGTCATGTTCTCAAAGCGTGAAAAGACCCTTGAGAAATAAGAAGAGGAAGAGAATCCGGAATGAATGGCCACCTCCTCCTGCTTGACATTCGGATTTTTCCTCATATACTCCTTTGCCTCCTCCAGACGCAATTGCGTAATCCAAGTGCTGAAGTTGACTCCATATTTACGATTAATATAGCGAGACATATAGAGTTTGTTGGTGCCCATCGCCGCAGCCAAGTCGTCTATCGTCAGTTGGGGAGCAAGGTATTTCCTGTCGGAAAGCCATGTCTTCACATGTTCTCCAAAGAGTTGCTCATAGTTGTCTATTTCCAATCTTTCTTCTGTATCTGTCTCCATTACGTCCCTGTCCGTCACCTCTGCGTTATTCAATTTACCATACGTGGTCGCATAATTGATGAAACTGATGGCTATGTAGAAATTTGCCGAGATAACATATATCTGAAAAAGGTAATTGTAGATAATGCCCCAAAGCAAAGTGGTGAAACTCAGCACGCCGGTAAGGACTATGAGAAACAAGCTCTTCTTGAGCCAAAACATAAACCGTTGCATATCTTCTGCAAAGTAATTGTCCAGTTTTCTTCTCTTCTCGTCATAAAGGACATAAAAACGCCACAAGAACTTCACGTATTGCATAAAGAATGTCAAGAAAGATATCCACGAGACCCATGCTCCAGCCTTACCAAAAACTCCAAATGTGGAAGAAACCAACAAGAAGACTGAAGCCAGAAAGATGCCCCAAATCTTACAGCCATTCCGCCACAGCATATACTTTTCGTCCAACAAATAGAAAAAAGTAGAAAAAAAGAGTATGCCTTCCAAATAGAAGAATATAAAATCAGCACACTCCACGTAAGGATTGAGTGCTTTCCAATCGGCAGAACTGGAGATAGCCAACCAGACAACAAGGTTGAATCCCATGACAAAATAAGTAGTTGCCAAGCATCTCTTCGCCTTGCGATAAGGAAGATATTCTTCAGTAAGAGGTACCTTTCCAAACAACAAGACAATACCGAGGCCAAAATAAATGGCACCAACACATTGAATCAACACATTGAAATAATGCTCCAACAGCTCTATCATATACAATTCTTATTACAGAATGCAAAAGTACAAAAAAAATAATTACCCCCCCATTTTTAGTCAAAAAAACGACATGATTCACTATTTTTTCATTTTTTGGGTCAATAATTTCCTCTTTTGAAAATGTAAAAAAAGAAATTTTCCATTATTGCAAGTACATGGGCACAAAATGACGCTACCTTTGCAACCACAACAGCCCGTCGCATCAACTATTCATCAAAAAAAACAACACATCCAAATACAATTGTCAAAACTTAGAAAAAGAACTTTTAAAATTAGAAACAAAATGACAAAGAAACGCCACAAACAATTCAATGATGTAGTGCAAAAGAGACCATTGGTATTCTTTGCTTTCCTTGCCATGCTTCTATTCGCAACTGGCGAAAGTATCCAAGCACAAGTTCGGAAATCCAAAACCAATGGAACAAACATCGCAGGCATCGAATCGCTGACAGGTTGCAGTGAAAGACAAGTAAGAAATGCAAAAATCAGCGACAACACCTTCCCTGCCGATGACAAGGGAAAGATTTTCTTTCTCTACAATGTCAAGACTGGACTGCTGCTCAACACAGGAGGCTATTGGGGCACCCATGTCTCCTTGCAAGAATACGGCATGCCTCTATGGATACACATAGACACCAATGGCTGGATTCACCTCGCCCAGAAGTTTGACAAGGAAGAGACAGAACAAGGCGAAGGCAACTACCTGGAATACGAGACCACAGGGAGCGCCTCAGAAGACAAAGGCGTATACATAGACAGAGCGTATCTTTATCATAACAAAACAATCATCAAGAGAGGCTGGAAACTGGAGGTGGTAACGGGAAAGACCAACACTTACAGGATATACACGCACCTCAACAACGCATCGTCGCCAACCCAACACGCCAATTTCGACACTACCAACAAGTATTACCTCATCGCCACCAAGGAACAAGGAGACGTAGACAAGAACTGCGATGCCGTGAAGCAAGGAAGCAACGACATAGCAGACGGCAACGACGAGTGGAAATTCCTGTCATACCAACAAATATTCGAACTTCAAGACAAGAATACCAACAATATCCTCTCTTCCCTCGACTTGACTTTCCGTCTGCAATGCCCTGGCTTCTCTCGTGAAAATGCGGCATTAAGCAACTGGAAGACTTATAAATACAATGGAAAAGGGCAGGCAAGATTTGGGTTGGAGCATTATTACAAGACCGCCAACAACAATGGCGTAAGCTCCACTTACACCAATGATTTCGAAAATGGAAATATCAAAAGCTATCAATTCCCAGATGGCGACAAGGCGATAACATTCAACGAAAACCAAAACTACGAGCGACATTGCGGCAAGTACTTCTGCGCCGATGCCAAAAATGTCAGAGGCACCATATACCAGGACATCACGGTAACTCATGGTGGCGCATACGTCATCGAATGCAAGGGATTCTCCACGACCACCAAGGCGAAGCTCTATGCCTGCTTAGTGAAATCCGACAATACTGCTGACACTAAAACTTTACATGCCACCATACTCGAACAGACGGAGTATATGTCTGCCGAAGAAAAGAAAGCCCTACATATAGAAGAACAAAACATGGACTATGCCGCCAAAGAATTCTATGGTAGCCACAAATACTTCAACAGTGTGTTGGTACAAGTTCCCGAAGAGGGTGGCACCATCCGATTCGGCATAGAAATCGGAACACAGGATGATGCCGAGCCAACAGAAACAGACAGAGAATGGACGGTGTTCGACGACTTTCGCCTCCTCTATACAAGCAGGACGATAGATGGTGACCTGGTCCTCGACCAGGACAGGGACAATTTAGACTACCTCCAGAAATGCTCCAACACTTACCAAAGTGTGACACTCCACCTCAACAAATCGTTTGACAAGGACAAATGGAACGGTTTTGTATTGCCAGTAAGTCTCACCAAGGATCAACTCACCCAGGCTTTCGGTTCCAACGTAAAACTGGCAAAACTCGACAAGTTGACCAACACCGAGATACAATTTGTAAGCGTGGATATGAGCAAGGCGGGAAACGACGATAAGGTTATGCAAGCATACGTACCTTACATCATCTTCCCTACCAAACACACCGAATTGGAGCAAACTCCTGCCTACACTGCCTTGCTAAGTTCTACAGGCAACGGCCAAGCCAAGGATGTACATGTAAGCATCTGTAAGAACCACATCGAGATTCCAAACATTACATTTGCCATAGACGAGGAGAACAAGAACGACCTCAGCAATATGAATACAGTGAACTGGACTACCAACAGCAGCATTGTCGTCGACGGCTCTGGCACACCATTCGTCAACGGGAACGGCACCATGACAGCCTACGGAACATTTGCAAGAACATTCGGAACAGGAACACAAAATACAGACAAGAACGACGACGATTACGGCAAATGGAGCCTCGAAAACAAGGCAAACATCATCGATGGCCGCAGCGACCTGAAGGGTTGCTACTTCTTCTCTGGTGGGATGATGTATTGTTCCACCACAAGACCAAGAGGCTTGAGAGGCTTCAGTGTATGGTTTGCGCCAACGACAACTCCAGCCGGTGCTCCAGCCAAGACTGCCAACATCCTCCTTGATGGTGTGTCGTTGGACAAAGCCACAGGAATCAGTCCTATCATCTATGGTAGGGAAGAACAAAAGATCGACAGATTCGCCAACGGCATCTACAGTTTGAGTGGCCAACTCATAGGCAACGGCAGTTCCTTGGATAGCCTTCCTAAAGGTATTTACATTCTCAATGGCAAGAAAGTCATGAAGAAATAATAACAACAAGACAAAAACAGAAAGCAAGGCAAACAAAACATTTAAAATCAGCAGATGATGAAAAAGGAATATAAGAGTCCCATGACCACAATAATCATGGCAGAGACATGCAGTATTTGCGCAGGTTCCTTAAAATGGACGGAATACGAAAAATCACAGAATCCTGATACTCCCGACGAAGCATCCAGCTGGGGAGAAATCATCGGGGACAAGGGAGAAGGTACTTTCAAGAAAGAAGAAGACCCATTCAATCCTGACAATTGGTAAGGCAAGCACCTGCCAAAATATTCTTCAAAAGAACAAGAACTGCAGAAGTTTAGCGCACAAGAAACGTAATCATCACATAAGAACTCGCAAGATTCAGAAGTATCTTGCGAGTTTTTATATATGCCCGAATCAATATTTGGCAACAGACCGTTTCTCGACTATAAATTGATTTGCGCCTGCTGCAAATCTACCGCCTTGGCTGTCAAAACGCCCTTTCCTTTCAAGACAACGAGACACTTGCCAAAGAATGCCTTGCGATGAGGATCGGTAAAACGTTCTAATGAAGTCTGGCAACCATTGTCGGTTCCCAATATCTTAGCTTCAGAAGAGAAGAATATCTGGTTGTCGGCATTCGGACAGAGGTTGCCATCCTTGTCTACCACCTCCACCTCTACGAAGGTAGTAGGTTCGGCTGAGCCAAATGCCAAGGTGCCTTGATAGGACTTCTTCAGTACAATGTGGTGAGGAGCACCAGCCGTACGGATGGTCTGCTCGCCTACCCGCTTTCCGTTCTTACGTGCCACCACCTTCACTTCGCCAGGCTCGAAGGTTACCCGCCACATCACATGATACTCGGTAGAATGCTGATAGGAAGCCCCTTCATTGGCTGCTCCATATACTTTCTTGCTACGGATGCCCTGGCTCTTGCCGTTGACAAACAACTCCACCTCGTCAGCATGGTTGTAGTAACACCACATATCAATGGTC
The DNA here is from genome assembly GCA_002439605.1 of Candidatus Segatella mututuai. GTDB lineage: Bacteria > Bacteroidota > Bacteroidia > Bacteroidales > Bacteroidaceae > Prevotella > Prevotella mututuai. The sequence goes on along the minus strand of DJOI01000036.1, from coordinate 33,241 downwards.
TGACCCTGAATCCAGTTCCAATGAGGGAAAAGGTGCAACACGTCCTTGTTCGTCCACTCACTCTGGTACATATAATAGCTGTCCTTTGGAAAACCAGCAAGGTCTATCACACCAAAGTAACTACTGCGGGCAGGATAAGAATAAGGTGTAGGCTCACCGATATAGTCAAAACCTGTCCAAATAAACTGCCCTCCCACAAAATCGTTGTGCTTTACTACATCCCACGTCTCTTCGTGGGTACTGCTCCAGGAAGCATGCATATTATCATAAGACGAACACATATACGACGGATCAGTATAAGGCAACCACCACTTCTTGGGTGCCTTGATGATACTGTCACTTGGCATCTTGTAGAAGCCTCTTGTAGCCAATGCCGAAACGCTCTCGGAAAAGATGAAAGGTTTGCCTGGGAAATTCCGTGGCACATCCTTTACCCATTGATGATGGTAATTAAAGCCTATCACATCAATAGCTCCGCTCTTGAACAGATGGTTCTTGGGATCTGGTTCATTGCATCCCGCCGTGATGGGACGCGTGTTCCATGGATCGCAGGTCTTTACTATCTCTGCCAAATGCCGAGCAAGGAGAGAGTTGATGCTCAACTCTCCATCTTTTGCCAAGGAGGAAGCATCACGACCTGCATTGAGGATAAGGTTGGCCTGCTCCAAACTGAGCGTATCGGCAGCCGCATCCGACCATTGTTCGAGCACCTCGTTTCCTATGCTCCACATAAAGACACAAGGATGATTGCGGTCGCGCTTCACCAAATCGGAAAGGTCGCGCTGGTGCCACTCATCGAAGAAACGGGCATAATCGTTCTGTGATTTCTTGCGTCTCCACATGTCGAAGCTCTCGTCCATGACGAGAAAGCCCATGGAATCGCACATATTGAGCAGTTCGGGAGCTGGTGGATTATGACTACATCTGATGGCATTGACACCCATACTGCGAAGTATTGTCAGCTTGCGATGCAAGGCATCCTCATTGAGTGCCGCACCCAAACAACCAAAATCATGATGCTCGCAAACGCCATTGAGCTTCATTGACTTACCATTCAACGAAAATCCTTTCTTCGCATCAAACCGAGCGTCTCGGAACGCCGTGGTCGTCATCTCCGTATCGACCACTTTATTGCCGACTATCAGTTCGCTCTTTACCCTGTAGAGATATCCATTTCCGATATCCCATAACCGAGGATTCAAGACCTTCAGAGTCTGTTCCCTACCACTGCCTGTCTGGGTCGCCACCACCTTGCCACTGGCATCATAAACGGTATGACGGAACTTGGGACTTACCTTCGAGGTTTTGGCATGCCGTTTCGTTCCTGCTGCAGAGATGGGTTCGCAGTTCTCCCAATCTATACGAATTCTTACCGTGCCATCGGGAGAAGAAGAGACATACTGTCCCCATTGCGAGATACGCACAGGGTGAGTCTTGGTGAGCCATACATGGCGGTAGATGCCACAACCAGAATACCACCGACTGTTGGGTTGGTCACCGTTGTTCACACGCACAGCTATGACATTATCTCCCTTCTTGTTGATATAAGGTGTAATGTCGTATTCAAAAGAACTATATCCATAAGGACGAGTACCCAACAGATGGCCATTGACATACACGGTGGAATTCATATAGACTCCATCGAAGCCTATGAAATAACGCTCGTACTTGTCCTTGGTGTCTATGGCAAAATGCTTACGATACCAACCTATGCCACCCGGCAAGGCTCCGCCACTGGCTCCCGAAGGATTGGAAGGAAGGAAATCTCCCTCTATAGCCCAGTCGTGAGGTAAGTCGAGTTTACGCCATCCCCTATCGGTATAATCCACACGTTCCATGCCAGCACTGTCTGCCAACGCAAAAAGCCAACCTTTGTCAAAGAGTTGGCGTTCGCGGGCACTCATACTCTGAGTGCCCAACAATATAAACACGATTGCTAAAAGTTTTCTCATACTTTATCGCTTGTTTTTAGAGATTCACGATATCCATATCGCCTGCTTGTTACTTCAGAGCAACAACCATCTGCTTGCCTGCATATTTCACCATCTTTCCCTTAGGAGCCTTGGCGAGTTCGATGCCCTGCTCATGGGTTGTTCCTACAAGCACAACATTGAAGCGACGCTTCTGCAACATCCCATCAAAGCTGCCCTTGCGTGCTCCGAAAGTCATGGTTTTCCGAGCATCATCGTACTTGATGTCGATGGTAGCAAACTTACCTTTCTCGTAGTTATAGTTTGTACCTTCATCTTCATAAAGGGTAAACTCACCATCCTTGCCTGCATAAACATATAGGTCGATCAGTTCGGCCTTCTTCTGGTCACTCCACTCCATTTCTGGACCAATGGGGAGAATGGCTCCCTCAGGCAAGAAGACTGGTATCTTCTCGTATGGAGCATCGGCAACGATGGTCTGTCCACCAACATAGTACTTGCCTGTATAGAAATCGTACCATCCCGTTTGCTTTGGCAGGTATACGTTGCGAGAATACTTCTGGTATTCGCCTACAGGACAAGCCATGAGGGCTGGGCCAAACATCCATTGATCTTTGATATCGAGCACCTTGTCATCACCATTGAAGTCCATCACCAGCCCTCTCATCATGGTATAGTCCTTGAGATGAACCATACCCGCCATGCTATAGAGATAAGGCATCAAGCGATAACGCAGTTTGTCGTAATACACGATGGCCTTGTAAGCCTTGTGTTCGGCAGGAGCTATATTCCACACCTCGCGCAATGGCCATTGCCCGTGAGCACGATAAAGAGGAACAAAGCATCCAAACTCATTCCAGCGAGCCTGCAACTCACGCCACTCCCTTAAGTCGGCATTCTCCACACCGGTCTTGTCAAACTCTTGCTGTGCCGCCACATAACGATTCTCCACACAGAATCCGCCCTGGTCCATTCCCCAAAAAGGCAGACCTGCCATAGAGTAGTTCAAACCTGCCGTCATCTGCGCCCGCATATCTTCCCAACGAGTAGCGATATCTCCCGACCATGTGGCAGTACTGTAACGCTGTTCTCCTGCAAAGCCCGAACGGGTAAGAAGGAAGACACGTTGGTTCGGGTTGACCGAACGCTGCCCGTTATAGATAGCGTCAGCATTTACTATACTGTAAGCGTTGAAATATTCAGTAGAGGTTCCGAGAGCTGTAGGTCCAGAAAGAGCCTTACGATACCACATAGGTGTGCAGTCTCGCACATTAGGCTCAGAAGCATCCATCCACCAGGCATCGACTCCAAACTTATACTTGCTATACAAGTTCTCATCCATCTGTCGCCAGAACATCTTGCGTGCACCTGCATCGTAAGCATCATAGAAGGATCCACGGAATCCCAACCAGTCGTGAATGTCATCCTTAATAGCCTGATGGTACATCCATCCCTTGCTGTCGAGTTCCTTGTAATTCTTCACAGTGTCATAGAACTTAGGCCATACAGAAATCATAAATCTTCCGTTCATGGCATGCACACTGTCGAGCATGGCTTGAGGATTGGGGTAACGAGAGCTCTCAAACTCGTGGCTGCCCCATGAGTCGAGTTTCCAATAGTTCCAGTCTTGCACGATATTGTCTACAGGAATATGCAAGTCGCGGAACTTCTTCATTGTGCTCTCAATATCTTCGCTGCTCTTATAGCGTTCACGGCTCTGCCAGAAACCAAGCACCCACTTGGGATAAACAGGAGCTTTGCCTGTAAGGGTACGATAACCACTGATGACTTCATCGAGGTTGTTTCCTGCCACAAAATAATAGTCCATGTCTGGAGACATCTCGCTCCAGATGCTCAGCTGATTCTTTTCTGCCTCTGAACGAGGAGCTGCCACACGCAAGCCACAATAAGACACGTCACCATCGGGCTGCCACTCGATGCGGATAGGAGTCTTCACTCCCTTCTCTATAAGGGTCTCGAACTTGAAGGAGTTTGGATTCCATGCCGTACGCCAACGCTCCGGTACCACCAGCTTATCATTGATATACACCTTCATGTAACCCGCATAATAGAGGATAAACTGGTAGGAACTTTTCTCTGGAGCCTCAACGTATCCTTCGTAAACTACCTTGGAGCCATTAAGCGCAAAACCCTTTGGCAGATTTTGAATTCCCCCCTTGTCGGTCTTGTTGCACAACTCCGAAGTCTCGGGCATGGCATACTCAAAATAGATGCTGTCCTCGCCACGTACAATCTTCTTGCCATTCTTGTCGACATAAGTACCAGTGAGTTGGCCTTCCTTGCCTTCCTTGTCAAAAAGGCGGAAAGCATGGTTCAACTGCAAATAGTCATCGGGGTTACCCCAACGGCAATAGGAATAAGAATCCCAAAGAATACCATAATTCTTATTGGAAACAACAAAAGGCACACTCACCTTCGTGTTATATTGGAAGAGGTCTTCGTTTTTTCCCTTCATGTTAAGCTCTTCGCTCTGGTGCTGACCGAGCCCATAAAAAGCCTCATTGTCTGGACTGTCGAAGAGAGCACGCCAAGACCACCCATGCTTCTGCGCTTCGGGCACCTTTGCCAAATCCACGCCAATCTCACGGTCGGGCACAGTGAAAGGCTTGAAAGTCTTTCCTCCCTGCGCCACCTCGCTGAGCAACACACGGCCGTCGAGGTCATAGAAACAGATACGCCCTGTCGACTCATTGAGCACAGTTCGCATGGCAGCAGTGGTAACCACAAGGTTGTCACCCTGCTCTTCCACCTGGAAAGAAGGCTGACCTGTCTGAGGTACTATGATCAGGCTCGTCTTATTGCGAAAAGCCTGCTCTGCCGTAGCCTGCACACGAATAATCTTATCATTGACCACTTGCAGACGAACCTGGTTAGGGCCGAAGTCCTGGTGCTGTTTCAACTGAACAGTAATAAAATTACCATTCTTAACGAATCCTGCCGCCGAAACCACCATGGTTTCCATAAGCAGCACTACTGAAATAAAAAGAGTTTTAGTTAGTCTCATACTTAACAGATTTATTTTTGCTGCAAAGATAATCATTATAAGGCTAATAAATGCTGCTCATTTGTTTACAAAGAATGTATAAAATGTTAAATATTCAACTTCTTATGCGCCAAAAGTCATTTTATAGCTCTTGGCACAATAAAAGTCGCACAACAAATCCTCATTGTTCTGACAGCTTCTTCTTGTATTGAGAAGGTGTCATGCCATAGGTTTCCTGGAAATATTTTGAGAAATAGCGAGGATTGTTAAATCCTACCCTGTATGCTATTTCGCTGACATTGAATTCGCCTTCGTGCATCAGTTCCTCGGCACGTTTGATACGTTTTGCACGCATATATTCAGAAGGCGTGGTTCCAGTAAGGGCAAGCATGCGCTTATATAATTGCACGCGCGAGATGAGCAGATGGGTACTCATCGATTCTACAGAAGTATCTGGGTCACCCATGTTCTCTTGAATATAATTGTCCACCGAATGCAGGAACTTCCTGTCGACTTCCGACATTTTGAACTCTTCTGTCCGTTCTGTGTCCATGCATTCCTCGATCTGCGAAGAGAATGCAGGATTGAGTGCAGGAGCAGCCACCTCACCTGCGACATGTGCCCACTTGAGAAAGTTGGCTATACGCAACTTAAGCAAATCGACATCGAAAGGTTTGGTAATATATGCATCGGCACCATTTTCATAACCTTCCTTACGATGTTCATCTGCCAACCGAGCAGTAAGCATAACAAACGGAACTGAGCGAAGACGCGCATCGCTCTTGACAAGACGACAAAGCTCGTTGCCATCCATCACAGGCATCATCACATCGCTGAGAATCACATCCGGAGTCTGCTTCATCATCTTATCCCAGGCATCCCGGCCATTTACAGCCTCTTCCACACGATAAGTGTCAGACAACATCTCGTGCATAAACTCACGGAAGTCATCACTGTCATCAACCAACATGACCAAAGGCTTTTCTTCTTTCATTCCATCGGAAGAGACAAGTTTACCGCTATCCGCAACTGGGGCACCAGTGCTTGCGGGAACAGAAGAAAGACGTTCTTCCGTAGGCAAAGACTTGGACAGAACAGACACTTCACCATGACGGATAGGAATATCAACCACAAACATAGAACCTCCACCAGGATTGTCCTCCACATGCACATCCCCCCCATGCAATTTGGCAAACTGCATCACGAGATTCAGACCAATGCCACTGCCACCATAAGGCTGCATCTCGGCACCATTCACCTGATAGAATCTTTCGAATACATGTTTTTTATCGGCATCGCTAAGTCCCCTGCCTGTGTCTGCCACTGTCAACCGAAGCATATCTGTGGCGAGATTTCTGTCGTCCTCCTTAGAAAGAATAGTGAGTTCTACCGATATGCGTCCACCATCAGGAGTGAACTTATAGGCATTGCTCAACAAGTTGTTCATGATCTTTCCCACCTTGTCGACATCAAAGTCCATGATCAGCTTAGGCACAGAAGAGTGGAACTCCAAATGAGTGTTGTTGTTCACCAACTGCTGAAAGGTGTGGCAGATATTCTGTACGAAAGAAACAATGTCCACTTTCGACAAAGATAGTTTTCCTTGTTTCAGTTCCATCTTGCGGAAGTCGAGAATCTGATTGACCAGCCCAAGCAGCCGCATGGCGTTGCGATGGATAAGTTCCAGTTTATGGCGTTTTCCCTCATCACCCTCGTTCTTTATGAGCGCATTGAGAGGCGAGATTACAAGTGTAAGCGGTGTGCGCAACTCATGACTCACATTGGTGAAGAAGTTGAGCTTCAATTCGTTCAGTTCCTCTGTCTTTCGGATGTCCTCCTCCATTTTCTGTCGTTTGTACTTGGCACGTTGTTTGTTGATCATACGCCTGCGATAAGAGAAAAAGATAGCCATAACAAGGAATACATAGACAAAAATTGCCACATTGGAAAGATAGAATGGCGGATGCACATGTATTTTCATTTCGCTGATTTCCTCGCTTTCGGAGCCATCAGCATTGACCACTTTTACCTGAAGGGTATAATTGCCTGGCGATAGATTGGTAAAGGTTACAGACGGACGCCCCTCTGGTGTAAGAATCCATTTGTCGGAAACACCAGCCATGCGATAGAGGAAACGGCTTCGTGAAGGAACAGAAACCTCGCTGGAAGCCAGCTGTATGGTAAAGGCATTGTCCTTGACGCCAAGGTCGAGCTCACGACAGAAGTCGAGCGACTTCTCCAATACGACACGTCCCTCGTACTCTTCGCCCGCCACAAGAGGATGATCAAAAAGCACCAAACCGCTGAAGAGGACACTTGCACTCTTCGCTGTCTTATTTGCCGCCTGCACAGGGATGATATTGATGCCATCCTGTCCGCCCACAGCAATGGAACCATCTGCCAAAAGACAGGAAGAACGATAATTGAACTGTCCGTCCTGCAAGCCATCGAGCGAATTATAACTGGACAGATTCAATTTCCAACGGCCATTTTCTTCCTTGGATAATCTGACGCGGGTAATCAAGAATTCAGAAACGAGCCAAATGGCATGGTTCTTGTCTTCCTCTATCGAGCATCCCACCGAGCCTTGCGTTCCATTCATTTCGTTGACCGAAAGCAGCTGGTCGTTTATCGTATCATACATGATGATACCTGCCGGCGAAGCCATCCAGATGATGCCCCGACTATCCATCATGGCATAATTAGTGGAAGGACTGGGAAAAAGAGTACCCGCGCGTGTTCCTTTTATATTACGCATAGCATGAGTACGGGTATTGAAGATGGTAAGATTCTGGGAATGCCCTATAAGCACATCATCGCCCTTCAGTCTGAAGAAAGACCCCATGTAGTTGGATGGCAGTTTGCTGTTGCCAGTATCATAGGTAACCATTTGGTCCGTCTTCGTGTCCATTACTTGAAAACCGCCTCCCAAAGTCCCTATCATCAATCTATGCTGAGCATCTTCCGCCATACACCAGACACTATTGTTGACCAAATCGCTTGTACCCACCTGATAGGCTTTCCACTGTCCGTCACGATATCTTGCCATCCCCCCGTTAAAGGTTCCGAAGTACATGGTTCCATCACTCATGGTCACGCTACTCACCACTATCTCCGATTTAAGTCCAGTCGTGCTTCCTGTATATCGCACAGTTTGGCCTGTCACAGGATTATAACTCAATATGCCTGCATCGTTGGTTCCACACCACAAATTGCCCTTGGCATCCTGCGTGATGGTACACACATCGCCTAAGGGAATGGTCGTAAATCGGGTAAACGACGGCGAGAAATAAGCCACACCATTCTTATAAGAGCCCAGCCAAACTGCATCATCTTTGTCGACAAAGATACGTTGCAGAGAGTTGTCGGGCAGGGAGTTCTGCTCATAATCATCCTTGAGATACTGTCGGCATGTCTTGTGGCGATAATCGACAACCACCAATCCATCATGGTCGGTAGCCATCCAGAGCCTACCATCAGATGTACTTGCCATGTCGCGTATCAGGAACGAGGAAGGCACCCTCCCTGAAATGCCTTGCGATTTAAGAAACTCGCCCACTCCACAAATCCATTTCTTTAGATTCATCGAATAGATATAGGTTCTGCCTTCCATCAAAGCCCAATAATTATTGCGGCTATCGATGAATGTATATAAACCATCCTCCTTGTCCTTCTTATAGGAAGTCAGGGCTGTATTGGTCCAAAGTATGCGATGGCGCTTGCCGTCTATACGGCTGATGGAGCCATTGCCAAAAGAGACTACTACAGTTCCTTGGTGATCGGAAAAATCAGAAATCCAGTCGCAGTTCAAGGTGTTGGCGCCGGTTGGCTGACCTTTCTTGGGATAAGGGAATAGGTAGGGCCTCAAAGTCTTGGCATCTACAAAATAGCATCCCTTACCATAGATTGTTATCCACAGGTTCTTTTGCTTATCGATAAACACCTTATCTATTCCACCCGAGATGCCGACTTGCTTTTCAAGCCATCTCTCTGGTTTGCGGTCAAATCGTTCTTGCTCATACTGATAAATACAGTAACCCATATCCGTATGAATCCACAAGTTGCCCTTGATATCCTGCTGAATACCATCCACCGAGTTATTGGGAAGCGAGGCAGAACTGGTATTATTGTTCAGAAACATCTTGACACGGAATCCGTCATAGCGGGCGAGTCCTGCCTGCGTCCCGAACCATACGTATCCCTTACTATCCTTGAGGATAGCATTAATATGACTATTGCTCAATCCGTCACGGTTGGTGAGACGACTGAACTCTATGTCTCCTTCCGAAGCCCTTGCCATCGAAGATAGCATACATGGAACAAGGACATAAAACAATTGAATCAGTAGCGTCTTGAATATTGGTTTTGTTTTATGCGTCATGATTATCAGGTTTTAGTGTAGTTTCTTTTAGGTTCATTCGGTAGCGGGTGTCCTATTGTTTCTCCGAGCTTTCTCGTATCTTGAGAATCATTGGGACAACCTCCTTATATATTTTATTATCTCCATTGATGTTTCTCATGAGCAGTTCGCAAGCCTTTGTACCCTGCTCGTGCGCCTTGTCCATAATGGCAGAGAGCCGTGGCGTGACAAAAGCCGCCGCATCACCATCGGTAAACCCTATAATTGCCACATCTTCAGGAATTCGAAGTCCTTTGGCCTTGATGGCATCAAAGGCCGCATAGGTGATGATGTCATTGAAGGCAAGAATGGCATCTGGCGGATTAGAACCTTCGAGCAATCGAAGTGTATTATTGCGAGCCACGTCGAAGTCTATCTTGTCGCACACCACAAGGTCTCGGTCTATCGCTATGTGGTTTTCACGCAACGCCTCCAAATAGCCATGCTTACGCCGGCGTACCATGTCGAGATTGTTTGGTCCACCGATGAAGGCTATTCTCTTAGAGCCAGTCTCTATCATGTGCCGAGTGGCTTCCTGTGCGGCAGCATCTCCATTCGCCACCACCTGCGAGAACTTGTTGGCAAGGCAACAACGTGCAAAGAACACAAGCGGAACACCCATATCATAGAGCTGTTCGAAGTGAGAATAATCTACGGTATCTTGAGCCAAACAGGCTATGATGCCTTCTACATGCATATTGAGAAAGTTGTCGAGAGCCCGCTCTTCACGAGTATGATCCTCGTGACTGTTGGCACTGATAACCGAGTAGCCCAGTCGCGAGGCATAATCCTCTATACCATCGAGCACAGCTGCATAGTAATGGGTTACCAAGTTGGGAACAATGACTCCAATAACCCTTGGTGCTTCCTTACGCAAACTCTGCGCAAAGGGATTGGGACGGTAGTTCAGTTGCTTGGCAAGCTCTTTCACTTTTCGTGTCATCTCCTCTCCCACCTCGTGACTGTTTCGCAATGCTCTCGATACAGTAGCTATGCTCACACCCAGATGGTCGGCGAGGTCTTTAAGTGATGTTCTGCGTTGCTTCATATCGTGGTAAATAAAAGTTATATGGTGCCTATATTGTGATCCAACAAGCACCTTACTCCTTTTTTGTTATGTTTTTGTACATAAATAATGCAAACGAGTGCAATGAAAACTTGCTTTCAAATTGCCGAGTGCAACTTTCTTTTGCAAAGATACATCATTTTTTCGTGAATCGAAAACGTTTACGTGCATTTTTTTCCGAAAAACATATTAAGGTTTCGTTTTTTCTTGTAACTTTGCAACCTGAAAAGTAATGAATAGTTGATAATAAGTTAGTTAGAAAATTGGAGCTTAGTTATGTCGTGAGACATCTCTAAGCTTTTTTATGTCCTTGCCTAAAGGCACTGCCCCTGTGGTGCCAAAATACCACGCAACTTGCGCAGAGTGTGGAAGTTCAATACATTATATACTTGCGCTATCAACCTTAAATCCCAAAGAATTGATCGCTTAATACCACAGAAATCTCACTCTTATACGATAGAAATTATCTCTTTATGCTGCAAAATCTCCGTTCCGTGACACGGAACGGACATTCCAAGTCACGGAACGGACAATCTGCAACAAGAGCAGAACAAATAAACTGTGGTTTAACGATTTTTGTTGACCAAACTAAAAGCAATTTGATGGTTGGCCGCTCTTAGATGAAAAAGCGCAAGTGCTTTCATTATTGAGCAATGAAAACACTTGCGCTTGCCAGAGTTAAATATAATATTCCGCCGAGTCGACAAGACCTGCTCTCAAAGCATATTTGGTAGCCTCGTGAGCATTGTTCACATCGAGTTTTCTAAAGATATTCTTGCGATGGGTGTTGACTGTATGAAAACTCGAGAAACGCTTCTCGGCTATTTCTTTGGTAGTCATGCCGAGGGCTATGTCCTTCAGAATCTCGGTCTCGGTCTTGGTGAGTTTCACCTTTTCCTCCGTCTTCGTTGGCGGAGGAGCGAGAAGGACCTCTGTCATGTGCTGGCAGATGAATCGATTGCCCCGCACACAATACTGGATAGCAGCCTTGATTTCCGGAAGCTGACTTTCTTTGGTCAAGATACTGAACTGCGTGCTACTTGCTATGAGCACGCGTACAAAGTCTACGCTCAAGTCTTCGCTGAAGAGCAGCCAACGGGTGCGAGAGAACCTTTGGTGCAGGATGAGCAGTTCGTCAGCATCATTGATGTCGAAAAGCGTATAATCGAGCACCACCACCGCATCATCGTCGTCCTTTAAGGCAAGCACCATCTCTGCCTTGTCTTCCACATATTTCCATTCCATCCCAGGTGCACCTTCCCTACCGCTGGCATTCATGTTCCCAATGATATGAACCAGCCCCATACGGGTTATGTCCTGTCTGTCTGCCAATAGTATTCTCATAATGCGCACTTTGTTTTATGTTGTTCTTTCTTGCCCATTCTCTCACATTTTTCCTCTTAGAAAGTCATATCGAACCCTAAGCGGATACCCCACTTGCTAATATCCTCGTTATGAAGATAGGAAAGTCGTCGCACGTACTCTACAGAAAAGAACTTAAAGATATTGTGTACACCAGCCACACATTCCCAGTAGGGTGTATTTCCCATCACGTGCGACTTGGAAGGGAACTTAAACAGCTTCGAATCCCCTTGGTTCTTCTCTATGTACGGATTGTTCTTGTCGGTGAGGTCTCCCCACACGCCCTTGACGGCAAAGTATTCACGCCACTTCAACTTCTTGATGAGCGGAATACGGTTGAGCAACTTGCCGTTCATGTCCCACGACAGGGAGGCAAACACCTGACGGTCGTTAAGGAACTCCCAATCTCTCATCAAGCTCACACTCGACTCAAGCTCGAAGTACGAGAGGTTGATAGGCGGCAGGATGAGCATAGGGAATGGCACCTTGTTCCACTGAGCCTGTCCCACGGCATGGAAATCGAGATAACCAAAACTTCCAAGCCACTGTCGTTTATAGATGCTCACTTTGGTGATGTTGCTATGATACTGACCTCCCATAAAGCCTTTTAAGCCCATGGTATGCGAGATGCCTATCTCCGGACTGTCGAGGTTGATAGGCAGTCGCTGCTGCTTGGTGTTGACATAGGTGACTCCTGGATTGTAATTGATGCCGACATTAACGTCTGTCATCCTGATTTTCTTCACCTCATTTCCATCAAGTGCAAAGTAGTGCAGATTGCCAGCGGTACGGTTGCTTTGCCAGCGAATCCCCGCATCAAAACGCAACCCCCACTCTGTCTCGTAAGTAAAGGCAAGTCTTTGGCGATGATAAAGGAACATCTCATCCTGTGTTGCCGCACGGAAAGTCATAAAAATATTGTCCTTGTTGTGCTCCAGATTGTCGTCGGAAGGCGACATGATATCACGAGACACCTCGAAGGTAACATTTCGCATCGGGAATTCGAAAGGGCTGTTTTTCTTCTTGTTGAGCGAATAGGTAAACACATGTCCCGTATACCAGTCGTTGCTCTTCGTACCATAGGCAGCGTAACCGTTCCAAAAGAAATGCGGGTTGAGCGAAGCCATGGTACGACCCGCCAGACGAAGACGTATGCCGTCGACATAGTTTTTCGACAGATAGGTATTGATAGGTCCAAAGTCGAACTTGCTTCTCTTTCCTCCCTGTCCGCTTCCTATCTCCACATAGTTCTCCATCAGAGCCTTCACACCTAAGATAATCCATTTGAACCCTTTAGAGTTCTCCATACGACGTATGAAACTGTCCATCGACGACTCACTCTTGGTAAGGTCAACCTGCCGATACTTGTTCCAGTAAGCCTCATCCCGGTTCATGGCATCTATGTCATGCCGCACTTTCGCCTTGCCCTTGAAAAGCACCTTGGGCAGTTCGTCAAAGGAATAGTCGGTAAGTCGGGTGTTACGCACCACAAGCAGGTCTTGCAGCAAGTTGTTAGCGTGTATCTCCGCCACCATGTCATCCTTGGTAAGCACCCATTCACCATTGTCCAACCGTGTGAACTCCTGCTCTATCTTCATATCCTTCACCCAGTTCACGTCGCTGTTGTGAGGCATATATAAGTTACATTTCTTTACATGCAGCGTACTGTCGGCTGTCACGTAAAGTTCGCCACGGAATCCAAAATCCTGCGAGTTGGCTGGTATAAACTGGAGATGATAACAAAGGTCGCGTTCCACATAGACCGTGTCCTCTATATAATAATGGTAAAAAGAAATGGCCGTCCTGCCTATCGGCGAGGGGAATGGATACTGCAACAGGCGCACATAGTCATCGTAAATATCCACATCTGTAAAGACATCTTTCATAGTGGTGCTCAGGATTTCACCAGTCTGCATCACCTGTCCGATGCCATTGCTCTGCTGCCCTTTGATGATATCTTTCTCGCTCTTGGGGTCTTTACGATAAATATGCTGTGACACTGTTTCGTCAACACTAACCGGAAGAGTGAGCTTACCGTTATAGGGCGATTTCTCTACCTGGTCGAGCAGATACTGTCGTTTACTGAAGAACTTGCCCTCAAGCTGTTCCTTCGAAAGGTCGTTCAGTGCAAGAGTTATCTTTTGGTACTTGTCGTATCGATAATAAGGATGGTTTGCCAGGTCTGTTTTCTTCTTGGCTGCAATAATGCGACGCATCAACTCCACAGCAGGATTATCCTTGCGCTTGTACTTGCCTCGCTTCGACTTCACCACCACCTCGTTGAGCTTACGGCTGTCATCCTTTAGCTTTACCTCCAGGAAGCTGGTACTGGCCTCCACCTTCACCGTCTGCGTCTTGTAGCTCAAGGCACTCACGGTAAGCATCCAACCCTCGTGTTTTTCTATGGAGAAACGACCTTCCCCATCACTCGACACTGCTATCCTATGTCCTCGATACTGCACACTGGCATAGGGCACAGCAAATCCGTCTGTGTCAATAACGCGACCTGTTATTTTCTGTTGAGCCATCATCTGCTGCGACAAGGCGACCAGCAACACGACCAGCATACATATGCGAAGTTTTATCTTCATTTCCTAAATACCTTTTTTATTTTATAACTCTTCTCTTTTTCTTTAACCCTTTTATCTTCATCGGCGGACATACTTCCTCCTCAACATATTTTGGCTGCAAAGTTATAAATATTATCCGAAACGAGCGGAAAACTTTTTGATTAATTTAGTTTTTTACCTTGTTTTTGGTATATTTGTAGAATATTGGGAAAAACTATTTGGCTATTTGAGGTTTTTAGCGTAATTTTGCAAACTGAACCCACATTTGTTTAATTATCATTAATTATAATGTAAAAACAAAAGAAACAGAACAAAGAAAAGAACTGAAAACAAAATATGAACGATAAAGGCAATCTAACAGACAAGCGTCCACCCCTGCTCCCCGCCATCATAGGAACCGGCTTAGGCTGCGGTTTCTGGCCTTGTGGACCAGGAACAGCAGGCTCGGTGTTGGGCACGCTGATATGGGCATTGATAGCCGTATTGGCAAATTTGGACGGAACAACCCTTCAGGCGACCATGTTGCTGTTAGCAGTGGCGTTTACCCTGTTGGGCACATGGGCCACAGCACAGCTCCAACCCTACTGGGGAGAAGACCCAAGCCGCGTGGTTATCGACGAGATCGTGGGAGTCTGGATTCCCCTATCGCTCATCATACCTTTCGAAGAGGCTGGCCACAAAGCCGACTCACTGTGGTGGGCAGTAGTGGCCTTGGCACTTTTCCGCTTCTTCGACATGGTGAAACCTCTTGGCATCAAGCACCTCGACCGCATGAAAGGAGCTTTCTATGTGATGGCCGACGACATCCTCGGAGGAGTCTATGCGGCAATCACTATGGTCATCATCAAAATAGCGCTGGCATGGGTAAGGTAAAGCATGAATTATATACATTCGGGAAGGCAGAGGTAACGGCCACGATGGGTTCTGCGGTAGACTTCGGTTTGGCATTCCTGCTATCCGACATCGTAGGACTCTATTATGGCTTGGCAAACGCTTTGGGTGTGATGGCAGGCGGCGTAACCAACTGCTGTCTGAATTATCGTTACGTTTTCGGAGACTCCCATCGCAAGAAAAGAAGTGTGGCATGGCGATATTTCATCGTGTGGGCCATCAGTTGGTTGCTCAATTCGGGAGGCACCATTGCCCTCACCGAGTTCATCAACAGCCACGAACGCATCGATGTACACTATCTCATCCCAAAAAGCGTGGTGAGCATCCTTGTGGCTGTAATGGTCAACTATCCAGCACAGCGCAAGTTTGTATTCACCCCAGACAGATAGGAGGCTGCCGAGGAATAACAAAATATTCAGAATCAACAACATTTCAAAAAAATATGAACTACAGAGATTTCTTACAGAAAGTCATCTATGTGATCATCAATCCTATCATCAAGGCGATGATCCATTTACACATCACCCCCAATATCGTTACCTTCATCGGTTTCATCGGCAATATTGTGGCGGCTGGGTTCTTCATCGAGGCTGCCCTCACCCAGAGCTTGGCACTCTTAGGATGGGGGGGTCTCATCATCCTTGCCGCCGGGCTCTTCGACATGATGGACGGTCGACTGGCACGAATGAGTGGAAAAAGCAGCCTCTTCGGAGCACTATGGGACTCGACACTCGACCGCTATAGCGAACTGATAAGTCTCTTCGGCATCTGCCTTTACTTCTTACGTATGCAAGACGAGATGAGCTTTTGGATGGGCATCATCACTTTTGCCGCCATGATAGGCTCGGTAATGGTGAGCTACGTACGTGCCCGTGCCGAGGGCCTGGACATCGAGTGCAAAGTAGGACTGATGCAACGTCCCGAACGAGTTGTGGTTACAGCCGTCACCGCTATGCTTACAGGCACCACAGGCGACATCTGCTGGATAGCCGGCGGAATGATCCTTATCGCTGTGCTTGCCAACATCACCGCATTCTGGCGCATAGCCCATTGTTACGTCGTGATGAATAAAAAGGGGAAGTAGAATGACAAGTCTGTATCTTATCGTTGTCTTCGCCCTGCTACTGGCATGGAAGAAGACCCGCAAGTTTGCGCTTTATTTCCTGCCTTGGCTCATCTTTGCCGTAACATACGATTCCATGCGTTTCTACCCTAATTATATGGTAGGCGACATCGATGTGCGTGGGCTTTACGAGGCTGAGAAATCATTTTTCGGCATAGCTGCTCATACTCCTGCCGAACTGCAGGCTGTCGCCGACCATTCGCAGGTGATGACTCCAGGCGAATACTTCAGCGTGCACCATGCAACCGTACCCGACCTGCTGGCAGGATTCTTCTATCTCTGCTGGGTTCCCGTTCCTGTAGGCTTTGCTCTCTATCTGTTCTTCAAGAAAGAGTATCGCTGGTTTGTGCGTTTTTCATGGACTTTCCTTGTCGTCAACCTCATAGGTTTCGTGGGGTATTACATCCATCCAGCCTCGCCACCTTGGTACGTCATGGAATACGGCTTCACTCCCATCCTGGGCACGCCGGGCAATGTTGCAGGACTGGGACGCTTCGACGAGTTAGTGGGCTATCCCGTCTTCCACTCCATCTATTGCCAGAATGCCAATGTCTTTGCCGCTGTTCCCAGTCTGCATGCAGCCTACATGCTCATAACAACCTACTATGCTGCCATGAGCCACCAACACAGACTTACTACTGCAGCCTTCGCCATCATCTGCATGGGTATCTGGTGGACAGCCGTCTACTCTGGGCACCACTACATCATCGACGTACTGCTGGGCATCACGACTGCGCTCTTCGGCATCCTGCTCATGGAGAAGGTGGTGTTCAAAAGATTTCTAAAGAGAAATAGATAAGAATTACATTAACAAGTCAATGGGTTTAAGAAGCAACTTTTTCAGGCAAGCAACTTTTTGAAACAACGACGGCGACGATGCTGCTCGCTCTCCAAATATTGCCACTGGCTTCTTACACCCGTGTTTTCCTCCATCTGTGGCATGGCCTCGGCCCATTTGAAACCATACTTGCGATACTGCTCTATGAGATGGGCGAAGATAATGGCATTGGCGCCCTTGGCACGATAGGCAGGCAACACACCGATAAGCAACAGGTCTACAGTATCGGTTTTGTGCCACTTGAGCACTTTCAGCATATGCCACCATCCCCAAGGCAGAAGCTTGCCGTTCCGAGTCTTCTGCAAGGCTCTCGCAAACGAAGGGAAGGACACGCCAAAACCTACCAGCTTGCCGCCTAACTCTTCGAGTTCATCCTGCGAGGCTGCTTGCTTGCCAGCGGATGTCACACTGCGATCAACCACACCTACCACCAAATCGAGGTCTGCCATCTTGATGTACTGGTCGATCAACTGGTCGATCTGTTTCTCCGACAACTGCTGGAAGTCGTACAGATTGGCATAAGTCTCGTTCAGTATCTCGAAGATACAACGTCCCATCCCCTTCTTCACCAACTGTCTGCGGCTGAAGCGATAAGGATGCAGGTCGAATCTGTGTTCTATCATCTGTGCTGTCTTGGCAAACTTCTCGGGTGTCACCTCAGGCACCTTGATGCGATATTCCATCCAGTCGTTGTCTTTCTCGAAACCTCCAAAAGCCTCGATATGCCGAGGATAATAGGGATAGTTGTAGATGACATAGGCTGTGGAAAGGCGGTCGAACCCTTCGATAAGCATGCCCTCGCGATCCATATCGGTAAAGCCAAGTGGACCGACCATTTCTGTCATGCCATGCTCGCGGCCATATTGCTCCACCGCATTCAATAGAGCACCCGACACCTCACGGTCATCGACAAAGTCAAACCACCCGAAGCGCACCTGCTTCTTTTGCCACTCCTCGTTGGCACGATGGTTGATGATGGCAGCCACTCGCCCCACCACTTTTCCGCCTTTCAAGGCCAGGTAATACTCTGCCTCGCAGAACTCAAAGGATGTGTTTCGATCTTTCGACAAAGTGTTCTCCTCGTCGAATCTGATAAACGGAACCGCATATTTATTATCTTTATACAGGTCGCAGTAAAAACCAATAAATGCATCCATGTCTTGCCTGCAGCCCACCTTCTTGATTTCTACCTGATTGCCTTGTAGCGTTGTTTCTTTCATGCCGCAAAGTTACAAAGATATTTCAACATACACAAATTTTAGATTTGAAAATGTATGCCCGGCAACAGGTATAGTCCTTGCGTCGCTCTAAGCGAAAAAGTGATTAAAAATGGAAAGCAAGGAATATTTCGAGAAAGTGATGCAAGACTACAACCAGAATCGCAAGGGACGTAGCTTGCGCAAGTATTGCAAAGATGAGGCGGTCGATTACGACTGGCTCATCCAGTATAAGAAAACTTATCCTTTACTGGAAAAGAAGCAAGACTAACCTCAGGATGCTTTTATGCCAAGGATTACCGCAAGATGGTTAGCCTTGATGCCTGCCAAGAAGAAATTCGGCATACT
>DJOI01000036.1:9440-14299 GCA_002439605.1 Candidatus Segatella mututuai | reverse complement strand
ATCCTCATTAGAATAATAATATCAACACCTCAAAAGAATATGAACAACAAACTTACGTCCTTGCTCTTTTCGAGCTTAATTTTGACCATGCCGCTATCGCTCCACGCCCAATACCACTCACAGGTATGGAACCCTGACAATGGCAACGGCACTTATACCAACCCTGTACTCTACGCAGACTACAGCGACCCTGATGTCATAGCCGTAGGCGATGACTATTACCTCACGGCAAGTTCATTCAACTGTATCCCAGGGCTTCCCATTCTCCATTCCAAAGACTTGGTGAACTGGGAGATTATCGGTCATGCCCTGCAAGAGCAAGAACCCAAAGAGCTCTTCGATAAGCCTCAGCATGGCAAGGGAGTTTGGGCACCAGCCATCCGATACCATAACGGCGTGTTTTATATCTACTGGGGTGACCCAGACCATGGCATTTTCATGGTGAAGACCAAAGATCCACGAGGCAAATGGGAGAAACCTGTTTGTGTGCTTGCTGGAAAAGGTATGATAGATACTTGCCCCCTTTGGGACGAGGATGGCAGATGCTATCTTGTGAACGGATGGGCAGGAAGTCGAGCAGGTTTCAACTCCGTATTGACTGTACGCGAACTATCTGCAGATGGAACCAAAGTCATTGGAAAACCTCGCATCGTCTTCGATGGAGGGCAAAAGAATCATACTACGGAAGGTCCCAAATTCTATAAGCGTGACGGCTATTATTGGATCATGTGTCCCGCTGGCGGTGTGCAACATGGTTGGCAGCTCGCCATGCGAAGCAAGAACGTGTATGGTCCATACGAAGCGAAAGTAGTGATGGCACAAGGCAAGACCCATGTCAATGGACCTCATCAAGGTGCCTGGGTACATACCTCGCAAGGCGAGGACTGGTTTCTCCACTTCAACGACAAGAGCGCATACGGCAGAGTCATTTTCCTACAACCCGTGAATTGGAAGACAGGATGGCCTGTGATGGGCAATGACAAGGACGGTGACGGCTGCGGCGAGCCATATCTTACCTATCGGATGCCAAAGTCCTCTTCAAAAACTAAGGTGAATCCACAGGAATCGGACGAGTTCAACAGCACCGAGCTCGGCTTGCAATGGCAATGGCACGCCAACTACAATCAACTTTGGGGCATGCCAACTAACAATGGCTGTTTGCGTCTCTACACTGCCGACCTTTCTCACAAAGACGACAAAGGCCAAGAGACTTCTTTCAAAAGCCTTTGGGAAGCAGGCAACCTCCTACTTCAAAAGACTCCCGCCAAGAATTTCAAGGCAACAGCCAAGATAAGGTTCGCCTCCAAGGAGGACGACCAATATGGCGGCATCGTCATGATGGGCATGAATTATCAAGCCTTGGTGGTTCGTCGTATGGGCGATGAGTTCTTGCTCCAACAGCTCTATTGCAAAGGAGCAGACACCGGTGGCATCGAGACCGAGAAAACACTCGCTACCTTCAAACCTACGGAAAAGGACACGATTCCTTACTCCCCAGCCATTTACCTCGACATCTATCTCCAGATGAAGGTAAAAGACGGCAAATGCCAATTTGCCTACAGTATGGACGGCAAGAAGTTCAAAGATGCAGGTGACCTATTCACCTTGCGTCAAGGCAAATGGATTGGAGCCAAGATGGGATTTGTATGCGAGCGCAAAAACACCAAGGGAAACCGAGGTTGGATTGACGCAGACTGGTTTAGGGTTACGAAATAGCCCTAAACTATATCCTATAAAAGCCCATAGAGCAAACGATAAAACACATTTACTATATATATGCTAATCTACAACCACATATAAAAAGGTGGGGCGAGAATACTCATTCAACAGAGTTTCTGCCCCACCCTTTGTTTGTGAAAATGAAGTTTTCGCAGATATTGACTATCAACTTAACTAACCTACATACTAAAACACAAACCTAATTATTAACCTAAACTTAAAATCTACTTCAGCAAAGCCTTTGCCCTCATCAGTGCCTCCAAGTAATAATAATCGGCATAGATAATACTTGCATCTATCTCGCTTCCTGCTGGATGATGTCCCGTACTGTGCATGAGGAAAGCGACATTTTTCTTGCCACTCTGGTACTTATCCGTACTGAGTTGAGCAAGCGACTGCAAGGCGAAATTCTTATATTCCTCACCTTTCTCGCCACCTACATATCGCTGTAGTTCGAGCAAGGCATCAGCCACCACACAGGCTGCACTGGCATCCTTCGGTGCACCGCCTTTCACGCCACGTGGGTCATCCATATCCCAAAGCGGAATGAGGTCATCGCTCGTCTCCTTCAATCGCTTGATATAGATGTCCGTCACCTTTTGGGCAAAATCCAAGAACATCTTGTTCTTCGTATAGCGATACACCATCGTATAGCCATAGATAGCCCAACTCTGTCCTCGCGACCACATCGAGCTGTCGGCATAGCCTTGATGGGTCACTCCTTTGATGAGGTCACCGTTGATGGTATCATACACCGCCACATGGTAGCAACTGCCATCAGGACGGAAATGATTCTTCATCGTGGTCTTGGCGTGGGTCACAGCCAAGTCGTACAAGAGTTTGTTACCGCCATTCTTGGCAGCCCAAAACATCATGTCGAGATTCATCATATTGTCCATGATGGTATTGTGAGGCCAGTTGCGAGGTTTCACCTCTCTTGGCCAGCTCAATATCGTACCGACAATCGGATTGAAGAGCGTGGCGAGCGTATCGGCAGAAGCCAAGATGACATTCTTGTAATCCTGCGAATGGTTCACCTCATAGCCCTTACCATAGGAACAGAACATCAAGAAACCGATGTCGTGGTCGTAACAAGGGCGATAAGCTATGCTTCTAAGGGCATTCGTATAGCCTTCCGCCACCGTTCGAACGGCATTATCTCCCGAGTTCTGATAGTCCATCCAAAGGATGCCAGGCCAGAAGCCATCGCACCATTCCTCAGCCTTGGCTGGACGACAATTCCAACCCTTTTGCTTGTCACCTTTCAAGATGTTGCGAGGCTCCATCGCATAATCGTAGGAACCATCTTTTTGCTTCAACTCAGCCAAAGCTCTTTTTACCTGTTTGTGGCAATATGCCAACTGCTTGTCCACATCGAGCGTCTGGGCTGCAATGCTGCCCGACAGCAACAACGCAGACATCCCTAAAAGCATTTTTCTCATCATTATCAGCATTGTTTCTTTATTTACAATACGAACGGCATGTGACGATTACTTAAATCCTGCCATAAAATAACATTCGCCCCACCCATCCTCCATCGACCTACAAAATACGTATTTCCATCGTTCCAATCGTATATTAGACAAAAAAATATGGACAAAAAAAGAGTATGAACGAACATAAAACGGAATAAGAACATGAAAAAGATTCGACTTGTACGGTTGAAAAAAGACCTGATATACTTCGGACCAGGAGTTCACGATTTCAAGGGCGACTCCATCCACCAAGAACGCCTCTTCGCACGAACCAGCGACGACTGCTCTACTGCACACTGAAAAACTATCATTGAGGCTGCAAGAACTGTGGAAGGCCCTACTTTCCAACAAAAGCACTACTTCTCTACCAAGCAACCCTATAAAAATAATGAATATCCGCAGTCATCCAAATTGCAAAATATCACGGTGTTAAAGAGGACTTCTTGCAACAATCTCTCGATTGATTCTGCCATATGCCAGTTTTAGATGATAGCAAATGTCCAACTCCGTCGGGCGTTCCACGACCGTCAGCCGCTTGGCTCACGGTCGTCAGCCAGTCGTCCCACGGTCGTGGGACGGTCAGCTCACGCCCGTGGAACGCCCTTCATATTCAAGTTTGACGCCCTTTAAGGATGCGCAATGTTAACCCACAAGGAAGCACAACTTTGCCCCGCAAGGAAGCGCATCTTCGTACCTTCACTATGATTGCTATCGACAAGAGTTATATGTTTGAATCACGATCTGTCACAAACTAAATTAGTCATCAGGAAATTCGATGCATTTCCTGCTATAATTTGGATGATTGCGGATATTCAATAAAAATATCCTTTCTGCACATCGCCGTCCGCCAGGAAAGAGCGATAAATACAGAAAGGATATTTTTATATGATAAGAAAAGACTTGGTCAATTACCACTCCTCGTCCCAGAGATTGGGGCTATGGTATTTGGAGTTGACCACTTGGCCTCCCTCTTCATCTGTATCAAACTTACCTCCTTCATTACTTACTGTCACGTTTGTCGAACCAGCAAGCAACATCGTTTCTTCAACTACGTTGTTAATGGTTGCAACAGGGGCTAAATATGTCTTTTTCATTTTAAGTTTAGTATTACGATTATTACTTGATTACAATTTTCTTACCATGGTGGATATAAATGCCACGAGGCAGATTGTTGGGATTCACCTGAATGCCTTGCATGTTATAGAAAGCATCATCATTCATGACCGTCGAGCCATTGACAACCAGAGAAATATCTGTTGTAGAACCATCAAAGGTCATGGAGAGTTTCTTGCCCTCGCTCGCTGGCTGAGCCACAGATAGGAATGCACGATAATATGTGGTCTTAACATCTTCTCCCATCTTCATGAAAGACGTGGCGGTAGCATCCAATCCATAACGGTTGCTATATGCCGTAGGAACCTCCTTGCAGAAAGAGCCCACAAACTTATTGCCCTCAGCATCTACAGCTTCTTTGTAACCAACAATATCACTCAAAACATTGGGAGTACTTGCGGCAGGAATCATGTAAAGCCCAGCTTCCTCTGCCTGAATCATCATAGGGGTACCAGCTGGTATTGTACCATCCGCTTTCTTGAAATTAACCGTTTCTTTGCCATAAGATGCAAAAGTATAAGCCGTGAGACCCAAAGAGAGCAAATCTTCTAC
>DJOI01000036.1:0-9284 GCA_002439605.1 Candidatus Segatella mututuai | reverse complement strand
CCGTCTTTGTAAGCGGTGTAGTTAGCATTAGGATAAGCCACATATTGGTTCATTGTTGGGAACAATTTATATTGATCCGCCGTCATCAGAATCTTGTCACTAAAGGTAAGGTCAGCAAAAGCATCTACCTTCAGCGGAGTGTTCTGGCTTGCATCAAGTTTCATATTACGCAAGTCCAACTTCACATAAGACGATGGCATATTTTGCAAGCAACGTCCTCTCAAATAGTTGTATCCTAATGTCGTCGTACCTTCCGCCGTATTAATTTTCACCGTATTGTTGTTGTCTCCGCTATAAGATTCCAATTCACAGAGCTGAGACTTCTTAAATCTCCAACTTTGAGTCGCCAAAGTTGGATATTCTGTCAAAATATCGCCTAATGTATAGAAACCTATATTATAAATTTCTATATCAGCATCATTGGGCAAAGCTGTAGATGGCTGTAGATAAAAAGAAGCTTCCGAAGACTCATACTGTGCATTCTCACACAAGAAATGAATCAGCCCATCCACAGCCGCCTTATCAGCACCATTTCCTCCACGTTTGTCCAATAGGTTGAAAACCGTCAACTTATGACCGTTCACATCTTTGTTGAAGCCCAAAAGCACACCCGTTTTGTTGACATACTTATTTGAGCCAACTGTCAAGTGATCAAGCTTCTTCGTCTTGTCGAAGGTTGTATTTGCCTCAATTACGACATAGGTCTGCCCATTGTTCATGGTCATGTCCTCTCCAGGCTTCAAGGTCACCTTCAACTCCTGGTTGCCCGTGCCATTAATCTTGACAACATTGCCATCAATGGTTGTAGTACCCTTACTAATCTCGATTTTGCTTTCATCCAAGCATTTCTCCAACCACTTTACGCCATCAGCATAAGAAGGCATGCCAAACAGTAGCAAGGAGGCTGCCACCATTCCTTTTAGTAAACTTTTCTTCATTTTCTTTGTCTTTAGTTATTAATTATGTGAAATTCTGCTATCAATACGGAAGCATTGATACCTTTACGTAAAACTCCCTCGCAAAAATCTCAAAAAGATTTTATGCGAGGGAGTTTCTAAATACAGCTTATCGATAAATTATATTATAACGCTATTCAAACATCATTTTAACGATAGAGCATCAAGGTGCTCCAGCCCAACTGGTCGAAGGCACCAGAATTGCTGCCATAACGGCTATCGCCAGGACCACACTCAGGGCGCATCTTGTCTGCCATCAGCTTCACATAGAGGAAACCAGAGGTCAAGCCCTTTACCTTGGCATAATGGTTATAGTAGATTTCCCAACCTGGACGAACGCTACCACGACCGCTGTCATCTGCCAAGACAGTATGAATGGCACTATGATTCTTGTCACGACATGTACAGTTGACACAATACTCTAATTTATTGAATGGCATGTTAGTAGCAGAAACGAGCCACTGGCCTTCCTTGTTGGCATTGTCCGTACCATTACGAAGGTTACTCAACGCCACATACTCACCCAATTTCAAGAGGGCATTGTCGTTGGCAGAGAAGAAATCCAGTTTTGCAACGTTTGCATCTGCATTGAGTTTGTTCTGCTCATAGAGCGAGTAAGCCATCTGAGCCAAGTTGGCTGTCACCATGGCCGACATCTGAGCGTGTCCTTGGTCGCGACCACTCTCTTGGTCTTGCGCCAACATCTCACCCGATCCTAATGGGTCGTTGAGCAAGTCGCCATTGATGAGATACTTGATACAGCCATTGCCCGGCCCTTTATAGAAATAGTTGACTACATAGTTGACCATGTCGCTGTTCTCCGTCAAGATGCCGATGGCCATGTAAGAACACATATTCACCAAGTCCCAGTTACTCCATTGGTGCTTAGCACACACATTGGCATCCTTATGCTCCAAGAAACCTTTGTTCTTCGGTGCAAACACATCGAGCATCCACTGCTTGAACTTCGCCACGTCGCCAGCATTCCATCCCTCGTAGGCGAGCATCAACTCCGCCGCACAGGCGAAGGTATAACCCTGCGCACCTGCCGCCAACACTTGGTTAGCATCGTTAGAAGTAATCTTCTTACACTTGTCAGCCCAAGCGTTCATGATTTCGATAGACTTCTTGGCGTATGCCTCATCACCAGATAGTTTCCAGATAAGGGCTGTCTGATAAGCCGCAGCGGCATCACGCATGGCGTATGTATAATTTTCCTTGTCTATTCCTGTGCCAGTAGGGTCGCCACGTACGATGAGTTCCTGTGGCTCTGGCTGGCGAGTCAAGGAAGAGTAAGGACTGCTCTTCAAAGCAGCAAAAGCCTGCGTTACCTCCGGGATGGTATTGCCGTCCAACTCAGCCTTGACACGAGCGAAGTCTTCAGCCGTGTACATGGCGCATGGATGATTGAATGTATACGTCACTGTGACATCAGGATCTGCAGGAGCCTCAGGCATGGTCAAATCTATTGATCCAAACTCATTCTCCCGACAAGAGGTTGGCAGCAGCATGAGTGCTGCCAAACCTGCTATGATAAAACTTTTCTTGTTCATGATAGTTGTATTTTTTATTCAAACTACGGATTTCATCGATTCGTTACTTAAACTATGAAGCTACAGATTACTTGATAACCTCGTAGGAGACTCCATCTACATTCTTCACATAGTTCTTCACCTCATCGATTGTCTTGAAACTCTGAATCCAATATACCTTATAATCAAAGCTATGATTAATGGTCTTGATGTCTGCATACTTCAGCTGGAAGATGGTAAAGCTGATAGACTCATTGGTTGGCGCCAAGCCGCCAGTACCAAACTTCACGGTACTTAAGTCATAGATGAACACACGGCTGCCATCAGCACACTTCAATTCATTGCTCCACTTGTTGTTTCCACCGCCGAGAGCCTTATAGTCCTTACCACTCTCGCTCTTACCAACGGTGTCGAAGTTGAAGTTACGGCTGCTTACACCTAAGCCCAGGTCTTTTGCATCCTCTATCTTCACGGCAAGGACAGGATAGTTGCCTGCGTGGAGAGTGACAGGAAGGTCATACCACTTGAGGTCGGCACGCTGGGTGGTTGCGTTGCTGGCTGCTGTTGTGATGGTCAGATAGCCATCATGCCATTCTTGCTTAACAGAGGCAGATGCCTTGTAGAAGCTGAAATGATTAGCGTTGTGGTAAGTCTCACGTATCAAACCAGCAGGTATGTTCAAGTCGATGCTGCTGCTCTTTCCATTAGGAGTAGTCGCCGTAATCGTCACGGCACCGAAGCCCTTGAAGGTTACGACACCTGCATCTACGGTAGCCACGCTCTCGTCGGAAGATGACCAAGTAATCTTGGAAGTCGTACACTCTGCAGGAACTGTCGTATAGTTCAAGTTGAGCGTTTTCTCGTTCAATGCGCAGTAATAGCCCTTGCCTACGGAATATGCTTGGTCGATCGTTACATCCTCTGGATTTACTATCTTACGAACCTTGATAGTTTTCTCACCCACTACGCCAGAACCATCCAAAGCAGTAGCAACCACTTTCACCTCAGAAAGGATCGCATCCGCCTCCTTGGCTGTCAAGACACCAGTCATTGGGTCGATGTCTGCAACATTTGCATCATCCACGCTCCATTTCACAGTCTTGTAGGTAGAGTTGTCTGGAGCAATAGTTGCAGCCATGTGGAGCGTGTCGCCAGCATAGACTTCCTCCTTGGAGGCATTGACCTCAATAGCCGTTGCCTGGCGCATCTCGTTGGATACTACTATTTTCAAGTTGGCATTGATTCCGCTACCAGAATGAAGAGCCTCCGGAGCAACTTGTACGATGGAATATCCATCACCACTCACGGCTGTGACAAGTCCCTCGTCCGACACAGTGGCAAAGTCAGCATTGGATGCCGTCCAAACCACATCCTTGAAGGTTGCGTCCTCTGGTTCCATCGTATAAGTCAACTGCAGGGTCTCGCCCTTGATCATAGGCAAGCATTTGGCTCCCGTAACGTCCGTATAGACGAGTTGCTGATGAGCCTCGTCGAGATTGAACTCGACCTTGGATGGGATGACGGCAGAGTAAAGGTTGCCGCCAGTCTCATCGTCGCTACATGATGTCAGAGATGCAGTAGCCAAGCCCAGCATCAGCATCATGGCGTATATCTTGTTATTACGTTTCATAATTGTCTTTTCTTTAGAATGAATAACTAAACATTAAACATCGCTCATTAAACACTAAACATTATTTCTCCCAGCCAGGGTTCTGACCGATGTTTGGATTCAACTGCAACTGGTCGGATGGCAAAGGATAAAGATAAAGTTTATCATCCCACTTGCGGTTGTCGTAGAGGATGATGCAACCCTCGCTATTGATCTGACGGCTCTGGTTGGTCCAAAGTGTCTCAAACTGAGTTCCCTTCCACTTGACACCGAGTTGGTCTTGTGGCATCTCGATAGGAGCGGTTGCCCAACGCTTGAGGTCGTCGATACGGTAGCCTTCGAAAGCCAACTCCACGGTACGCTCGCGGCGAATCTCCTCGCGCATACTCAAACCATTGTTGTCAACCAAGGCGTTGCTCAACTTCACCATCTTTGGGTTGGAACGAGCACGCACCAAGTTCAAGCTCTTGTCGAGGTCACTGTCCGAAATCTTGCCATTCAACTCATAGATAGCCTCTGCAAAGTTGAGAAGCACCTCAGCATAGCGGATAACAGGGAAGTCCATGCACTCATATCTATCAGATACCTGACGCTCCACTGCCCACTTGTGAGTCTGGTAACCACTGTTGGCACAAGCACCTACCTCCTTGGCACGAGCCAAATCGGTGTCATCCCACGCCGTACGGCAATGGTCGGCAGTGTTATCCCAAAGTTTAGTACCTCTTGGTGCCAAGGTTGTCAGCATACGGTTGTCACGGTTCTGGAACTCAGAGGTTGCCTGGTCATATCCCTTGAACTGAGAAGATTTCTCGATAGGAAGACCATCCTGGCAAGCATAGAGGTTAGCCAACTTACGTGTTACATAAACAGCATTGGTGCAGTATGCCTTGGTGATATTCAAGCCTACACCATCCGTGCTCTTATGGCGGCGAGCCAAGATATATTCGGTATTGTCCTTGGTGGTCAAGCCAGCAGGATTACACTTCTCGTCTTCCAAGATAAACATGTAGCGATAACTCTCCGTACCCAACTTATCGCTGTAAAAGAGCTTGTAGCGACCACCTTCCATCACAGCCTTGGCTGCAGTCTTGGCAATTTCGAGCAACTGAGAAGAACGTTCCGTATTGCTGGTTGCTTGATAGCCATTGGTATGGAATTTCTGCCATGTACCCTCAAAGAGAGCGACACGAGAAAGGAAAGCATTGGCAGCATCCTTGCAAAGGCGACCTGCCTCTGATGGAGTCTCAGGCAAATCTTCGGCTGCTTCCTTCAAATCCTTCACACACTGGTCGATGACCAAGCCACGATCATCACGTGTGGCATTCATCTTAGGAGAATCCATATCCACAGGCTCCGTCAAGAGAATGGCGTTGCCGTAGAGCTGCACCAACTCAAAGTAGCAATAAGCACGGAAGAACTTAGCCTCAGCCACAGGCACTGCGATGGCAGCCTGATTGCCAAAGTTGGCAGCATTCTTCAACAGCAAGTTGGTATAGTAGATGTGCTTGTAGAGGTTCTTATAGTTGTTGTCTGACTGAGGAACGGTATTGGTTCCTTGGCTATACACATTGGCATTGGCACCAGCGATCAAGTCGCTTCGGGTATCACTATGAGGACCATCGCTCACAGCATACTGATAGGAATCCCCACTCTGAATATCATGGGTGTAGCTATAAAACTGATTGGCGAACAACTGGAAGTTGGTAGCAGAAGACCAAACGGTATCGTCGTTCATCTGTGCCTCTGGAGAGAAGTCCAAGCAACTACTCATTGCCATGGTCATCAAGCCCAAGCACGCAACCTTAATAGAATTATATTTCGTTTTCATATTGAAATCTTTTAGAATGTTAAGTTCATACCGAACGTAAAGTTACGAGTGAATGGATAGCGACCTACTCCACTTGCATCACGCTTTGCCTCAGGATCCCATCCGTCGGAAATCTTGGTGCTCTCCCAAAGGTCCTCGCCTGTGAAATAGATGCGAGCCGCATTCACATGACCTATTTTCTTCAAGAGAGGTGCAGGGAAGTTGTAGCCAATGGTCAAGTTCTTCAAACGAATGTAGCGACCATCCTGTGCCGTCAACGAGTTGGCTTGATAGTTGTAGCTGATGATATTACTATCCGTTGTGTATGGGTTGTAATAAGCATTTGGATTCTCTGGAGTCCATGTATTGCCGATACCACTGGTCGTTGTGTTCGTATAGAGCGTACGGAACGGCACGGTGAACGGGTCGATGCCACGATAGATGAATCGGTTGGCTGAGCCCTGGAACACGATATTGAAGTCGATGCCCTTCCAAGATGCACCTGCATTGAATGAGTAGGAGATTTCAGGTGTATCGCTACCGAGATAAATGTAGTCTCTATAGTCGAGCACGCCGTCATTATTCTCGTCGCAGTACATATTGTCACCTACACGAAGATTGCTTGGCATTCCAATTCCATTGTTAGGATAATACTTCGCCTCGTATGCCTTCAACTGCTCCTCGTTCTGAATCTTGCCAGCATAACGGAGGCCGAAGATAGAGTTCAAGGAGTAGCCCTGTTGAGTACTTGTGTAACCCGACTTCAAGACAGATGTGCCACCATAATCGGTCAATTCGTTGCGAGCAAAGGTAATGTTACCGCCTACATGATACTGTACGTCACCTATATTGCCATTGTAGTTGATGCTACCTTCGTAACCCCAGTCCTTGAACTTGCCCACGTTGGCTGTTGGTGCGGCATCACCAAGAACGGCTGGATAAGAAACCGCCACGAGCATGTTGTCGTTCTTCTTAAAGAAGGCTTCCACCGTACCCGTCAAGGCTCCATTGAAGAAACCGAAGTCGAGAGCCACGTTATAGTTCTTGATACGTTCCCACTGGCGAGTGGTGGATGCAAACTTACCATTGGTTGCGATATAGGTGAGTTTGTCGCTTCCTACGTATGCACCACCTAAAGTAGTCAAGTTGTAGAACTGATAACCATCATAGTTGTCGATACCGCTCTGCGAACCCATCTCTGCATAAGAAGCACGGAGTTTCAGGTTGCTAATCCACTTCACGTCCTTCAAGAAGTTCTCCTGGTTGATACGCCATCCGAGGGATGCTCCCCAGAAGAAGTCCCAACGATTCTGTGGCAAGAACTTGGAGCTACCATCATAACGTCCATTGAACTCGAAGAGATACTTGCTATCGAAATCATAATTGAAACGACCGAAGTATGACATGATGGCGGTACGATAATTATTCTTGCGAATGTCATCACTTGTCAAGGTCAAGGTACCATTACCATTGATGACATCGAGACCTTCCAAGATGTCTGTATAACTTGCACCGAAGAATTCCTTGTCTGTCAACTCATACTGAGCACCCAAGGTCAGACTCGTGCCATGAAGCTTCGCAAAAGTCTTGTGAGCATTGACGAAACCCGAGATACTGTAGAAGTCCGTGCGCCCAGAAGTCTGCTGGTAATAGGATTTCTCCTGAACAGGGTCTTCCAACACCTTGGTGTCGCCAGCATAGTTATAATAGGTGATGGCATTCTGGATTTTGCGGCGACGAGCCTCGCTGGTATTATAACCCACGTTGACGTTGGCATCGAGCCAGTCTGTGACGTGTGCCTTCAAGGTCTCGCTGATGTTGAGCGAACGAACGGAGAGCTTATTGTCTCCACCCTGTGAAACCTTAGCCACAGGCGAAGCCCATGTACCCCAAGCGTATGGCTTGCCATCCATGGTGGTCAAAGGAAGACCTGGCATAGGAACACTTGTACTCAATGCCGAACCCACCTGGGTAGGAGTCACCTGCTCCTGACGGCTGAAAGCGATGCTGCTTTCGAGCGTAAATATCTTATTAAGCTTGTTGCTGTAGTTCCAGCGAATATTATAACGCTTGTTGTTGTTCTTGCCATATTGGAGAGCAGAACCATCATATAGGAAACTACCAGAGACTCGGAAAGCGCTTCTGTCATTGCCACCCGACAAGCTCAAACTATGGTTGGTGCTCCATGTAGAGCCAAAAAGACTGCCGAGCCAATCCACGCTGTCATCAAATACGAAGTCACTGACATCGGTGAAAGCAGACTGACCGAATGGGTTGGTGGTTTTCTTCACATCAATATAACCACCCTTGTATTTCTTGGCAAGTTCCGCATATGTGTACCAAACATTACTGGTATTATTATCATTGATAAGCGCCTGTTGCACACCGTCAGCCCATTGGTCGATGTTGCAAAGTGTTGGCATCAGACCAACCGTCTTCAAGGTAGCGCTACCACTGTAATTGACCTGAAGCTTGCCTTCCTTACCTTTCTTGGTCGTGATGAGAACGACACCACCAGCGGCACGGCTACCATAGATGGCGGCAGAACCATCCTTGAGGAAGTTGATGCTCTCGATGTCGTCAGGGTTGAGCAAGCGCATCTCGCTGACACTGTTGGCTGCCACACCGTCGATGACAACAAGCGGGTCGGTAGCGTTCATGGAAGAAGATCCACGGAGATTCAAGCTCCAGCTCTCATCACCAGGAGCTGATGAAGAACGGCTAATCATGACACCTGGAACCTGACCTTGCAAAGCCTGCAATGGAGAAGCCAAGCCACCCTTACCTTCAAAAGCCTTGCTATCCACCACTGTCACGGCACCCGTCAAAGACTCCTTCTTCTGTACACCATAACCGACAACCACCACATCTTGCAATGTCTGGCTGTCCTCGTCCATGGTTACATTGAGCTGATTGCCAGTTACCTTTAATACTTGTTCGGTATAGCCAATATACGAGAACTTAAGCTGTG
Source organism: Candidatus Segatella mututuai (assembly GCA_002439605.1). GTDB lineage: Bacteria > Bacteroidota > Bacteroidia > Bacteroidales > Bacteroidaceae > Prevotella > Prevotella mututuai. The sequence continues at coordinate 409 of DJOI01000036.1, read as the reverse complement.
CACCCTTAGCCACCTTGATGGTATAGCGACCATCCATGTCGGTCACGACTCCACCTTGCTGTCCTACCACCTGCACTGTCACGCCGATAAGCGGCTCGCCCGTCTTATCCACTACAGTGCCTTGCACCTGTTGCTGTTGTGCCACAATCGGATTAGGGTTGCCCGCTGCCATCAAGGAGGCAGAGAAAAGAGGCATCGCCAATCCTGCTGTAAGCATACAAACTTGAATGAAATGTTGCTTCATAATAGGTTTAGTATTATTGTTTTATTATAGTTTCTTGTTTAGGAGCCGTTCTTATCAACTTACAAGATATACGGCATAATTTATAAGGAATACGGCTCTTTAGATGATTTTACGTAAATAAGCTTTCATGTCCTTGGTCGAGAGATAGATGTGGGTCTCCACCGT
>DJOI01000066.1:32889-57396 GCA_002439605.1 Candidatus Segatella mututuai | reverse complement strand
ATTATGACAAATAAAAATTATAGTAAATATGAGGCAAAGGAAGAGTTTGGAACTCTATCCTTTAACCATGTGTTACTTCATAATAAGGACACAAAAATGTACCAAGTTATTTTTTAATCATTACTAAAAGAATAAATTTCCCAGAAGAAGCCAGTTTCGCAGAAAGTATGTCCAAGGCTTGTTTTCCCATAGGGTCATTCTCCTTGTCGTAGAAAATGCCTTTGGCATATTGGGTTTCATTTGAAAAGCGCCCAATTGCCACTTTACGCTTCAACACCATACCGTCATCTTGAACTTGGCTTGTAGGTGTCTCTACGATGACAGTCTTTCGCTGTGCCGATGCTAATTGTATTGACATCAGCAATGCAAATAACAAACATAAATTTCTCATCGTTGCTTTTGTACAAATAAACCAACGACTCCCTGATTGGCGGTTTTTATTAGGTTTTGATATACAAAAATAAAAAACGTGGAGCCAGTCTGCTGCTCGTTCCACTGGTTAAGGCCTTCGCATTGCCCAAGTTGTCGAAACGAGCAATGCTGAAAGCCCCACGTGAATGTGTATATAATTCACCCTCCCTACCAACGAACGCAGATACGTCCGAAGCCAAGAGGGCTGTATATAATACACTCTGTGAGGCGTCCCCATTGCTTTGTTTTTGACAACTTGTTTGAAGTTGCGAAGTTCTAACACGTCAAAACCAAAGCGTCAGTTACGCCTTTATTTATGTATATGTATCCCCACCTTAGCCCAATCGTGGGCTTTCAGCGAGGATTACGGTTGCAAAGATAGTGATTATTTTTGATAAATTATGTAAAAAATATTAATATTTACTATAAATATCTATTAAATAATATAAAAAACTACATTATTTTCTAAAATTCAATAATATTATTTCGAGAAATATTGATGTATATTAAAAAGGTCATATATGAAAACCAAAAAAGGCAAATTTAGAAGATATCAAACTCTCTTTCTAAAATTTGCCTTTATTATAAAATCTTATTCCTCGCCAAATGCCGCAGCTTCAGCGGCAGCAATGATGTCTTCTTTCGACATTTCCTTTGGCTTGGAACTAATGTCGCTCAAGTCAAACTCGTCGTTTTCCTGGTTGTTGTTTTCCTCTATTTTCACCTTTTCCTCGGGCATCTGAACAGTTACCGAAGAATCCCTTTCAGAGAAAACCTCCTCCTTGAAAACATTGACATGTTTCTCTTCCACCTGTGGCTCTGGGTTCTGCGAGATGATGAAGTCGTTTTTTACCTCAGTAGCAGGCACACTCAGCACAGGCTCTTCCTCCATCTTGGTGCGGTTTGACTTGGCAGCAAAGACGGCGTCTATGTACTGTGGTTTCTTGCGAAGCTGTTCCAAAGTAAGCTTAGAGGCAATCTGCTGACTCTCTTTCTTGGAATAGCCCTTGCCTGTGCCGCCCTCTATACCTTCTATGACCACTTTATAGGTAAATACAGGACTTCCATTCTTGTCTTTTTCCTGTTCCACCTGTACAAAATCGAGTTTTACACGATTCTTCTGACTCCACTCTATCAGTTTGCTCTTGAAGTTTACCTCCTTGTAAGCCACCTTGTCGATGTTGATCATCTGCGAGAGGATACGTTTCTGCATAAATTCCATGCAGACATTATAACCTCTGTCCAAATAGACTGCGCCAACAAGTGCCTCAAAGGCGTTTCCTCCCATATAGCTATTGTGCGAATAGCTGTGCCCACTTGACAGAATGAGTTGATTGACGCCCATTTCCTGTGCCAGTTTGTTGAGCGTATCGCGTTGTACCAGCTTGCTTCGGGTATTAGTGAGAAATCCCTCACGCTTGCCGGGAAAATGCTTGTACACGATGTCTCCCACTACAGCATCAAGCACGGCATCACCGAGAAACTCCAGCCGCTCATTGTTGATGGGTTTTCCCTTTGCGTTGCGGTGCATGATGCTCTTGTGCATCAATGCCATCTTGTAATAGCTAATTTCGTGTGGATAGAAACCTAAAATATGAAACAAAGAAAAATAAAGCTCTTTGTCCTTTCGGAAAGAGAGCTTTATTCTATCTATAAAATTATTCAGCATATTTCTTGAATACTACACAGCAGTTGTGACCACCGAAACCGAAGGTGTTGCTCAATGCCGCACGAACCTCACGCTTCTGCGCTTTGTTGAAGGTGAAATTCAAGTTATAATCGAGCTCCTCGTCCTTATCATCTTCCGCATGGTTGATGGTAGGAGGTACGATGTCGTTCTTTACACTGAGTACACATACCATGGCCTCCACAGCACCAGCGGCACCTAACAAGTGACCGGTCATAGACTTGGTAGAACTGATGTTAAGCTTATAAGCAGACTCGCCGAAGACATTTTTGATAGCCTTAGCTTCCGAAATATCACCCACATGGGTAGATGTACCATGAACATTGATATAGTCAATATCCTCTGGTTTCAAATTTGCATCCTCAAGGGCGCGCTCCATAACGAGTTTTGCACCGAGACCTTCAGGATGAGAAGCTGTGATATGGTAAGCATCGGCACTCTCGCCCTCTCCTACCATTTCTGCATAAATCTTCGCGCCACGAGCCTTGGCATGCTCCAGTTCCTCAAGAATCAAGCAGCCAGCACCTTCGCCCATGATAAATCCGTCGCGACTTGCGCTGAATGGACGTGAGGCATGCTCTGGGTCATCATTACGAGTAGACAAAGCATGCATAGCGTTGAATCCGCCTACACCACATTCGCAGATAGCTGCCTCGGCACCACCGCTCACGATGATGTTGGCCTTGCCCAAACGAATCAGATTGAAGGCATCAGCCAAAGCGTTGCTTGAAGAGGCACATGCAGATGTAGTAGTGTAGTTAGGTCCGTGGAATCCGAAATGGATGGAAATCTGGCCTGAAGCAATATCAGCAATCATCTTTGGAATGAAGAATGGATTAAACTTAGGACCATTCTCCTTATGAGTAGCATAATATCCCACCTCATCCTCAAAAGTCTTGATACCACCGATACCTACACCGAAAACAACACCAACATTGTTCAAGTCTTCTGTCTCAAGATCAATGTTAGCATCCTTTACACCCTGCATGGCGGCAATCATAGCCAACTGTGTGTAACGGTCGAGTTTGCGAGCTTCCTTGCGATCAATCCACTCATTGATGTTCAAGTTCTTTACCTCGCAAGCGAACTTGGTCTTGAAATTAGTTGTATCGAAATGAGTAATAGGAGCTGCACCGCTCTTACCTGCGAGGAGAGCCTCCCAAGTTTCCTCAGGAGTATTGCCTACAGGAGTCACGGCACCAAGACCTGTTACTACAACTCTTTTTAATTCCATTTATAATAACTAAAGTTGCTAATTACTTGCTATTCTCCTCGATATAAGCGATAGCATCACCAACAGTTGCAATCTTCTCTGCCTTATCGTCTGGAATAGAAATGTTGAACTCCTTCTCGAATTCCATGATCAACTCTACAGTATCCAAAGAGTCTGCGCCAAGGTCGTTTGTGAAACTTGCCTCTGGCTTAACCTCTGACTCATCAACACCGAGTTTGTCTACGATAATAGCTTTTACTTTGCTTTCAATTTCTGACATAATTGTAACTTTTAAAATGTTTATAAATAAATTTCTAATTAAAAAATCGGTGCAAAGGAACACTTTTTTTTTCAAATAAGCAAACATTTTATAGAAAAAAGTACTAATTCATGCACAAATACCTATAATCTGTGCAGTTTTTTTATGCTTTTTTGTCTTTTTTGTTGGTAATATCCAATATTTTAATTACTTTTGTACATCATTATTAATAAATCTTTTAACATCATGACATTTACTGAAAAAGCAAACAAAATTTTCAATCAGGCCATCGCAGACTATCACATCAAGGATAATATTGACACTCCTATTCACAATCCTTATAAAGATGGTTCCATCGAGAACCGTTTATACCTGAAGTGCTGGATTGATACAGTACAGTGGCATTTAGAGGACATCATCCGCGACCCACAGATTGACCCTGCAGAGGCTTTGCTGCTGAAGCGACGCATCGACAAGAGTAACCAGGACCGTACAGACCTCGTCGAGCAGATAGATTCATACTTCCGTGAACTATACGACAATGTGAAAGTACAGTCCGATGCACGCATCAATACAGAGAGTCCAGCATGGGCTGTCGACCGTCTGAGCATTCTCGCCCTGAAGATTTATCACATGCGCGAGCAAGTAGATCGCACAGAAGCAACAGCAGAGCACAAGGCAAGATGCCAAGCCAAGCTCGACGTGCTGCTCGAACAGCAGGTAGACCTCTCTACCGCCATCGACCAGTTGCTGGAAGACATCGAGGCTGGGAAAAAGTATATGAAGGTGTACAGGCAGATGAAGATGTACAACGATCCTTCCACCAATCCTGTACTCTACAACAAGAAACAATAGGGTTTTCACCTATTTTATATATACAGCACAATCGAAAATATGAAAACCATAAGAAATGTCTTCCCTTTATACAAACAATACATTACTAAGAAACATAAACTAAATGAAGACTGAGCATATTCTCATCATTCGATTTTCGGCCATGGGAGACGTTGCCATGACTGTGCCTGTGGTTTATTCGCTTGCCACCCAGTATCCTGCCATCAGAATAACTGTGCTCAGCCGTCCGTTTGCCCGTCCATTCTTCGAAAATTTAGCTCCAAACGTAGGTTTCATGGAAGCCGACATCAAGAAGGAATATCATGGCATCAAAGGGCTCAACGCCCTATACCGCCGCCTGTTGGCAAAGAATTTCACAGCCATAGCCGACCTGCACAGCGTACTGCGCTCCAGTTATCTGCGTATGAGGTTTAACTTGGACAATTTCAATGTGGCGCACATCGACAAGCATCGCAAGGGCAAACATCAACTCACAACGCAAAATGACAAAAAGTTAGTACAGCAACCCACATCGTTTGAAAACTACGCCGAAGTACTTGCCAAATTGGGGTATCCTGTAAAATTGAATTTTACTTCTATCTTTGGCTCCCAGAGAGGCAACCTCAACCTGCTTCCAAAAACTATGTGGAGCAAGGACAACACAGAAGTAAACAAAGATATCCACAGTTGCGGAAATCCATGGATAGGCTTGGCTCCCTTTGCTGCACACGAGGGAAAGATATATCCATTGCCTTTGATGGAAAAAGTTATACAAGAAATTATCCACACTTATCCACAATGCAGAATCTTTCTTTTCGGAGGTGGAGAGAAGGAAACAGAAGTAATGAACCGATGGACAGAGACATGGCCCGAAGTATGTAATGCATCGGCTCAGCTCAAGGGTCTGCAACAAGAACTAATCCTCATGAGTCATCTACAAGTGATGGTCAGCATGGACAGCGCCAATATGCATCTGGCATCGCTTGTCGACACGCCCGTGGTAAGTATATGGGGCGCAACCCATCCCTATGCAGGCTTTATGGGATGGAATCAAAACCCTGCCAACGTAGTACAAACAGACTTGCCTTGCCGTCCTTGCAGCATCTATGGCAACAAGCCCTGCATGCGTGGAGACCTTGCTTGCATGAACCAAATCAATCCAGAAGATGTGATAAAGCATATCGTAGGAGTCATCAACAAATAGAAATTATTTGTTGAACAAAACAGAAAATATAGAAAAGACAAAAAAATGACGTTATTCCCAACTGCAAAGAACACACGAGTCTTGCAGTTGGGATTTTTTTACGAATCACATATCACCATACGGCTCTTACGAGAACATAATATTTCCTCGCCATAAAAACTTTTCTGTATACGAAGACAAACACACCTACATTTTTATCCACAAACCTGTGGAAAAATATATGGAAAACACATTCTATAACTTATTCATAACTTCCAAGATATCCACCAACCCCGATTCCACCCCCTCGGAATGAGGATATCCACATAGTTATTATTAAGTTTTAATGAAGTTTTTAGGAATTTTAGAACAAAAAAAGATATAAACTTATTAACTTTGCACCAAAATAGGAAAATGTGGATAAAACGCCTAAAGCATTAAGAACCAAGAAAAAGAAATGCAACAGGTACAATGATAACCCACAGTCATGATGTGCATAATGAAACTAACAAGAAATCATCCAAATATTTATCCACTTATCCACGTCATATCATCATTCCTATATCCTTTTTTAAAAAATAAGAATAGAGAAATAAAATAATAATGTTATGTTGAAAAAAGAATGGATAGAGAAAGGTTTTGTCGACGAACCTGTTGATGCAACCTTGGACTTGAAGCAGGAGATACGTCGACTCTGCAAGGAGAAAGATGCCATCATCTTAGCTCATTATTATACGGTGGGAGAAATTCAGGATATTGCCGACTTTGTGGGCGACTCTTTGGCATTGGCACGCAAGGCTGCAGAAACTGATGCCAAGGTAATGGTGATGTGCGGTGTGCACTTTATGGCTGAGACATGCAAACTGCTGAGTCCTGACAAGACTGTACTTTGTCCAGACCTGAACGCTGGTTGTTCGCTTGCCGACAGCTGCAAGGCCGAAGACTTGCAGAAATATAAAGCCGAGCATCCTGGATATAAGGTGGTGAGCTATGTCAATACCACGGCAGCCGTCAAGGCACTTACCGATTGTGTGGTGACGAGTGGCAATGCCAAGAAAGTAATCGACAGTTTTCCTAAGGACGAGAAAATCATCTTTGGTCCCGACTATAACTTGGGAAACTACATCAATAGCGTAACAGGTCGTAATATGTTGCTTTGGAATGGCGGATGCCACGTACACGAGAAATTCTCTGTCGAGGCTATCGTGAAGCTCAAGAACGAGCATCCTGAGGCTGTCGTTATGGCTCATCTGGAGTGCAAGGCTCCTGTATTGGCCATAGCCGATGTAAAGGGGTCGACGGCCACAATGCTCCAATATGCCGAGAAGCATCCTGAAACCAGGGAGTATATTATCGCTACAGAGGCTGGAATTCTTCACGAGCTGGAGCGCAACTGTCCTGGCGTTACATTCTATCCTGTGCCACCCGAGGTGAGCGAAGGTGGATTAGGGTGCAGCTGCAATGAGTGCGAATACATGAAGATGAACACGCTGCAGAAGATTTATAATGCCCTTAAGTATGGTTGGCCTACGGTAGAGATTGACGACAAGATTGCACGAGATGCTGTCAAGCCTATAGAAAAGATGCTCTCGCTTTCTTAAGATTTTTAGATAAAAACAACATATAATAAGAGTCGAGTGCCTCGTAAAAGATACTCGACTCTTATAGGTATAGGATTGATTTTTTTTTCAAATTTACAAATGTGTGGAAACTCTAAAATGACTATTTTGTTAGTTTCAGGTGCTTTTAGAAAATGAATTGCAGTATCCTATGTTTTTTATGCTTGTGTGTTCTTTTACACTAAAAAGTTGTGGATTTTAAAGAAAAATAGTGGTAAAAACGGTTCATTTTATGCTAAAAAACAATTTTTACCCCCTAAAGAATAAAAAAGTCCCCCATCAAACAAAACATTTTTTACTACCTTTGCAATGGTTTTAAACAAGATGCGTTGTGAAACGCAGATATCATCTTTTACTTATACAATTTATATTTACACATAATGGGAATTTCCGAGAGCGGAGGTTCTCATTATTTTTTTTTAACGCCACCATATTCTTTGGTTACGGATAATAGGTTTATCTTTGCATAAGATAAGCTGCATTCGGCAATAAGAAAGTAAACTTTCATTGCGCTCATTTGCATTATCTTTGCATAAGATAAGCTGCATTCGGCAACATATTTTTGAAAGTGATAAAAGAAATATGAAACTCAAGATACATTTCAGTCATAAGGAGGAACTTTGGAATTCCTGGTCGCATGCTGGTGGCATTCTTTTGGGAGTTGTCATAGGTGTTGTTTTTCTGTATTATTGCTTTTCGAGCCATAATGGTTGGGCTACGGCAGGCGTGATACTTTATCTGTTCGGCATGCTCATGTCTTATATCGCCTCTACGGTGTATCATGCCCTCTCGGCATGGAGCAAGTGGAAAGAGCGACTACGTAAGTGGGATCATGCTGCTATTTATTGGCACATAGCTGGTTCTTACTCTCCCATCACGCTCATTGCTTTGCGCGAGCAGGGTTATTGGGGCTGGAGTCTGTTCTGTTTTATCTGGGCATGTGCCATAGCGGGTACGGTGATGAGTTTTTGCCGACTGAAGGATCACAGCAACTTGGAAACCATCTGCTTCGTAGGTATGGGGCTCTCCGTGTTGGTTGCCTTCAAGCCTCTTATCGATTCTGTCTCGCCTGCCACGGTGATATGGATTATAGCCGAGGGCGTGTGCTATATTACGGGTGCTGTGTTCTATAGCATCAACAAGCGCAGGTACATGCATTCAGTCTTCCATTTTTTTGTGTTGGCGGGTAGTATCTGTCATATTATAGCTGTGTGGGATATCTTGATGAAATACATATAAAGGTATATTGATATAAGCCATTGATATTCTTTTTCTTATACAATAAGGTGGAAATGTTAATGATGTGTTAAAACAGAAAAATAATGAGTCAAATGCTTGTATGTAATGGATAATTGTCTTACTTTTGCGGTGTAATATTTAAGTAGTACACTAAAACAGTTAGATTATGATACAAGTAAGCAATTTAAGCTTCCATTATCAAGGAGTCAAAACCAACGTGTTCAGCGATTTCAACATGACTCTCAAGGATAATAATATTTATGGACTTTTAGGTAAGAACGGTACAGGCAAGAGTACTCTGCTTTACCTTATCAGTGGTTTGCTGCGTCAACAGCATGGTACTGTTCTTATCGACGGAATATCTTCTTGTGAGCGTCGCCCAGATGTGCTTCGCAACATTTTTATCGTGACAGAGGAATTTTCTCTTCCAGATGTGTCGCTTGCAGCTTATGTAAAGATGAACCGTCCTTTCTATCCCAACTTCAGTCAGGAAGTATTGGACAGATGTTTGCAGGATTTTGAATTACCTCTCTCTCTTAAGTTGAACGAACTCTCGATGGGACAAAAGAAAAAGGCTTATATGAGTTTTGCCCTTGCCACAGGTACGAAATACCTTTTCATGGACGAGCCCACCAATGGCCTTGACATCCCATCGAAGAGTCAGTTCCGCAAGGTGATAGCCAACAATATGACCGATGAACGAATGTTGATTATCTCTACCCATCAGGTTCATGACATCGAGTCGCTACTCGATCACATCGTTATTCTCAATCAGAATAATCTCTTGCTCGATGCCTCGGTGGCAGATATTTGTGAGGACTATTCCTTCGAGTACCGCACACCTGCCGAAATGGACGATACGGTACTCTATGCAGAGCCTACACTTCAGGGCAATGCCGTGATAGCCAAGCGAAAGGCTGGCAGCCGGGAGACTCAGATGAATCTCGAGCTTCTCTTCAATGCCGTTATCAGCGGCAAGCTGTAATACTAATGGGGGTTCTATTTTTCATTATTCATAACATACGGACTTTTCTAAGTTTTGTACAAAATAAAAAGATAATAATATGAATCAGTTTTTAGATTTTCATCGTTTGGGAATGGTTTTGCGTTGGGATGCTTTATCAAACTGGAAAAAATATGTACGCAGCACCTTGGGATTGGCTTTTGTGTTTTCCTTTATCTGTATTTGGTATCAGTTTAATTGGCGAAGCAATGGCCTTGTAACATATAATGATGTGAAGGACTTATATTTAGGGAGTGTTTTTGGTTTGTTCATGTTTATCAGTTTCATTATTTTCTTTTTCTGCGGGTCAAGAATCTTTATCAACATGAAGACCAAGGCTTCCCGCTCTTTGTTCTTGATGCTGCCAGCCACCAATATGGAGAAGTTTGTTTCCCGTTTGCTGTACACCGTTTTAGGAACACTCTTGATGATTGTAGCTTCGTGGATGGTTGCCGATATCATTCAGTTATTGTTCAGTCTCTTTATTACTCCAGGTATGCAGGGCTCTGTCGTAGGCAAGGCTTTTGAGCAGTTGTTCTTGAAAAATAATTTCGACAGTTCCTACTTTATAGTACGCAATGGCACCAGCGTGTTGGGACAGACTTTCCCTGTTGGGATGATTTTGTTCTCGTTGACGCTCTTTACCCATTCCTTCTTTACCTTGGGAGGCACTATCTTCCGCAAGTCTGCCACCATGCTGACCATTTGTTCCAGCTTCATTCTTATGTTTGTGTTGGCGTGGATTTCTTCCTTTGTAGATGCAGATGTACTGCGTGATCTCGTCCGTTCCGTGGAACCTAACACTTTCGGATGGCTTATGGTGATATTTCTTCTGCTCTTGTCGGTATTCAATTACTGGGCATCCTACAAGCTCTTCACCCACATGCAGATTATCAACAACAAGTGGTTTAACGTATTGTAAAACAATAAAACAAACTATGGATTTCAGCAACGACAAAGCGATATATATACAGATAGCCGAACGATTGTGCGATGAGATACTGGCAGGAAAATATCAGGAAGACGAGCGTGTGCCGAGTGTGCGCGAATATGCAGTCTTGCTCGAGGTAAACGCCAATACCGCCGTCAAGTCGTATGACCTGTTGGCTTCGGAAGGTATCATCTATAACAAACGAGGACAGGGCTATTTCGTATCATCAGGTGCCAAGCGACAGATCAAGAAAACCCGCAAGCAGGAGTTTATGAGAGAACGACTGCCCGAGTTGGCCCGCCAGATGGTATTGCTCGATATTTCACTCGACGAGGTAAAGGAAGCCCTGCAGGGTGAGCTCAAAGAGGTGGTTGTGGTACAATAACCGATATTTTTAACCCCATAAATACATTCATAACAATGAAAACAAAAGTAATGATAGCAGCTTTGTTTGCTGCGCTGAGTTTTATAAGTTGTGCCAATCTTGTGGGCAAGCAGAATGTTCCACAGCAAGTAAAACATCTTGATAACGAGAAAGTGGTCAAGAAGTCGTTCGCCCTGAAAAACTTTCATGCCATCAGCAACACGATAGGAATTGATATTTACTATACCCAGTCGCCTACCTATAGTGTTTCTATGGAAGGCACCGAGCAATGTATGGCACAGGCCAAAGTTGAGGTTTCCGGCGGAGTGCTGAACATCACGAACAGGTATGTTGATTTTTTTAACACCTCTTCCTATAATCTCAAAATTTATATTAGCGCCCCTTCTATCGACCGGATAAGCAACAACGGATCAATAGATTTCTATGGCGACATCAATCAGAGCAAGCCTTTGGAGATATCCAACCAAGGTTCGTTCGATTACGACAAGGGAACTGTGAAGGCTGCCTATTTACTTATTGCCAATAAAGGTGCGTTCGATATTGATAGTCCTATGCAGATTACAGATTCTCTCCGTATCAATAATTATGGTTCGTTCGATATGAATGATGCTGTGCATGTTGCGGGCTCTGTACATATCAACAATAATGGCTCTTTCGATGTTGATAAAGTAATGCATGTTGCGGGTTCTGCCTATATAAAAAATTATGGTTCTTTCGATGGGGCGTTTGTCCTTAAGGGAAGAGACTATGAGGTCTCCAATTATGGCAGCTTCGATTCTGACCTTACTGTCGATTGCGACCATATCCAGGTCTATTCGTTTGGATCTACCGATATGACCATAAAGGGTACAACGAAAAATATCAGCATCGACGACAAGGGAACGACCGACATTGATACAACCCAGCTCAAGGTTATCAAGTAAATCTTAACACATGCAAGACAATGATTCGCTTAAAAGACATCAATAAAACCTACCAAGGCGCACAACCCCTGCACGTGCTGAAAGGCATCAATCTCGACATAGATCGTGGCGAGTTTGTGAGTATCATGGGTGCGTCGGGATCAGGAAAGTCTACCCTTCTCAACATATTGGGAATACTTGATAATTACGATTCTGGCGAGTATCGCCTGAATGATGTGATCATCAAGAACTTGAGCGAGACGCGTGCTGCCGAATATCGCAACAAGATGATAGGATTCATCTTTCAGTCGTTCAACCTCATCTCGTTCAAGACAGCAGTAGAAAACGTAGAATTGCCATTATTTTACCAGGGAGTGGGTCGTCGTAAGCGCCATGAGTTGGCCATGGAATACCTTGACAAGTTAGGCTTGGCGCAATGGGCGAACCACTACCCCAACGAGATGTCGGGCGGGCAGAAGCAACGTGTAGCCATCGCCCGTGCCCTCATTGCCAAGCCGCAGATCATCCTTGCCGACGAACCTACCGGAGCACTCGATTCAAAGACAAGTGTCGAGGTAATGGACTTGCTGAAGGAACTGCACCAGGAAGAAGGCATGACCATTGTGGTGGTGACGCATGAAAGTGGTGTGGCCAATGAAACAGACAAGGTAATACATATCAAGGACGGACTCATAGAAAGCATAGAAGACAACCGAGACCATCATCTTGTGTCGAAAGACTACGTCAAGTAAGTGAAGAACGAAGAGAAAAGAGTGAAGAATTAAGATACCTTTCTCTTATATCTCTTCGGCTTTACAAAACTTATGAATAATTAATGCAAATGAATTCTTCACCCTTCACTCTACACTCTTCACTCCTCTCCGAGGTATGGAGCACGTCGAAGCGCAACAAGCTTCGCGCATCGCTTACGGGTTTCGCCGTGGCATGGGGCATCTTCATGCTCATCTTCCTCTTGGGGGCAGGCAACGGGCTCATCAATGCCCAGTTGCAGCAGAGTGACCGATTTCTGGCCAACTCAATGGTAGTATATGGACAGAACACTTCGAAGGCCTTCAATGGTCTGAAAGAAGGAAGACCTATCAACCTCAACGACAAGGACATGCTCATCACTAATCATGTCTATGCACATCAGGTAGGCGATGTAGGCGGACAACTTCCGCAAGATAGTATAAATATCAATTATGGCGACAACTATATAGCCGGCCAGACGCTCACAGGTATTTATCCTACCCACACAAAAATCGATAAAATGGAAATGTTGGCAGGGCGATTCATCAACCAAATCGACATGCAACAGCGCAGAAAGGTGGTTGTGATGAGCCGTGGTCAGGCCAAGGAACTGGTAAAAGACTATCGGTTGCTCGTAGGCAAGAATGTGAAGATTGGCAATCTTTCCTTCAAGGTGGTAGGAATCTATAAGGATGATGAGACGCGACAGAACAACGAGGCATTCACCGCTTTCTCTACCGTCAAGACCATTTATGCCAAGGGCGACGAGGCGGGAAACATAGAGTTTACACTCAAAAATCTGAAGACCGTAGAAGACAATCACGCTTTCGAGAAGAATTATCGTGCCAGCATCAACAAAAATCATCTGGCTGCTCCCGATGACGAGCGAAGTCTGTGGTTGTGGAACCGCTATCTGGACAATATACAGATGAACCAAGGAATAGCCATCATCCAGACCGCTCTCTGGATAGTGGGGCTATTTACCCTCTTGAGCGGCATTGTGGGAGTGAGCAACATTATGCTTATCACCGTAAAGGAGCGAACCCGCGAGTTTGGTGTGCGCAAGGCCATAGGTGCCAAACCCTGGTCGATATTGAAGCTCATCATAGCCGAGAGCATCATCATCACCTCTTTCTTTGGATACATAGGTATGGTATGTGGCGTGGCAGCCAATGAGTTTATGGACCGTACCATGGGGCATACCACAGTAGATACAGGAGCTTTCAAGGCTACTATGTTTGTCGACCCCACAGTAGGGATAGGCACTTGCATCGGAGCCACCGTCACCATCGTTATAGCTGGAACCATAGCTGGACTCATACCTGCCATCAAGGCAGCCAAGATACGTCCTATAGAGGCTTTGAGAACTGAGTAATGCTGAATTCATCATAACCTTATACCTCATCATATATACAGCAATGAGATTCGACTTAGATACATATAAAGAGATTCTTGACACCATCACGCGAAACAAGAGCCGCAGTTTCTTGACGGGCTTCGGTGTGTTCTGGGGCGTGTTTATGCTCATAGTATTGATGGGAGGTGGACAGGGGCTGAAAGAGTTGCTGCAAGCCAACTTTTCCGGATTTGCCACCAATACCGCAGTTATATGGGCACAGAATACCACCAAACCTTATGATGGATTTAATAAAGGACGTTCCTGGCAGATGGAGGAAAAAGACCTGGAACGATTGCGCCAGCGAATACCAGAGCTTGATGTCATCACCCCACTCCTCTTTGGAGGAAGAAAGAATGTTGTCTTTGGCGACAATAGTTTCAGCGGCAACACACAGGGAGTCAATTCTGATTATGCCAAGGTCTCTGTTCCCAAGATGTTTTATGGCAGATACATCAACGATATGGATGTGCGCCATCGGCGCAAGGTATGCGTCATAGGTAAGCAAATATATAAGAATCTCTTTCCTGGAGGTGGCGACCCATGTGGCAAGACGGTCAGGGTGGATTCCACTTACTATACGGTAGTGGGAGTAGACTATCGGTCGGGCAATGGAGTGAACCTTGGTGGACAGGCTGACGAGACCATCACCCTACCCCTGTCAGTTTTGCGAACAGCCTATAATCGTGGCGCGGCAGTAGATGTCATAGCTGTAACGGGCAAGAAAGGTGTTGTGATGAGTAAGCTGTCGCAGCGCATGCGCGAAACCGTGGCACGTGCCCACTCCGTCGATCCTACTGATGAGAAAGGAGTCATGGTGCTCAATACCGAAGTGCTCTTCCAGATGCTCGACAACCTTTTCAATGGAGTCAACTTCCTCATCTGGCTTGTGGGCATAGGAACCATGTTGGCAGGAGCCATCGGCGTGAGCAACATCATGATGGTCACGGTAAAGGAACGCACCACCGAGATAGGAATCCGGCGTGCCATAGGAGCCACGCCCAGGATGATACTCTCGCAAATCATCTCGGAGAGCATCATTCTTACCCTTGTGGCTGGTATGAGTGGCATCATCTTCGGCGTGGCAATCCTGCAGTTGATAGAATTGGCCAATACCACGGATGGTATCTTGGCTGCCCACTTCCAGGTAAACTTCTGGACTGCCATTTTCTCTGCCCTGCTCATCAGTCTCCTTGGAGGCTTGGCAGGGCTGGCGCCTGCCTGGCGGGCCATGAGCATAAAGCCAGTAGATGCCATGAGAGACGAATAAACAATGTTAAGTGTTTAATGTTAAATGTTAAGTTACATCTGAAGATATAAGATATTCGAGATATGAAAAAGTATTCAAAACTGATTGTTGCGGCTATTGTCGCCTTGATTTTTGTAGGAACCTTCGTCTTCCTGTACCAGAAATCTCAACCTAAAGCTACCGAGTATAGCGAGTTTGTTCCCAAGATGGGCGATGTATTGAAAACCACCGTCATAACAGGTAAGATAGAGCCTCGCAACGAGGTGAACATAAAGCCACAGATAAGTGGTATCATTACCAAGATTTACAAGGAGGCTGGCGACTATGTGCAGGCTGGCGAGGTGATAGCCAAGGTAAAGGTCATCCCAGATATGAGCCAGTTGAGCAGCGCACAGGCCCGTGTGCGTCTGGCCGGCATCAACCTGGAGCAAGCCCAGGTAGACTTTGGTCGTGAGGAACAACTCTTCAAGAAGCAATTGGTCAGCGCCGACGAGTTCGACAAGGTAAAGCAAGCCTTGAAGCAAGCCCATGAGGAGAAGTTGGCAGCCGAAGATGCTCTCGAAGTTGTAAGGGATGGAGTGTCAAGGAGTAACGCCAATGCTTCCTCCACCCTCGTACGTTCCACCATCTCTGGGATCATTCTCGATATTCCTGTCAAGGTGGGCAACTCCGTGATTCTTGCCAACACCTTCAATGACGGTACCACCATCGCCAGCGTGGCGAATATGAACGACCTTATTTTTAGAGGCAACATCGACGAGACCGATGTGGGAAGCTTGGTGATAGGCATGCCCATGAAGATAACCATTGGCGCCATGCAGGACCTCAAGTTTGATGCCGACTTGGAGTATATCTCTCCTAAGGCAGTAGAAAACAATGGGGCCAACCAGTTTGAGGTCAAGGCTGCCGTTCGTTCTGTCAGGGGTGGCAAGATTCGCTCTGGCTATAGTGCCAATGCAGAGATTGTCCTGGCCAAGGCCTTGAATGTTGTTACCGTGCCAGAGAGTGCCATTGAGTTTAGCGGCGACTCCACCTTTGTATATGTCGTAAAGGGCAGCGGCGACAAGAAAACCTATGAGCGCAAGCAGGTGGTGACAGGACTGAGCGATGGCGTGAATATAGAGATAAAGAAAGGCTTGGGATTGAAGGACAAGGTAAGAGGTCCGCAAATCGTAGCAGATAGCAAGGAGGATAACGAATAAAATCAAATGATATTTTATGCTCAGCGTACATCCTATAGGACGTAGCTGGTATATATAGAAGCCATCCTCGCCCAAGAGGCGCTCGTGGAATGGCAGCTGAAGAGATAAGAAGGCCTGGGAGAGGAAAAGGGGCACGGGAGCAACGGAAATCTTCCAATTCCAGTTCTTCCAATTAATTTTTCGAGCATTTGATTTTTCCACCCTCCTTGTTAAAGATTCTGTAACTATCTAATAATCATATATATATAATATATATATAATATAGGGTAAAAGAGAATGTTCGAAAAATTAATTGGAAGAACTGGAATTGGAAGATTTTAATCTCAAATTCTCTTGTCAACTTCACCTAAAAGGCTGTCAATCAATTATTTATGCTTGTTAATCCAACCATTCTGTTGTGGACAATATTCCAGAAGGCAATTGATTTCAAGCCAAAAAATGGTGTAAAACATGCAAAAATCAAAGTACGACATCAGTAAATCGACCGATCCAGCCATGCCTCGGCTCGGAAAAGGTACAGAATGTGTGCAACTGTTGCTCTTGCAAATGTCCTAAAATATGCACGAACAGATGGTTCCGATGCTGCTTCTGATACTCGGAGCGCAGATTAGCGAGGCAAATTTTCAATATCCAGACCATAGTTGGAAGGAAATGTGCGGCATGATGGCAATATCGTAGCAGATTCGGGCTGTTGTAATAAAGGGTAGTTTACGAATATAACTGAAGCTATCCACCATCGCATACTTGCCAATTTGGGATGTCGTAACGATGTATTGCGATTCTAAAAGATGCCTAAAATCACTTCTCCAGTTGGAGGAAAAAAATTCCCCAGTTGGAGAAAAAAAATTCCCCAGTTGGGAAAATAAAAAGTTGGTCATATTCCTTGTCCCGAACTGAGGTAGTTTTGGGTCTTCTTGTTTATAAGGAAAATCCAATTTTTTTCTTTCGAGCATTTTAATCATAAAAATAAAAGTTGTACCTTTGCACTTGGAAACTGGGAGAAGATGCCCAGCACCCAATCAGACAGATAAAACAAAAAACGATAAAAATAAAAAATATGTTGTTAGAAAATATCAAGTCCCCCAAGGACGTAAAGGCACTCTCCATCGAGCAGTTGCTTGTGTTAGCACAAGAAATTCGTGATGGTATCTTAAATCGTGATAGCCATATTGGCGGTCACGTAGGTCCCAACCTTGGCATCGTAGAGGCCACCATCGCCATGCACTATGTATTCGATTGTCCTAAGGATAAGTTCATCTTCGATGTTTCTCACCAGAGTTATCCACACAAGATGCTCACAGGACGTGCTTATGGTTATTACGACAACAATCGCTTTCAGGAAATATCTGGTTATAGTAGCCCGGCCGAGTCGCCCGAGTACGACCAGTTTGAGCTCGGTCACACCTCAACCTCCATCTCCCTTGCCACCGGTCTGCAGAAAGCTCGCGACATCAAGGGCACCAAGGAGAACATCGTGGTTGTTATCGGTGACGGCTCATTGAGCGGAGGCGAGGCACTCGAAGGTCTCGACGAGGCTGGCGAACTCGGCACAGGCATCATCATCGTGGTGAACGACAACGAGATGAGTATCGCCGAGAACCATGGCGGTCTTTACAAGAATCTGAAGTTGCTTCGCGAGACTAATGGCGCATCTGCGTGCAACCTTTTCCGTGCCATGGGCTTGGACTATAAGTATGTAGCCGATGGCAACGACGTGGAGACGCTCATCAAGACATTCGAAGAAGTGAAGAATATCGACCACCCTATCGTGGTTCACATCCACACCGAGAAAGGCAAGGGCTATGCTCCTGCCGAGAAAGACAAGGAAACTTGGCACTGGAGCATGCCTTTCGACATCGAGACTGGCAAGCTGAAGAACGAAGCCAATGGCGAGGACTATGGCAATCTGACCGCAGAATACTTGCTCGCAGAAATGAAGAAAGACAAGCATTTGGTGGCCGTAACCTCTGGTACTCCTACCGTGGCTGGATTCTTCAAGGCTCGCCGTGAGGAAGCTGGCGCACAGCATGTGGACGTAGGCATCGCCGAGGAGCAGGCCGTGGCTATGATTTCGGGCATGGCTAAGGGTGGTTTGCGCCCTGTATACAATGTATATAGCACTTTCATCCAGCGCACTTACGACCAGATAGCACAGGATCTTTGCATCAATGGCAATCCTGCCGTCATCAACATTTTCTGCGCTTCGATGTATGGCATGAACGACATCACCCACATCGGTTTCTACGACATCCCCATGCTGAGCAACATCCCTAACCTCGTTTACTTGGCTCCTACCTGTTGGGAGGAATACAAGGCCATGATGGCTTGGGGCATCAAGCAGACAGCCCATCCTGTGGCCATTCGTGTGCCCGGTGGTGCCGTGGTGCATAGCTCGGAAAACTTTGACGAGGATTACGGGCTGTTAAACCGATTCAAGATGACCCACAGGGGAAGCAAGGTGGCCATCATAGCCCTGGGTGCTTTCTATGGCTTAGGTAAGCAGGTGGCTACCCTGCTGAAAGAACAAAAGGGCATCGATGCCACACTCATCAATCCTCGTTACATCACAGGTCTCGACGAGGAAATGTTAGAGAGCCTCAAGGCCACTCATGAGAAGGTCGTCACCCTTGAGGATGGAGCCATCGAGGGCGGCTTTGGCGAGAAGATAGCCCGCTTCTATGGCGATAGTGACATCAAGACCCTCTGCTTTGGCATCAAGAAGGGACTCTACGATCGTTACGACTATCAGAAGATGGCTACCGATAACGAACTTACCCCCGAGCAGATAGTTGCACGGGTATAAAAGCACGAGATGCCGACTAATATAGGTAAGATGGGATGAGAGGACCTATATTTGTCGGCACCTTTCTTAACTTCTTTTCTGTAATGGCAAAAAAACTGCTTGTTTTTAATAATCTTTAAGAAAACTTACGCTAACGGATATTTTTTGCGTAACTTTGCATCCGTAATTACGAAAAATAGATTCATGAATACAAGTATCAACGAATTTGAAGTGATGGCGCCAGTAGGTTCGCGCGAATCTCTGGCGGCAGCCATACAGGCTGGGGCAGACTCGATTTATTTCGGCATAGGCAAGCTGAACATGCGTTCGCACTCGGCCAACCATTTTACGATAGACGACCTGCGCGAGATAGCTGCCACCTGCAACGAGCATGGCATCAAGACTTATCTCACGGTCAACACCATTATCTACGACGATGACATTCCCACCATGAAGGAAATCATCCATGCGGCCAAGGAGGCGGGCATCTCTGCCGTCATAGCCAGCGACGTGGCCGTGATGGCTTACTGCAACGAGGTGGGAGAGGAGGTACATCTTTCCACCCAACTCAACATCTCCAATACCGAGGCTCTGAAGTTCTATGCTCGTTTTGCAGATGTATCGGTCTTGGCACGCGAGCTCAACATGGATCAAGTGAAGCACATCCATGAGCAGATTGAACGCCAGAACATCTGTGGTCCCATGGGCAAGCAGGTGCGCATCGAGATGTTCTGCCATGGTGCTCTCTGTATGGCCATCTCGGGCAAGTGCTACATGAGCCTTGCCAATGCCAACCGCTCTGCCAATCGTGGCGAGTGTGTGCAGATATGTCGCCGCAGCTATACGGTTACCGACAACGAGACGGGCAACCAACTCGAGATAGACAACAAGTATGTGATGAGCCCCAAGGACTTGAAGACCATCCGCTTCATCGACCGTATGATGGATGCTGGCGTGCGTGTCTTCAAGATAGAGGGTAGGGCACGTGGGCCGGAATATGTCTATACCGTAGTGAAATGCTACAAGGAGGCGATTGCTTCGGTCCTCGACGGAACCTTTACCGAGGAGAAGAAGGATGCCTGGGACGAGCGATTGGCAACAGTCTTCAACCGTGGCTTCTGGGACGGCTATTACCAGGGACAGACCCTCGGCGAGTGGAACAAGCACTATGGCTCTGTGGCTACCGAGAAGAAGGTGCTCGTGGGTAAGGTGATGAAATACTTCTCCAAGCTCGGTGTGGCTGAGGTGGCGGTGGAGGCTTCTACCTTCGACAAGGGCGAGAAGCTCCTCATCACGGGCAACACTACTGGCGTGATGTATCTCCATGCCGACGAGATACGCTACGACCTGAAGCCTGTGGATACAGCCCAGCAGGGCTGGAGGGTGTCTATTCCCGTGCCAGGCAAGGTGCGCCCTAACGACAAACTATACAAACTGATAACAGTAAACGAAATAAAGGAGATAAAATGATGGCAACAATCAACGAATTGCAGGATGAGGTGGTGGAGGAGTTCCAGGACTTCACCGACTGGATGGACAAGTATCAGATGCTCATCGACTTGGGCAACGAACTGGCTCCTCTCGACGAGAAATACAAGAACGAACAAAACTTGATAGACGGGTGTCAGAGCCGTGTGTGGTTGCAATGCGACTATAAGGACGGAAAGCTTGTCTTCACAGCCGACAGCGATGCCTTGATAGTAAAGGGAATCATCGCCCTCTTGATTCAGGTGCTGAGCGGCCACACCCCAAGTGAGATTCTCGATGCCGACCTTTACTTCGTGGAGAAGATAGGTTTGAAAGACCATCTTAGCCCTACTCGCAGCAACGGTTTGCTGGCGATGATCAAGCAGATACGCATGTACGCCTTGGCTTATAAAACAAAGGAAGCGGAGGAAAATGCGTAAGTTAAGGACGATAGAGATGAACCGCCTCACCATCGAGGAGTTCAAGGAGGCGGAGAAACTCCCTCTGATAGTGGTTCTCGACGATGTGCGGTCATTGTATAATGTGGGAAGTGTGTTTCGCTCGTGCGATGCCTTCCGTGTGGAAGCTGTGTATCTCTGTGGTATCACCGCCACGCCTCCCAATGCCGAGATCCACAAGACTGCCCTCGGTGGCGAGGACAGCGTCGACTGGGAATACTTCAAGACAACGGAAGAGGCTGTGGAGAAGCTGAAGCTGAAAGGCTATTTTGTCTATAGCATCGAGCAGGTGGAAGGTTCCACCAAGCTCCAGAACCTCGCAGAGGCACAGCCTTCACTCCCCAAGGGCTACGCCGTTATTTTCGGCAACGAGGTGAAGGGAGTGAAGCAGAACATCGTGGATATGAGCGATGGATGCTTGGAGATTCCACAGTTTGGTACCAAGCACTCGCTTAACGTCAGCGTCACGGCTGGTATCGTGGTTTGGGAGTTTGCCAAACTATTGTCATGCGCCATCTCCACCATGCCGAAGACCGCAACTATAAATAACAGATAGGACGGTCAGGATGAGAAGCCTACTCCAGCGGGCATTCAATTTTTACAACCATTAAGGAAGCACAAAGTTAATGTAACTATTAGCATATACCTACCGCAGAATAGTTACATTAGACAGATGAAAGATTTAAAAAATATTAAAAAATGCATTTTAGGTGTCTACTTGCCCACCAAGTAGACACCTTGACGGAGATTGGCATTTTTTTATTACAATTTAAAATATTACTTTTGCACCAAGTTTATTCAACCTGTGTGGTTGAATTGTTTTTAAGCATCTATTTCATTCTACAAAGAAAAATCATTTAGAAACAGTATAAACCAATTTGGTCATTTCATAAAGGTAATATAAGATACAATTAATAAATGGAAAAAAGAAAACTGACTTTTAAAAATTCTGTTTGCGGGCTGGCATCACGGCTCGTGATAATGTTGATATTGATGTTCGTCGGAGTAGTGGGAGCCATGGCGGAAACAGGGCAGTATGTTGAGTGGAACAGTAAGGCGAAGACTCTTACATTCAAGTATGGGGAGAAGCCGAAGATTGATAATAAAAAATATTTTAATCTGGATATCTATTATCCGTCTGGTTATAATTATTATACAAGAACTGTAGAGAAGGTTGTTTTTGACAAAAGTTTTGCTTCTGCAAGACCCAGAACCTGTAAAAAATGGTTTTCTGGCTTTTCCGAATTGACACGCATAGAGGGGATTGAGTTTTTGAACACTTCGTATGTTGCAAGCATGTGTGGAATGTTTGAGAATTGTTCTAAATTAACGAAAATAGATTTGTCCAATTTCGAAACTTCAAACGTAGATGATATGAGCAAAATGTTCTCTGGTTGTACGAGTCTTGCAGGTATCCCAGGCTACAAAAATCTTGATGTATCTAATGTCAAATATATGGATGAGATGTTTCAGGGATGTAAGTTCAGTTCAATAGATCTTTCAAGCTGGGATACTTATAAAGTAAGTTCAATGGCTTGCATGTTCAAGAATTGTACTTCGATTACATCAATTAATCTCACAGGAAAATTCTCTACCGTAAATATGTTTTTTGTGGAATCTATGTTTGAAGGATGTAGTTCTTTGGCGGCAATATATACAAAAGACAAGTTTATATATAAATTAGCATATGATAGTAGTGATGATGACATGTTTGCTGGCTGCACCTCTCTCTCTGGCGACATCGACTGGAGCAAAAGCAATCCAACAGACAAGACGTATGCCAAGATAGACGGAGGATATTTCCGCGACAAGTCTATAAAGGACGGTCCTTGGGTGAAATATTCAGATGGTGTGCTGACATTCCGCTATGGCTACAAGAAGACTTTCGGGAAAAGTGCAGGAGCGTATAAGTTGAATGAGGGAACCAATAAACCAGACTGGATGAATGACCATGCTTTAGATATCAAAAAAGTGATATTTGACAAATCGTTTGATAAGGCGAGGCCTAATTCATCAAATAATTGGTTTGATGGATGTGAAAATTTGGAGAACATAGAGAATATTGAATTTCTGAACACGTCGAAAATCACAACTATGGCGTGTATGTTTAGAGCATGTTATAATTTGCAGTCTCTTGATCTTTCACATTTTAATACTGCAAGTGTTACAGATATGAGTCTGCTGTTCTGTAGCTGTAAAAAATTGCAGTCTATCAATATCTCAAGTTTCAATACGGAAAATGTAAAAAAAATGACATTTATGTTCTATGATTGTAAAAGCCTTAGAGTCATAGTTGTCGGCAGAAATTTCAAGAAGTCTTCTGGGACTGATTCTCAGGTTATGTTTTACAATACACCAGCAAATAATCTGCTTAGCCCGATAGAGGAATATATGGCTAACGATGGCGACAAGACATTTGGCGATGCCAATGATCGTAGAACCATCCAACCTTATTTCCCCATCAACGCCAAGGCAGAATATGGTACGCTGTGCTCGCCCGTGGGTGGAACATTGGAAGAGGGGACTTTTTCCGGCTTCGACAAGCTCTATGAGGTGGATGCCGAAAGGACAAACGACAGTAAAGTGAGTCTTCAGCCGGTTAGCAAGGTGGAGGCTGGCAAGACCTACATCTACCACCGCAACATTACCGATGATGCTCTCATTGCCGATGCCTTAATATTCAATATCGACAAGACTAAGGCTTCCGCTCCGCAGGACGGCAGCATATTGAAAGGCACGTTCAAGAGCATCACAGCCCCCGGCGGCAGCTATATCCTGCAGACTGACGGAATGTTCCACCGTGTTGCCGACGGCAACTCAACGCTTAAGGTGGAAGCCTACCGTGCTTATCTCGATTTAGGCAGTACTGGCAATGGCGCAAAGACCATGAGCCTCTCGTTCGGTGGAGAAACGACAGGGATAAAGAATATCAACGCTGCTGAAGGCGAGTCTGCCGAGGCTCCGATGTACGACCTCATGGGTCGTCGCATCACCAACCCGCAGGGCGGACAGATATACATACAGAACGGGAGAAAGATTAAAAGGTAAAAAAGTAAAAGATAGATGAATGCAAGCCGAAGGTAACGGGCATTTAACAACAAACATAAACATAAAACGAAAGCAAAATGAAAACTCTGACAAGGAAAAGGTATGAGAAACCTGTGATAATCATAGTTAAAGCAGAAATGCAAAGCATTTGTGCCGGAAGTACCCCTACAATTCCTGTCTCTCCAGATCCTGCGACAGGAGATGCCTGCGGCAAAGAAAACAACACCGGTATGTCGGGTGGCAGCAGTCTGTGGGATGACTGGGAAGGTGGCGATAAATAACCTCAATGATGATAACGTGGTATAAAAAGCGGCATTTGCTTGTTCCTTCTCTTGGAACAGCAAATGCCGCTTTTTATATGGATAACCTTGCTTATAATAAGTTTTTAATTTCCTCAACCTTCTTACCCATCGCTTGAGCGATAACCTCCATGGACAAGCCATTGTTTAACATCGCTTGCGCCATAGATTTCAGCTGGTTGTCCTTCTC
>DJOI01000066.1:30527-32713 GCA_002439605.1 Candidatus Segatella mututuai | reverse complement strand
TCAGCTGGTTGTCCTTCTCGGTCAGTATTTTATCCTTCTCAGCCAGTATTTTGTCCATTTCTTCTAACTTCTGAGTCTTTACCATCAATTCCGTATCTCGATGTTCGATGGCAGAGAAGTATTCGTCCTCCACATTCATATCCATACGAAGCTCTGCATTGGCGGTTGCTGCGGTAAGACGACGAAGAAGATACATCATATCGTCATCGCCCTCGTATCTTGTTTCATCCAACACCATCATCTGGCGATTCGACTTGTCTCGATAGCTTTGGTCGAAGACACTGAGCACCTTGTCGAGATGATTGTTGATTTGTCCATGCAGCAAAGGAATCTGCACGATAATGCTATTATGTACTAAACTACCAATAAATGGATCTTTCATGGCGTCCTTTACCTCTTCACCCTCATAATCATAGGCGTTGTGCTTGACATATACCACAGGCTTGTTGACCTTACCCACACGATGACCTAAAAGATAGATGGCAATCATCGGAGCGGCATATCCCTCGTTATTGCCCTCCTTGGCTATGTTCTCAGGAGTGAGATATTGGGCACCAAGGTATTGACGGAAGCGAAGGGTCTCCGTCTCCAACCAAGTTTTTTGCAGCTCTATGAGGATGAGTTTCTCGTTACCATCCTTTTCTCTTACCTTGGCGGCAAAGTCGATGCGAAACATGGAGAGCGTGTCTCGTGTGGTATTGGTATGCTCATGGCGGCGAATCTCCACACTCAGAACCTCTTCCTTGAGCAATGCTGAGAGTATCGTCTTGGCGATGCGATCATCTTCCATCAAGAATTTGAACACAGAGTCGTAAATAGGGTTGGCTACATTGATCATCATATTCTTTCCTCCTGTCTTTAAGTTGTCCTTCTGATGCAAAAATACGATTTTATTTTCTTATCTCCAAATCTTTTATTCTAAAAATAGGTTCAGTGGATAGCATCGGCTACCTTGCCATACCTTTTTGTTCATTACGCCCTGTCGTACCTATAGCTGAACTATCCTTTTGCTTGCTCGCTATTGAGTCGCGAAGCATCTTGTCTTTCACCTTCTTATACTCCTTGTACTCTCGCTCGTAGTAGTGGGCGTAGTTGAAGAAAGGCTCAGTCACGGCATCCGTGCTGCTGGCGGTATAGGTATGACCGTAAGGGTCTTGCGCCTTGATGATTATCTTTGCCTTCGGATTCTTCGGCGTATAATAATAGAGGTGGTTCATGAGCAAATAGCCGTTTTTCTTGCTCACAAACCAATAAGCCACGCTCTCGGCATACTTATGATGATAACCTGCGCCAAAGGCATCTTGCCCCTTGCTGCTGATGCGACGCATCGGATACTCCTTGCCATTCTCGATGGCTACCACTCGCCAATGGCTATCTGCATTGAATACATTGGCTATCAGCACGTTCTTATCCTTTGATAAGTTCCAGTCGTCGGCATACGACTCGCCATTGAAGTCGGTCTGGGCACGGAAGATGGTCATCTGCTTCGACTTGTCCCAGAATGTTCCCTTGTAATAGCAGTCGGTGAGGCGAGTGCCCACGAAATTGTATACGTAATATCCATTGGGCGTGCCACAGATGTTGATGTTCGACTGCCAGATGTTGCCGCAGGCGGCTGCATGGCAATGCTCCATCACCGACTCGCCATTGTGCTTGATTTCGTGGTTGCAAGCGAAATGGGTGTGGCCGCAGAAGAGTTCATAGCCGCCCTTGAACTCCTTCAAGAGAGCCAACAATTGGGTGAGGCGAGAGGAAGAATAATGTCCCTTCTCGCTCTCGATGCCGAGAGGAGTGGCTTTCTTGTAGGGAGCGTTTCCAAAGGTAAAGGGGATGTGATAGCAGAGTATCACCTTCTTATCTTTCGGGGTGAAGGCGAGGTCTTGCTTCAGCCAGCGTACCTGCGTCTCGTGCAGTTCGCCAGGCGAATAATAGGCCTTGCCCTTCGTGAAGAAACAGTTGTTGATGCACACATAATGTTCATCGCCACGGTCGAAGGAATAGTCGGTAGGACCGAAACTCTCCTCCCACTTGCGCTTGTAGAGTGCCTTGCCGTCTTGGTCGTGGTTGCCGATGACGGAGAAGAGGCGCATGTCGGAAGAGCCTAAAGCCTCTCGTATCTGTCGCTCCAACTTGGCGTTGTAGCCACCATAATATTGCACGTCGTCGCCCATGCTGAGACCATATAC
>DJOI01000066.1:4677-30369 GCA_002439605.1 Candidatus Segatella mututuai | reverse complement strand
ACTATCATCTTATAGCTCACCTCCTTGCCGCCTGGTAATCGGGTAAGCGTGAAGTCGTATTTCTTCTTGTCATTAGATACAGCCTGATAGAAACAAGCCGTGCGGTCGGTCTCGCTATGGGTAGGCACCTCGCAGTCGGCAGGCACGGAGTAGTAGATGAAGCGAGCCAACGAGTCTCGTCTCATCTTATAGCGCCCCAAGGAGTCGGTCTTCACGCAGTGGTAGCCATCGCTCACGATGACGCCAGCCACAGGGTTGCCATCGGTATCCAGCAAGGTGCCGCTGATGTTGAAGTCCATCTTCTTCACCACAGGCTTCGGTTTCTGCACAGAATCCTTCATCTGTGGATGATAAGGGATGTTGGCCGCTATCTTCGGTCCGATGGTGGGTAGGGTAGTGATTTCCTCATTGGCACGCAAGGCCATGCCGATTGCCACGAGCATGCAGCAAACGAGCAATATTCCACCGATGTATAGCTGTTTCCTTTTCATGCGTACAAAATTACGCACTTATTGTGGGAAAACTTTAGATTATCGTTTAAAAATATATAAAAGGCAGCAAGCCCTTCCTGCAATTTTCAGAAAGGGCTTGCCTTATAATATGTAGAGGGTTATTCGTTGGCTGCTTGTTTAAAGGTGAATGTATCAAAGATGTCACCAGCGGTAACCTCAACCTTCATTTCTCTCTCTTTTCCTGTTTCATTAGGCTTGACAGTTACCGTTAAGATGTTGTCTTTCCACTGGGCGGTAAGCCAAGGTGAGATGATAGAGTAAAAACTATTATCATTATGTGGTCTATAGTATGTCTCTTTACCCTCAATTATTTCTTTTAAGCTCGACATCCAAGGTTTATTGTAGTTGGTACAGATAAATACATAGTTGCCGCCTTGGGTCGGAACAGTTATCTTACCGTCTTTTTCCTTTACTACGCTGGTCTTCCATTTCATTGGAGTCCAGTCGCCATCATCATCTGAGCAGGCTCCCAAGATGAAAGCCATCGCAAGAGTCATTGCTAAAATAGCCTTCTTCATAAACTTCTCTTTTTTAAGTTACACTTTATACTATAACAACGCATAAGTGCAGAAAGTTTGCATTATCCCACTACTTTCTGCTGATAATTAACATAGTTTTGTCATTGGTCTCATAAATATTGCCCTAGGGTAACTTACCTTTGGGTAATATTTCGTAACTTTGCATTAAATTACTAGGAATATGACAGCATATCAATCTCCATTTCAATTTGGTACGCTAGCGGAGAACAACATGTTTCATCGCAAGCCGTGAAGTAAATCTATAATCTTGGCAATCCCAATACGATAGTCAAGAACAAGAAGACGCTCCAAAACAAAGACATCATCGAGAAGCAAAAGGATGTCTTTGTAGATCCGATATATCGCCTTTGGTTCAAAGGGGAGTATTGTTAGGAGATTAGAAAAAATATGATAGAACGAAACATAAAAATACAGAATAATAATGGCAAACGATAATAAAGGCCTTACGCCTATGATGCGACAATTCTTCGAGATGAAATCGAAGCATCCCGAGGCTTTGTTGCTCTTCCGCTGTGGAGACTTCTACGAAACTTACTGCGAAGATGCTATCGAGGCTTCACGCATCCTCGGCATCACCCTGACCCGACGCAACAACGGCGGTTCGGCTGGTGGGGCTGAGATGGCTGGATTCCCGCATCATGCTCTCGACACTTATCTGCCTAAGCTCATCAGAGCTGGCAAACGGGTGGCAGTATGCGACCAACTCGAAGACCCGAAGAAGAAGCGCGCAGAGATCAAGGGTAAGAAAGGCCTGAGCCAGATGGACAAGATGGTGAAACGTGGCATCACCGAACTTGTAACACCGGGTGTGGCGATGGGCGATAACGTCTTGAACTACAAGGAGAACAACTTTCTGGCTGCCGTCCACTTCGGAAAGACCGCTTGCGGCGTGAGCTTCCTCGATATCTCTACAGGAGAATTCCTCACAGGCGAAGGTACTTATGATTATGTAGAGAAACTGATGGGCAATTTCCAGCCTAAGGAGGTACTCTACGACCGAGGGAAGAAGAACGATTTTGAGAAATACTTTGGCACTAAATACTGTACCTTCGAATTGGACGACTGGGTCTTCACCGAGCAGACCGCCATGCAGAAACTCCTGGGGCACTTCAAGACCAAGTCGCTGAAAGGCTTCGGCGTGGAGCACCTCAAGAACGGCATCATCGCCAGCGGTGCTATCATGCAATACCTGGAGATAACGCAGCATACCCACATCAACCACATCACTTCACTCTCTCGCATCGAGGAAGAGAAGTTTGTGCGCATGGACCGCTTCACCATCCGAAGCCTGGAGCTTGTTGCTCCGATGCAGGAGGATGGTTCCTCGCTCCTCAACGTAGTAGACCACACGGTGACGGCGATGGGTGGACGAATGCTCAGAAGATGGCTCGTTTTCCCATTGAAAGACGTTAGACCTATCAACGAACGCCTCGACATCGTGGAGTATTTCTTCAAGGAACCAGAGTTCCGCCAGCTCCTCGACGACCAACTGCATCGCATCGGCGACTTGGAGCGCATCATCTCCAAGGTAGCCGTAGGCAGGGTTTCGCCTCGTGAGGTCGTGCAACTGAAGAACGCTCTCGAAGCTATCCAACCCATCAAGGTGGCTTGCCAGCATGCCAAGAATGATGCCTTGAAGCGAGTGGGCGAGCAACTCAATGTCTGTGAGACCCTGAGGGACCGCATCGCCAAGGAGATTCAGCCCGACCCTCCACAGCTTGTCAACAAGGGCGATGTCATCGCCGATGGCTATAATGCCGAGCTCGACGACCTGCGCTCCATCAGTCGCCACGGCAAGGACTATCTGCTCAAGATACAGGAGCGAGAGATAGAGAAGACAGGAATCACAAGCTTAAAAGTAGGTTATAACAATGTATTTGGCTATTATCTGGAGGTAAGAAACACTTTCAAGGACCGTGTGCCAGAGGACTGGATTCGCAAGCAGACGCTTGCCCAG
Organism: Candidatus Segatella mututuai; assembly: GCA_002439605.1. Classification (GTDB taxonomy): domain Bacteria; phylum Bacteroidota; class Bacteroidia; order Bacteroidales; family Bacteroidaceae; genus Prevotella; species Prevotella mututuai. Next base: position 27,361 of record DJOI01000066.1, on the reverse strand, counting down.
GCAGAGCGATACATCACCCAGGAACTGAAGGAATATGAGGAGAAAATACTTGGTGCCGACGAGAAGATTTTGATTTTGGAGGCACAGCTCTTCAACGAGCTGATAGCCGCCATGCAGGAATACATTCCGCAGATACAAATCAATGCCAACTTGATAGCCCGTATGGACTGTCTCTTGTCCTTCGCCAAGGTTTCTGACGAGAACCGCTATGTGCGTCCTGTCATCGACGAATCGCTGGTGCTCGACATCAAGCAAGGTCGCCATCCTGTCATCGAGACCCAGTTGCCATTGGGCGAGCGATACGTGCCAAACGATGTCTTTCTCGACACCGAGAAGCAGCAAATCATGATGATTACGGGTCCTAACATGGCTGGTAAGTCGGCTTTGCTTCGTCAGACAGCCCTCATCGTTTTGCTGGCACAGGTAGGTTGCTTCGTACCAGCCGAGAGTGCAAAGGTTGGTTTGGTGGATAAGATTTTTACCCGTGTGGGAGCCAGCGACAACATCTCGCTCGGCGAGTCTACCTTCATGGTGGAGATGACCGAGGCAGCTAATATATTAAATAATGTGTCGCCACGTTCGTTGGTGCTCTTCGATGAGCTGGGTCGTGGAACCTCAACATACGATGGCATTTCCATCGCCTGGGCTATCGTGGAATATCTGCATGAGCACAAGAAGGCGCAAGCCCGCACGCTCTTCGCCACCCACTATCACGAGCTCAACGAGATGGAAAAGAACTTCCCTCGCATCAAGAACTTCAACGTGAGCGTGAAGGAGGTGGACGGCAAGGTTATCTTCCTTCGTAAATTGGAACCAGGCGGCAGCGAGCACTCCTTCGGTATCCACGTGGCTGAGATAGCCGGTATGCCTCGCAGCATCGTGAAACGTGCCAACACCATTCTCAAACAACTGGAAGAGGATAACGCAGGTGTGGGAGGTGCCGGCAAGCCAAACGTGCAGCATCTCGACGAGCCAAAGGATGGCATGCAGCTCAGTTTCTTCCAACTCGACGATCCTGTACTCTGCCAAATCAGAGACGAGATACTCGGCTTGGATGTGAACAACCTTACCCCTGTGGAGGCTTTGAATAAGCTGAACGACATCAAGAAGATTTTGTTAGGGAGATAAAGGTTGCTTTTTATGTGGATAAAGGTTAGTCTCTATAGACAGGGCGAACGCATTTTGATGCGTCCGCCCTGCCAATAAAGGGAGAGGTTTTATCCTCCTGTGGATAGGATAAGGTACTGTATAAATAACTTATAACTCTTTCTTATCTTCTTCTTCGCCTTTTATGGCATAACCCTTCCAAGAGCGGTAATACCAGTCTATCGACTTGCATTCCACTTTCTTTTGGAAAGAAAAGCCTGATGACTTGAGGGTTTGCATGTGGGCAGGCCAACCGTTTCCGAAGATATAGTATTTCTCATAATTCTCTACTTTCATACTGTCGTTCTTGAGTACGCTTTCAAGAGAATCTTGGACGAAAGCCTCTCCTTTCTTGCCCAATTCTCCAGAGAAGAGACTTTGGAAGACAAATCCTATGAGTTGCTTGGTGTCTTTAGGAGGAATGGCTGTTGTACTGCTGGAGACGAGTGTGTAGTCTCCTTCCGTTCCCTCCTCTTCATCTTGTGTGTATGAAGCCAATACTTTTATTTTGGTAGGATAAAGTGAGGCCGTCGAGTCTGTGACTTCTGTAGTGCCTATCTTGAATTGCTTTCCATGGCAATCGAATAGCAAGGGTAATTCTTCGATGCATTCTCTGACTGCCTCTTCATTTCTCATGCTGATTGCTATCATGTTTTCAAAATTCTTCCTTGGCATGAAGGAATCTATGTCTGGCGTCTGGCTGTATAATTCGTCAAAAGCCTTTTTGGTGCCGTTCAGGAACAGGTCTCTTACTTCACGCCAATTGTCGATGGCTTCTATCGTGCCTAATTCATCGGTGTGAAATTTGATTTTGATATTGGTGAAGCCCTTCAGAATGGCGACGTTCATCTTGGTCTCCAATGTGTTGGCGGTAGAGTCGTCCGCTACTTCTACCTCGAATGGTGTTAGTTCCATCTTATAGCCTTGGGCGGTGGAATCTGTTACTACTATCATGCAGTCGCGGGTGTAAAAGCTGGAGGTAATGGTGTCTTTTTGCGCAATTTTATAAACAGCATCCGTATAGGTATATTTCATGGTATCGCCTTTGCAGAAATAGGCGATAACATTGATGACAGAATCTTCTTTGGTTTCTTCAAGGTTTGTAACTTGTGCTTGCAAGCTCAAAGTATAGCTTATCAATAGACAGAGCGGCAGTAGTATTCTTTTCATGTTCTTATATTTTTGGTTTTATTTGGGCAAAGATATGAAAAAATAAGGAAATAACAATAGAAACAACAAAAAATGTCGCAATCCGATAGTAAAAACTATAGAATTGCGGACGGAGTTTAGAGAGTCTTGTTATTTTGTATTCATATTTATATGCTATATATTGTTTATATAAACAATACTAACATTACTCTTCTCTGAATTATTGAAATTAGAGAAACTAACGGTCACGCTTGTGTCATTATTTTTGCTATAGAAGGTGTAAGAATCATTATAATTGCTGTCGTCCTTTTCTTTTAGGGTATAGTGCTTGTGGAACCACTTGAGAACCTCTGCTTTGGTGACCTGGCTGAAAGAACTGGAAGCCATGATGAGCTTGCCATTCAGGATAGTATAAGCAGTCATGCCCTCGCTTGCTTCCTCGTCGGTATCGTTTTTTTCCTGCTTTTTAGCAAACATCATACGAGTGGAGTTGTCTATGTTGCGGTAGTCGTTGCAATCCATATATTTCTTGATGTCATCCTTAGAGCAATTCCAATCATGGAGAGGTTCGACGAATAAACTGTCGACAAATGTGTTTCCGTCATTGTCCTCTCTTGTTATTCTTACAAAATCGAAGTACGTGCGCTCTCCTTTTTTCTTCCATGTATCGTTGGAAGATCTCCTTTGGATTTGTATAGGGAAGGTATCTTCTTTTGTGTTGCTTTCTTTGCTGTCTGCAATAGCTTCAGCAGTTTTTAGTATAGCTTTTCCCATTTTTTTGAAAAAGCCTTGAGCGTTGATAGTACTTGTATTGCATAAAAGCAATGCTACTAAGCAAGTCTTAAAACAGAACGTTGTCATTATTCTTTTCATTTTCTTGTGTTTTGGTTACGATACTGCAAAAGTACAAAAAATAGTTGAAAGGATAGATAACGGCAATAGAAAATGTAGCAGAAAATGAAAAAATAGATTTTTTAGGCAAATGATGTTAAATGTATATACTTTTTTGTGGTTTTCTATTGTTTTCCGTATCTTTGCCCTAAAATAGAAAGCTATGACAGAGAATCAAGATATTCGTTGGATACAGCGATTAAGCAACTATGATAAGGCGGTGGCTCGATTGCAGAACGCTGCTAAGATTGTTTCAACCGAGAAACAATTTAGTGGTGAGGTAGATGACCTTTTGAAAGAAGGTCTTGTGCAACGTTTTGAATATACGCAAGAATTGGCTTGGAAGGTGATGAAGGATTATGAGGAATATCAAGGTTATACCGATGTACAAGGTTCGAGGGATGCCATTCGCAAGGCTTTGCAAATGGGAATCATCGAAGATACGGCATGGATGAGTACCATTTCTTCTCGCAATCTTACTTCTCATTGCTATGACGAGGAGGAGTTTAGCATGGTCTTCAATCAAATCATCCATGATTATCTTCCGATATTTGTGAAGTTTAGTGAGAAGATGAATGTCATCAGGGCATCAGAAGTATAAAAAGCCTTCTTTCTGCAAATATACTAACTTTTAGAGTTAAGAGATGAAGAAATATGGTATAGAAGAAGAGGAATGGGAGAGAGTGTTCTCTGTATTCTCCCATTTCCCTCATATCAAACGAGCAATCCTTTTCGGTTCAAGAGCCAAAGGAACCAACAAGCCTTTCTCTGATGTTGACATAGCATTGACTGGAGAAACTTTGTCGCTTGATGACCTCCTTTGTCTCAAGAACGAGATAGATGACCTCCTCCTGCCTTATGAGTTCGATTTCTGTATCTATAAGGACTTGAAAAATGCAGAACTCAAAGGGCATATTGATAGGAGGGGAATTGAGGTGTATGAGGCTTGTTAAACTCTAAAAAAACACATGTTTTTATGAGGTTGTCATGTCGTACAACTATAGTTGCTATGAACGTACAACATGAGGTCGTATAGTTGTACGACATGAGGTTGTATAGTCGTACGACATGACTTCAGGTAATTTTCGAGGGTTCTTTTTCTTGCTGTATTTTGTGCAAAAACTGAATGTGCAGTGAATAGTTATGAACGATTATGAACATGGTGTAAACGATTGTGAACAGCCCGTGCGCGATCTTGGGGGTTAGTTGTCATTCTTATTTTGCAAACAATTTCCCTATGAGATTCAGAAGGTTAGAGACTGTCTCTTTATTTTCCACAGGAATCTTGATGGATGTCTCGCCAGTCTGCTCATCTTTCTCTATGATGGAGTCTACTAGTTGCGCTGTTGCCTCTGGCGACTTCAACGTCTCTGCCAAACCAGAGAGGAAGGAAACGCCTTGGGCCACCAAATCCTTTGGTTGGGCAGGGCGATGGGAAGTACTGGCACCTGTGTCAATAGTTGCCTTTGGCGTGTCAGCTTCGGTTGTATCGCCAGAAATAGTATCTGAAGATACGGCTTTCTCATCTTTTGTTTCTTTCTTCTCTTCATTCAACGAGTCCTTCGGCTTTTCTTCCTCTTCGACAGATATTGTAGAGGCAGTAGATTCTTTAATAGCTTCTGCATCAGCAGAACTCGATGTTTCCTCCACCTCTTCCACGATGCCGCTTACAGTTTCCATCATCTTGCTGAACTTATCGTCGCTGATGAATACTGAGTCCTCTCCGTCGTCCAATACGCCCTCAAACAAGGATGTCTTGAAACGAAGTTTGCCAAGCATACTTTCCTCGATGGAGTGGGGAGCTACGAGGTTGATAACCTGGATGTTGCTCTGCTGACAGAGACGGTATATGCGACCGATACGCTGTTCGAGCACGGCTGGATTCCAAGGCAAGTCGATGTTGATGATGGTGGCGGCAGCTTGCAGGTTCAAGCCAGTGCTACCGGCATCTGTGGAAAGAAATACTCGGCTCGATGGCTCGTTCATGAAGTTGTCCACCAAGTTCTTGCGTTTCTCGGATGGTACGCCACCATAGAGATACTCGAAGCCAATCTCCTTCTTCTCCAGTTCCTTGGCAATGAGGCGAGTCATGCGTTCCCATTGGCTGAATACCACTACCTTTTCGCCTTCCTCGCTGATGATGTCGTTGATGATATTGACGCACTCATCTACCTTGGTGTCGTATCTCGTCTTTTGGTCGAGGATGTAACTGCTGTCGCATACCATTCGCATCTGAGAGAGGAAAAGCATGAGGCGTTTACGATCCTTATCAGACAAAAAGTGCATTCTTCTCCATTTCAAGACTAACATGCGTACGTTGTTTTGCCACTCTTGGTGCATCCCCATTTGTTCCTTAGTCATCGGAACAAAGAGATTCTTGTCCATTCGCTTAGGCATCTGTAGCTTTACGTCTTTCTTGCGGCGACGGATGAGTATGTCGCTGAGTTTCTTGCCTATCTCGTTCAAGTTTTTGTATCCCAGCACCTTGCCAGTCTCGTCTGTGATGATATGGTTCTCCTTGAAGAGATAATAAGGAGCAAGGCGGAAGTTATCCACAAACTCCACGATGGAGTAAAGCTCGTCGAGCTTGTTCTCCAAAGGCGTGCCCGATAGAATCACGGAGTAATCAGACTCAATCTTTCTTGCCGCACGGGAAATCTGGGTGTTCCAGTTCTTCAAGCGTTGTACCTCGTCCATGATGAGCATGTCGGTTTGCAAACTACCGAGTATCTTGATGTCGTTGGCGGCACTGTTGTAGGAGATAATCTTGTAAGGCTCTGGTCGATTGTAAGCCTCCTTTCGCTTGAGATGGCTTCCCTCAATGACATAGACTTCGGCATCGGTGAACTTCTTGATTTCACTTCGCCACTGATACTTCAAGGAGGTAGGGCAGAGGATGAGTACAGAGCCAATGAGACCTTCCTTGCGCAATAGTTCGGCTGTGCCGATGGCTTGGATGGTCTTTCCGAGGCCCATCTCGTCGGCGATGATAGCCTTGCCAGCCTTGGCAGCAAAGCGGATGCCCTCCTTTTGGTAAGGATAGAGGGTAACTTTCAGAAGCTCATCGAGTTTCTTGTCATCGTAGGTTTCAACTATCTTCTTTCTTGTTGCCTTCTCACGAATATCCACGATAAAGTCAATGGCATCCTTATAGCATCTGAAGGTATCGCTTATCTGTCTGGCTTGTTTCAGAAAAGAGCCGATATGGGCATAAGCAGCTTCCTTCAGGACATGGTTTTCGTCGAAATAATCCTTGGCAAGACGCTCGTATTCTTCCTTGTTGTCAGAACCGATGCGAATCTTTACGCATCGTTCACCACGATAGGAGAGATAGACGGAGGTGTAAGGAGGAATCTCACGATGCACATGAGTTCCTTTCTTTCCGATATAACAATTCTTCACGGCTTCGATATGCTTGCATGTGCCGAGTCTCGAAGTCTTGAAATCCATGCAAGAACAATAATTCCATTCGCTGTTGGCTCCACGATACACCACCTTATATTCGTTGTGCTTCTCTGGGTTGCGAACGATATATTCACCAGGGCAAAGTTCCTCATCTACGCTACTGATTACAAAGCGTTCGGTCTTGGAAGCCTGTTGGCGAAGTTTCACCTGCCACTCCTCCAAGCTCATCTTCTCAGGTTTGACGATATGGGAGATAACGAGCTTTTTCTTTTTCTTTTTGGTGGCTTTCTTGGTGGAGGCGGTAGCTTTGCTAGCAGAAGCCTTGCTAGCCTTGTTGCTTTGGTTTTCTTTATTGTTTCTTGCCATTGTCTTAATTGTTTGATTATTTAAAAACCTGTCGCAAAGTTACAAAAAATATAAGATTGCGACAGATTTCTTGCTAAAATTTGGCTCTTTGCCTTATATTCTATACTTTACTATTTTACGTTTGTGAATACATTTTTGTTTTCAAAGAGTTCTATCACTTGTCGTTCAAGTTTAGTTCGCTTGATGCCAAAGTTCATTTTCCAAAATTGTGGATTGTATTTCTGCTTGGCAATAATCTCTTTGAGGTTATCGTTATATTTGATGTGCTTCTTTCCTTTCAACTTTTGCTCGCCAATGTTGAATACAAGCATGTTGATACGAATTTGCTTGCTGAGATAGTGATAGCTACCATTGATGTATTCACTTTCCACCTCTGTAAATCCTCTTTTCGTAGTGTACAAAGTGTTTATGGATAAGTTGAGAGGAAGTTTCTCGTGTTTAGACGGAGTTAGAGTGGAATGCGAGAGATGTCCGGCAAATTTAAGGACATCAAGTGATTCGCTGTCCACGTAAAGGTTGCCTTCTAGAATACTACGGTGAATTCCCTTCTTCGCTTTGAAGGAAATCATATAGATGTAATGTTGCTGATCTTGGAGAACAGTATAGTCTACATGATAATACTTCTTGTAGTCTTTTGTCAATATGGGAATGGGCATGTTTTTCACTACTTTACGTGACAAAATTCCCAATTGTGATAATGAGAAGAAGTTGGTGCAATAAGAATATTTACAGCTTTCTGTTGTGGGTAAGGCTGCATATCTGCCTGTAATCAAAGACAATCCTCTGAGAGAAATCTCAGATTTTGCACAGAAGCAACTCTCTATAAACTCGTTGCAGACATTATCATTAAAGGTGGATTGGCGGAAGAAGAAATTAGATGTTTGTTCTTTATGTTGAACGGTTTCAGCTTGTAACTTGTTGATAATCTTATTGATGATGACATCTATAGGATAAGCTGTAATCTCTTTTAGGTTGATGGTGTAAGGCTTTAGTTTGATGGTTGAGTTGAGAGAGGTGATGGGTACAAGGATTTCTTGATACCCAACACAACTAATCTTGGCATGACCAGTAGATGTGGTCTCTATGGAAAATTTTCCATTTGTATTAGCCAAGGCTTTATGGTCTGCGTCAATATAGATAGTGGCGAAAGGCAAACTTTGTTGGCTTTCTGCATCAACGATACTTCCTTGATATTTCTGAGCTTGAATCGTTAGGCTCAGAAATGCCAAGATAGAGAACAGAAAGTTCTTTTTGATGTTCTTCTTCATATTTGTCTTTATTTGTTAAAACCTGTCGCAAAGTTACAAAAAATATGCGATTGCGACAACTTTCTAACGAAAAACCTGTCGCAATCTCGCTTTTTTCTTGCGATAGGTTTCTTGTAAAAAGGGAAGAAAAAGAGTACTTTTACAAAGAAAAAGCAAACTTAGGGTTAGCGTTTTCTCTTCTTGGGGATAATAGATGGTAAAAAGTACGTGATGGATAAGAAAGACATAACAACACTGTTCCGACAGTATTATGGATGTATGGGATGGCTGTCTGCATCCTGTACGACGAGAAAGAGAGCAAGAATGTTTTTGCTTATCTACGTATGCGAATGGAGAATACTTGGCAAAAAGGTATCAATCGCTTGACGGATAAGACGGAGGCGAATAAGCGATATGCCAACTGGTTCCCATGCATTTACCTATCTTATAACCCCAGTTCGGGATAAGAAACCACACTATAAAAATAAAAAGGTATAAAGAGAGAGTTCCGTTCCGTTTACACGGAACGGAACTCTCTCTGTGGTTTAACTATTTTAGTTCATTGATTATGCAAAAAGGTGTCGCGATCTCATGGATCTTGTGAGGTTGCGACACTTTTCAGATATCTCCTTTCCACAACCCATGCAGGTTGCAGTATTCGCGAGCCGTTACATCCTTGGCGTCGGCTTTAGTCAAGAATACAGCTTCTGGCTTTTCGCCAGGCTTCAACTCATGGCGAAGCACATCGGTAGGAGTGAGCAACTCTATCCATTGGATGTAATGCTCAGGCTGCATCGGATGCTCCGTGCTTCCTACCTTTACTCGATATCCACCATTGATTGGTTCTATCACGGGTACATGCTTTTCCTTGGCACCATCTGAAGTGTTCTCTTTCAGTAGTTTCATTGGTTGACCGCAACAACAGGGCACAGCTCCCGGGTTCACAACTTCCACCACGTTGCCACACTCTGTGCAACGGTAGATTTCTCTGTTCTTAGTCATAATCGTTCCTCCTATTAAATGATAAGCTTTTATTCCTCTACAGGACTGAACTCATCCTTGCCGACACCGCAAAGTGGGCAAACCCAATCATCTGGAATGTCTTCGAATGCAGTACCTGGAGCAATGCCATTGTCAGGGTCTCCTACTGCTGGGTCATACACCCATCCACATACGTTGCAAATATACTTCTTCATAATGTTTTTGTTCTTTTGAAGTTAATATTGTTGTTAATTCACTTACTATCAGAAGAATGATAGTCTTCCTCTGTCTGATAGATATTGCAAAGGTATATATATATTGTAATAATTCCAAATTTGTTTAGGTAAATGATGTTAAAAGGAAAGATTATTTTTGAATTACGAGCAAAAGCGTATAGTTTGGTAGTACGGAATTTGTTGAAAATGAGACTAAATACGATATAAAGAGACGAGATGTCCCATCTTTCCTTTTGGTTGGTTTGTCTGTTTCCGAAAAAATGATTAGTTTTGCAGTGTGTTTGTAATTTAAGTTTTTGATTTTATAAGTATGAAGCGTTTTGAGTGTGAAACAACAACATGCAAATTGATTCTGGCAATGGTGGAGTATGACAAGGGAGATTTGCCTCGTATCCAGCATTTCGTGAAGGTACACGATTTTGCTGCAACTATCGCCAAGTTGGAAAATGTGGACGAGGATACCTTATTCATCCTTGAAACTGCAGCTATCCTCCATGATATAGGCATCCATGTGAGCGAACAGAAGTATGGAGACTGCAATGGCAAGCATCAAGAGAAGGAAGGTCCAGCCGAGGCTCGCAAGGTGTTGGCGCAAGTGGGTGGCTACACAGAGGAGCAGGTGGAGCGAGTTTGTTTCCTCATCGCCCATCATCATACGTATAAGAATGTAGAAGGCATCGACTGGCAAATTCTCTTGGAGGCAGATTTCCTTGTCAATGCCTACGAAGACCACATTGCTCCCGATAGTATCAAAACTTTCGAAAAGAAAGTATTCAAGACCAAGACGGGGAAGTTTCTCTTGGAGACGATGGTGGGAATATAGAGAAAATAAGGATTAACAAATTCTGCTGAGCTTCGTCCTCGTGCTAACGGTGCCTGGGTTTTCTTATGGCGCAAAATGTTATGGTTGGGGCATTGCCTACACAGAGCTATCTTCCCACAATGGCTATCAATAAGATTCTGATTGATGCAGAGGGCTTTGTCTGGTATGATGCCGAAGGCTATTGGCAATGGAGGGACGATGGATACATAGTCTTGGATGATACAGAGTTTCTTCTCTATTGCCTTGTCGTCCATTTTCATGTTGTTGGCATTTGTGCCAATCGCCAGCAATGGGGCGACGAGTTCTTTTGACACTTTGGTGAGGAAATAAACAAAAAGCGGGTACATCAAATTGGACAGCCTATCTTCAAAGCAGCTATGCCATCCAATAAAATCAATGGTTTTACAGTTTCCGTGCTCTATATACCAATAAGGGCTAAGCTAGGAAAATTGTCAAATGCTAGTAAGGTAAACATCGGGGAAATTATGAGGAGGCAGACTGTAGGGAATGTCAAACTTTGGAAAGAAACTAACCTACGCAAAAATCCTATGATAAAGCGGAGGAACATACTTTGTGCTTAAAAGTGGGTACATCAAATTGGACAGCCTAGTTACAAAGATAAAATATTCTATCCAAAAGTACCATATTTATTTCATTCAATTCCATGGGGGCATTCGCTCATGATACGTTTTGGCTAAATGCCACCCATTTCATGGATCATTTTCCAGATACAGCCTTTTATAGCTTTCGGCTGATGATACAAACATATCCTCCAGCATTGGCTAATTGAACGCTCAAAGGCTTAGTGGAAGAAGTCTTTGTGACTTTATGTTCGCAATCCGTTGCTACTGAATTGGCTTTCTTGCCATCTTTCCAAAATTCTATTTGGTACTTGCCTTTCGGCAGGAAGCTCAGGTCGAGACGGATGGTGCGTTGCTTGCTGTTGTTGATGACACCTACGTACCACTGTTCACCAGTCTTCTAGGCTAAAGCTACATAAGTGTCGGGGGTTCCCCCTAAGAACTTGATGTCGTCCCATGTGGTTGGAACTTTTTGAACGAAGTCTTCACCCACCTGTCCATATACGTTGTCTGGATGTTCGCAGAAGCACATGAATGGACTTTCATATACTACGAATTTGGCAAGTTCCGCAGCACGCGTATTCGAAACGAGCGTTGGCGATTGATTTTTGAATTGCTTCTGGGTAACATTGAGAAAACCACCAGGAGTATAATCCATCTGCCCAGCCAGCAAGCGAGTGTAGGCCAACGTCACATTGTGTTCCGGAGTCATCTTGTCGGACCACTTGTAGTTTTCTTCTCCCATCACACCTTCCCTTGTTAGCACATGTGGATAGGTACGTTCTATGCCGTCGGGTTTATAGGCTCCATGCAGGTCAAGCATCAGTTCATTGTCTGCTGTTGTCTTGATGATGCGACGATACCAGTTTACCATGTCTTGGTCATCACGGTCCATGAAGTCTATCTTCACACCTTTTATCCCCCATTTATGATAGAGAGGGAAGGCTTGCTTGTACTGGTCGTTGTTGTTGGCATCCTCGCATCTCAACCATAACCAAATGCCCACATTTTTAGATTTTGCGTATTCGATGATTTCTGGCATGTTGAGTTGAGGTGCCACTTTGGTGATGTCTGCTTTTGGATTGTTGAATTCTCCATACCAAGTCCAGTCAATAAGCATATAGGGCCATTTTTCTTTGGCAGCCAAGTCTATATATTGCTTGATGACGCTTTGCTCCATCTTTATTTCTCCGCTCCACCAATGGTCCCAAGCCGACATTCCAGGCTTTATCCATTCTGTGTTTTTTATGGCGCAATCGGGGTTGAGTGAACGAATGATTTCGCTCTCTATGAATTTTCCAGGGTTGTGCCCGATCATTATGACACGCCACGAGGAGTTTGCGGCTTCGTCAAATCTGGCTTTCACGCCATTTTCGTCTTCACCCCAAATAGGAGTAAGTTTGGTGTCCAACATCTGGTAGCCTTCCTTCGCCTCCTTGCTTCTACCCAGGTAGAATGCTGGGTAATTGTCTAAGTTGGCTTCAGTGATGGCCATCCAGTTTTTCTCATCTACTTTTATCAAGCCAGGCAAGCCTGCATGGATGTCTGTTTTTATGCTCTTTACAGGAGTCTTTTCGAATACTCCTTCTTGAGCAGACTTATAGCTCTTGCCATTGTTCTCATAACCGAATGCAGGTATCCAAAGAATGGAAGACTCTGGTATGGAATAACCTGTTAGTTCTTTCGTGATTTGCCTGTTTCCCAACCTTGAGATGCCATAGAGGGTGTAGCGAAATGCCACGCCGTCGTTCATCACACGGAAAGCAACGTCCATGCGGCGATATTGGCCATCTTTTTCTTTTAGATTCAACGTGAGTTCCTGATAGGGAACCTGACATACGGCATGCTTGTTGCGAACAATAGGAGTCCAAGACTCTGTTCCGCTTTTGACCTTGGCATCATTCTCTACTCTAAAGTTGCCATTCATCTCTTTTTCGTCTTTCAACTGAAATCCCATGGGAGATGGGGCGATAAGTGTTTTTCCGTCTAACTGTACAGAGTAGGTTAATTGCTCTTGGTTCGAGACGGTCAAGGCAATATGTCCATCAGGGGATTGCACAGAATACACTTGTGCCTGTAAAGGGGCATTCAAAAGAATGGATGAGAGGATAGAAATAAATATTTTTTTCATACCATTTTTGTTTGGAACTTTTTTGAAAAACGTGTTTGAGCAACAATTGTTATTGTTCAAACACGTCTTTTTATAGAAGTATTATAGATACGAATGATTCTTGAAACTTTCAGTCTCAATCTAATCTGTATAATGTACAAGCATGAGGATTCAGGTTAGCTTTTACTTTTCCATTTCCTTTCACCTTGCCTACCTGTTTGTTTTGCCATAATAGAGTGGCTTTTTTGGCTCCTTTAATACCTAAAGAACTCAATGGAACTTGTATTTGCTGTTTTTGGTCGGAGAGATTGAATATGGCCAAATATGTAGCGCCATTCTTACTGTCTTTAGAGGTGATCGCTAATTTTTTGCCATCATTAAACAATTCTTTGACATTGCTTCCATCTTTGTGCATTTTCAAAACACCCTTGTTGGTGAGCAATGACAATGTGAAAGGATCGATGGTAGGCAAGTCGCCACCAAACATCAGCGGTGAGCGGAAGATGCAAAAGAATGTCATGAGTGAGTATTGCTCATCTTTTGTAAGTCGAGTCATTCTGTCTTCTCCTCTTTCTCCACGTATGGCGATGTGTCCGAGCGGAATCATATCACAGTCAGGCCATGTGCCTTCTCCGATGTAAGGGTACCAGTCGTGGGCAACTTTTACGAGATGGGTAAAGTCTGACCATATATCCCAAACGTCATTGACCATTCTCCACATATTAGCGTGGCTATCCACGTGTTTGGCAGCAGCGATTGGAGTTTCCCCAGGAGAGGTGCTGAGCACGATAGGTCTTCCTGTTCGGTCGATGGCCTTGCGAATCATGTCGATTTCTGGCTGATGATAATCTGGAGCAGACAAGTCGTCTATCTTGATGAAATCCACGCCCCATTCTGCATACATGTCAAAGATAGAATTGTAGTATTCTTGTGCTCCAGGCTTAGAGGCATCTACGGTATAATTGTCTTTCAACCATTTGCATCTACCTTCTTCGCTATAGATCTGGTCAGCGGTAATTCCGTTGGTTCCTTTGATAGGTAGGTGGCGCATAACGGCAACCTTTGGGATTCCACGCATAATATGAATGCCAAATTTTAGTCCTTTACTATGTATATAATCGGCGAGAGCCTTGAAGCCCTTGCCGTTGACTGATGAAGGGAAACGATTCTCAGCAGGTTGGTATCTTCCGTAATTGTCGATGACATATACGGGGTTGTTCTCGTTGTAGCCACCAGCCTTGTCGTTGGCAACAAACCAGCGAATATCTACTACTACATATTCCCAGCCATACTGCTTTAAGTTTTTCGCCATAAAGTCAGCATTGGCTTTTGTTTCAGCTTCTGTAACATTAGGCCCATAACAATCCCAACTATTCCATCCCATAGGAGGTGTCTGTGCCCATTTGCGAAAAGTTTGGTTGTCTTGCGCCTTGATAGTATTCGTACTAATGACGCAGATTAAAAACAATCCAATAATTGTAATGATAACTTTTTTCATTGTGGTGTATTAATTAATTATTTTGTATAGTGTGGATTTTGAGTGAAATTTGGGTTCTTGTCCATTTCTTCTTTGGTGATAGACAACCAGTACATCTTGTCATCCCATTTGCGGTCGCCGCCCACATCGCTTCTCAACTTATCAACCTCGTATGTTTTCTTTCCGTCAGGATACTTCTTGATGGTGATGGCGTGTACGGTGGTTCCAAATTTTTTCAAGTTTCCCGTTGCCAACGGGTTTTAACGTGTAAATGTGATCATTGCCCAATAGCCAGGGATAGTGATATTTGTGGTCTTGCAACACCTCTCTGAACGATGCCGCATTCATGTTTTCTGGTACTTGCTGCAGTTGGAATCGAGCTTTCGATGTTTGGGTCTTTGGATTGTAATACCATATGATAGAGCCACCGGTAAGAAGCCAATAGTATCCTGTATGCCTATCTTCGCACATGTTTTTTACCGGCATCACCTTGCTCAACAATACCTCCTTGCCCTGGGTATTCCTGCAATAGAATTCTCCATTTTGGGTAGAATAGAAGAAGTCGCCTCGTCTATTTTCATAAAGGGTTGTACAGTCTGAAGACATCTTGTGGAGCTTGCGGAGATTTCCCTTTCCATCCAGTTCGTACAGCAAGTTGTCGCAAGCTATCCATACATCTCCGTTCTTACGAGCGGCCATTAGTTCTATCGGCTTTTCCTGCAATTCTTTGATGCCAATTTTCTCTATGCCATATGTTTGTTTATCAAGGATATATACTCCCTTATGAGTACCAAACCAAATTCGACCATCCTGTGCTTCGATGATACAAAGTACGGAATTGATGTCCATGAGTCCTGGAGTATGAAAGTCGGAACGAAACACATGTACATGGTATCCGTCGTCACGACACAATCCATCCACGGAACCATACCACATATATCCCTCGGAATCCTCAATGGTATAGGAGATGGAGCTCACAGGCAACTGTGATACGGCAGGATTCTTTTCCATTCTCACACCTTTCAACTGGGCATAAGTGAAACTCGTATATAGTAATAACAGCAAAAAAATAATCTTTCTCATTTCAGGTTTTAGCTATAACTTAACGTTGCAAAATTAATAAAAATATCTGAGATAGAGAAATTGTTCAGAATTGTTTCTTGTTACATTAATCAATAATTTGCCGTGGATAGTCAGTACTGGGTACGTTTTATCTGTGGAGGAAGACAACTTCACAGACCGAATAGGGTACAAGATAATGCTATTATATTGACAAGAGCATCCCGTTTGTTTCATGTGAAACAAACGGGATGCTACTATGTGGATGGCTTAGTGTGCTTCCAGCCAATTTTTCCCCCAGCCAGCGTCGGCAATCAATGGCACACGGAGGTGGTAAGCATTTTGCATTTCCTCAATCACGATTTTCTCTACTTTCTCTTTTTCCTCAGGATAAACCGAGAAGTTGAGTTCGTCGTGCACCTGGATAATCATCTTGCTCTTGATTCCCTCTGCCTTGAAACGATTGAAGATTCTCACCATTGCTACTTTGATAATATCAGCCTCTGACCCTTGGATAGGAGCGTTGATGGCATTGCGCTCGGCGAAACCTCTTACCGTGCCATTTCGGCTATTGATGTCTGGCAAGTAACGGCGGCGATGGAAGATGGTTTCGGCATAGCCTTTTTCTCGGGCTATTTCTTTTGATTTCTCCATGTAGGCCTTTACTCCAGGGAAAGTACGGAAGTAATCATCGATGATTTGCTTAGCTTCCTTGTTCTCGATATTCATGCGCTGCGCAAGACCGAAGGTAGTGATGCCGTAGATGATGCCGAAGTTGGCAGTCTTGGCTTTTTTGCGCTGTGCATCAGTTACTTGGCTGATGTCCTCGTGCCATATCTTGGCGGCTGTGGCGGCATGGATGTCGCTGCCTTCACGGAAAGCTTCCACCATGTTAGGGTCTTGGCTTAGATGTGCCATGATACGTAACTCTATTTGTGAATAATCGGCAGAGAAGAACAAACAACCAGGTTCTGGTATGAAGCAGCGACGTATCTCCTTGCCATCGTCGTCACGTACCGGGATGTTTTGCAGGTTGGGGTCGCTGGACGAGAGTCGCCCTGTAGCTGTGATAGCTTGGTTGAACGAGGCATGAATGTGTCCTGTGCGAGGGTTGATGAGCTTGGGCAAGGAGTCTACATAGGTGCTGAGGAGTTTCTTCAACCCTCTGTAGTTCAGAATTTCATCGATGATGGGACTCTTGCTTCTCAGTTGTTGCAGAATTTCCTCGCTCGTCACATATTGTCCTGTTTTGGTCTTCTTGGGCTTGTCTACGATCTTCATTTTCCCAAAGAGGATTTCGCCTACCTGTCGGGGGGAGGCTATGTTGAAAGACTCGCCTGCCAACTCATAGATGTGGTGCTCTATTTCGGTCAGTCTGTTGGTCAGATTGATTGACGTTTCTTTCAGAGTGTTGGTGTCTATGCATACGCCATTCGTTTCCATGTGCGCCAATACGGGTACGAGAGGCATCTCTACATTCCAGAACAGTTCTTCCAGATTGAGCTCTTTGAGTTTGGGTTCCAAAATATTCTTGAGGCGCAAAGTGATGTCGGCATCTTCGGCTGCATATTCGTAAACCTCGGCAGGGGAGAGGTCGCGCATCGATTTTTGGTTTTTGCCTTTGGGGCCTATCAAGTCTTCTATATGTACAGTTTGGTAATGCAGATATACTTCCGCCAGATAGTCCATGTTGTGGTAGAGCTCTGGTTGGATGAGATAATGGGCTATCATCGTGTCGAACATCTTGCCTTGTATCTCCACCCCATAGTTCATCAACACCTCGTAGTCGTACTTGATGTTTTGTCCCACTTTCATGATTTCAGGGTTCTCATAGAGGGGTTTAAAGATGTTTACGAATTTTAAAGCTTCTTCACGATTGCTTGGTATTGCCACATAGAAGGCTTCTTTTTCCTCGACGGCAAAGCTCAAACCCACCAACTCGGCATCGATGGCATGGGTTGAAGTGGTTTCTGTGTCTAAACTGAGAATTTGTTTTGTAAATAAAAAATCATAAATACGCTTTGCATCTTCCTCATTATCAATGAGATTATATTTGTGTTCTACAGTTTTAATGGTCTCAAAATTCGTGTTTTTTTGCTCTTCCTTACCGTTGGCTGGATTTTCTGCAAATAAATCGAGCTCGGAAGAAGCGTTTGTTGGCTTTTGTTGAGTTTTTTTAAGAACTCTATTGGCAAAAGACTTAAACTCTAACTCGGTGAAGATTTCGTCGAGTTTCTCCTTGTCGGCTTCTATCAATTTCAAGTCGTCCATCTTGAGAGCTACGGGCACGTCGGTTCGGATGGTGGCCAAGAACTTTGACATCTTGATGTCTTCTATGGCGCCTTCTACTTTTTCGCGAAGTTTTCCTTTTACTTTTGAAGAATTTTCAATCAGGTTCTCTACGCTGCCAAACTCGTTGATGAGTTTGATGGCAGTTTTCTCACCTACGCCAGGACAACCGGGAAAATTGTCGGCGGAGTCACCCATCAGAGCCAAGAGGTCGATGACCTGGAGTGGGGAAGTGATGCCGTATTTGCTCTCGATATCCTTGGTTCCAAGTTTCTCGTATCCGCCTCCATGTCGTGGCCGAAACATGTATACATTGTCTTTTACCAACTGTCCATAATCCTTATCGGGCGTAAGCATATAGGTCTCGATGCCTTTTTCGCCTGCTTGTGTGGCTAAGGTGCCTATCACGTCGTCTGCCTCGAAACCGTCTGCTTGTAGGATGGGAATGTGATAGGCTTCGAGAATGTTTTTGATGATGGGTACTGACAGCTTGATGTCTTCTGGGGTTTCCTCGCGTTGGGCCTTGTAGGCGGGGAAAGCCTCGTGCCGGAAAGTCTTTCCGTGATCGAAAGCTACTCCTATGTGTGTTGGCTTTTCCTTGGTAAGTATCTCGTTGAGTGTGTTGCAGAATCCCATGATACATGAGGTGTTGAATCCCTTTGAGTTGATTCTTGGGTTCTTCATGAAGGCATAATACGATCTGTAAATCAGGGCGTAAGCGTCTAAAAGAAACAGTTTATCCATAAATAATTATTTTTATCGCGTAAAATTACTAAAAAATTGCCACATTTCGCGAAGAATTGATTAATTTTGTAACAAATTTCGGAAATAATGGATTATTTATCACTTATCAAGCAACCTATAGAATCTGAATTGTCTGATTTTGTTGACTTATTCAATAAGTCTTTGATGCATGGCGATGGTCTTCTCTCGCAGGCGCTCGATCATATTCGGCAGCGTGCGGGCAAGCGTATGCGACCTATGCTAATCTTGCTGATAGCCAAGAATTTCGGGGAGGTAACTCCCGTTACTCAGCATTCTGCGGTAGGATTGGAGTTGCTTCATACGGCTTCCCTTGTTCATGACGATGTGGTGGATGAGAGTAGCGAGCGAAGAGGGCAGGCGAGTGTGAATGCTACTTATAATAATAAGGTGGCTGTGCTGGTGGGTGATTATATTCTTTCTACAGCTTTGCTTCATGTGTCTTATTCTCATTCTGAGGAGATTGTTCGCTATCTTGCAGAGTTAGGCAGAACTTTGTCGAATGGAGAGATTTTGCAACTGAATAGCATTAGTAATGATGAAATTTCCGAAGATGTTTATTATCAGGTAATTAAACAGAAAACAGCAGCTCTTTTTGAGGCTTGTGCCGGCATTGGCGCCATGTCAGCGGGAGCTTCTCAGTTGCAGATTGAAGACGCGAAACGCTTCGGGCAGAATCTGGGCATTATCTTCCAGATTCGTGATGACATCTTCGACTATTATGATTCTATGGAAATAGGCAAACCTACGGGTAATGATATGGCAGAGGGCAAGTTGACTCTTCCTGTTATCTATGCCTTGAAATCTACAGGCAATGAGGAGATGATGAAATTGGCACGCAAAGTGAAATCTCGTGAAATTGTTCCAAAAGAAATTGCTCGTTTGGTTGCTTTTACAAAAGAAAACGGGGGGATAGAATATGCTGATAAACGCATGTGGGATTTTCATGCCGAGGCAATGAGCTTCCTGGATACGTATGTTGAAGACAAGAATATCTATCAGGCGCTCAAAGCCTATTTGAACTATGTTATAGAGAGGAAGAAATAGCTTTCTTGCTTGCGATATTTTTGTGTTAAACATAGGATGCATTTTTAGTTCTAAACTATAGAACTTATGTTCGAAAGTTCAGAACTTGTGTTCTAAAGTATAGAATTTAAGTTCCAAACTTTAGAATATAGAATCAATAAGTACTCTTAGACAATTTATAAGTACTCTTAGGCAATTTATCCTAAGACAAAAATACAGATTAAGGTAGTGTGCAAAAAAAATAAGGGCTTGGTTTCAATCGATTGATAACCAAGCTCTTATGCGTATGTAGTAGGGCTAAGAAGCTTATGTCTTAGAAATACTTGATTTCGGTGCCAAGTATTTCGCTGAGCAGTAGGTTGGTGAGTCGAGAGGTGCCCAAGCGGAACCACTGGTTGGTAAGCCACTTATCACCCAAGACTTCCTTGACGATGGTGTAGTAAACCACAGCGTCGTGAACGGTATTGATGCCGCCGGCAGGCTTCAAACCAATCTGTATGCCAGTCTTCTCGTAGTAAGCCTTGATGGCCTGGCACATTACGTATACAGCCTCTGGTGTGGCCGAAACTTTCTCCTTGCCGGTAGAAGTCTTGATGTAGTCGGCTCCCGCATACATAGCTAAGATGGAAGCCTTCATGATGTTGCTGCAATTCTTAAGGTCGCCAGTCTCCAAGATGCATTTCATCTTGTGCTCGCCGCAAGTCTCCTTCAGCTCTTGGATGTCATCGCACATTCCTTCGTAATCCTCGCTGAAGAACTTGCCTACAGGCATCACGATGTCGACCTCTGTGGCACCGTCCTTGATGGCCATGGCAGTCTCGGCAATCTTCACCTCGATAAAGGTCTGTGAAGAAGGAAAATTGCCGCTGACAACTGCGATTTCCACACCATCTACCTCCAAGCTTTGGCTAATGAGCTTGGCGAAGTTAGGGTAGGTGCAGACAGTTGCTACGTGGGGAAGCTCAGGATAATCCTTGGCAAACTGGTTAACCTTTTCTATCATCTTCAGGATGCTTTCCTCGGTGTCTTCTGTGTGAAGAGAGGTCAACTCTACGCTGCCTAAGAGGAATTTCTTTACTTCCAAGGTTTCGTTCTCAGCCACTTTCTCGTCGAGAATCTTCTTGACTTCTGCTGCCACTTCCTCATCCTTGAGGTTGATGTTATACTGCTTGAGTACAGACAGGTACTTGTCGTCTGCCTCGCTGTATTGTCCTTGCTGCTGTTGCTGTGCAAGAACTTGGTCTTTGATACTACTCATTCTTTATAATGTTTAATTATTAATGTTTAATGTTTAGTTTTGTGCCCTTAGAACTATTGAATTGGCTTTCCCTTCGGCCGCCGAACGTTGTTTCTTCACTCTTCACTCATCGTTCTTCACTCAACTTCGGGTTGTTTTTGTGCCTTTCGGCATCTCGTTTCGTTTTCTTTTCGAAGCTTTTTTGGAGCTCTTCCGTGAGGTCGATGCCTGTTTGGTTGGCGAGGCAAATGAGCACCCAAAGCACGTCTGCCATTTCTTCTCCGAGATTAGGCTTTTCGCCTTCCTTGAAGCTTTGGTCGCCATACTTACGGGCGATGACACGTGCCAGTTCGCCTACCTCTTCCGTGAGGCACGCCATGTTGGTCAGCTCGCTGAAATAGCGCACGCCATATTTCTTAATCCATTGGTCTACAGCCTCTTGTGCTTCTTTTATCGTCATTGTATTTACTCTTCTTTTTATTCCTTGTTATGTGTGTCCATGCAGATGGTAACAGGCCCATCGTTGAGCAGTTCTACCTTCATGTCTGCTCCAAATTCGCCTGTTTCTACAGGCTTTCCGAGTGCCTCTGAGAGCTTTTTACAGAAGTCTTCGTAGAGCGGAATGCTTATCTCATGCTTGGCTGCTCTGAGCCAGCTGGGGCGGTTGCCTTTCTTGTAGCTGGCGAATAGGGTGAACTGGCTGATAACCAAGATTTCACCCTGGATATCCATAATGGAGCGGTTCATTACGTGGTTCTCGTCGTCGAAAACCCGGAGACCGATAACTTTTCTTACCAACCAGTCGATGTCTTCTGAGGTGTCGCTTTCCTCGATGCCGAGGAGTATGAGGTAGCCTTGCTTGATGGCGGATTTCACCTCTCCTTCTATAGTTACAGAAGCGTGTTGTACACGCTGTATTACGATTCTCATTTCTGCTTCTTTTTTGTGCAAATATACATCTTTTATTTCATATATCCATTATTCGACATGATTGTTTTTGTCTTTTTGCTCAAAAAAGTTCTTTAGTATCTCAGCTTTGTGAGGTCCTAACACCTCTGTCAGGGCTTCTATGGATGCTCCTTTTATCTTTTTGACGCTCTTGAACTTACCCAGAAGAGCTTCTTTTGCCTTCGGACCAATGCCTTTGATGTCGTCTAATTCAGAGTGCAGGGCGTGCTTGCTGCGCTTGTCTCTATGGAAGGTGATGGCGTATCTGTGCACCTCGTCCTGTATCTGTGTCAATACCTTAAAGAGCTCGCTTTCTGGGGGTAGGGCAACAGTTTGTGGAGGGAAACCGTAGAGCAGTTCGTTGGTACGGTGACGGTCGTCCTTGGCAAGGCCGGCGATAGGGATGTCAAGGTGCAATTCATCGACGATGACCTCGTGAACCACGTCCATTTGTCCCTTGCCGCCATCGGTGATGATGAGGTCGGGCAGGGGTGTCTCTTCCTCTATCATGCGGCTGTATCTGCGGCGTACCACCTCTTGCATGGAGGCATAGTCGTCGGGACCTACCACAGTCTTAATATTATATTTCCTGTAGTCTTTGCGGGATGGCTTCATACCTTTATATACGATGCAACCAGCCACGGCATCTGTGCCCGAAATGTTGGAGTTATCGAAGCATTCTATTTGATACGGCAGCTTGGAAAGTTTCAACTTGGTTTGTAGTTCCTTCATCAATCGGGTCTGTTTTTGCTCCGGATTCAGCTTCTCAGCTTGCTTCAGACGGTCGAACTTATACTGCTTGCAGTTCATTTCCGACAGCTCCAAAAGGTGCTTTTTGTCACCTCTCTGCGGTACGAAAAAGGTGGCATCTTTCAACTTCCATTCCATCTCGAAAGGCACGATAATCTCTTTCGAAGTGGAGTGGAAACGCTCCCGAATCTCGGGGATGGC
>DJOI01000066.1:3536-4586 GCA_002439605.1 Candidatus Segatella mututuai | reverse complement strand
TGGTTGATGGTGCCGTTTTTCACGTGGATATAGTTGATAAAGGCATTTTTTTGGGCATCGTCATTCACGATGGTAAAGACATCTACGTCGGTAATCGTGTGGCTTACAACCTCGCTTTTCGCCTCGAATTCGTCAAGCAGAATATACTTCCTTTTGTATTCTTCTGCCACTTCGAACTTGAGAATTTCTGCATTCTTCATCATCATGTCGTAGAGATATTTGCTCACTTCTCGGGTGTTTCCCTTGAGAATTTCACGTGCCTGGCGCATGTTCTCTTGGTATTCCTCGTAGCTCTGCTTGTTGATGCAAGGTGCTCCGCAGTTGTGGATATGGTACTCCAGGCAGGGCTTGTATTTGCCTTCCGCCACCCCTTCCTTGGTAATAGGAAACCTGCAAGTACGAGGCTTGTAGAGCTTCTTGATGACCTCCAAAACGGCGTACATGCTACCGATATGAGGGTAGGGACCGAAGAAAGTTCCCACCTTTTTATTAATATGACGAGTTTTGAAAATACGAGGAAAATACTCGTTGGTCACGCAAATAGAAGGGTAGGTTTTGCCGTCTTTCAGCAGCACATTGTACCTTGGGTTGTACTTTTTTATTAGGCTGTTTTCTAATAAAAGAGCGTCTTCTTCTGTGTTGACGACCGTGTAAGAGATGTCGTGAATCTTCGAAACAAGCACCTTTGTCTTGTATCTATCTACCTCTTTGTGGAAGTAAGAAGATACTCTTCTTTTTAGATTTTTCGCCTTTCCTACATATATAATTGTATGTTTCTCGTCGTAATATTGATAGCTTCCTGGCTTCTCGGGCATACTTAAAACAATGTTTTTTAGCCTTGCCAAACGTTCCTCGTTTTCTTGTTTTGTCATGTGTCTTTTACCTCTTGTTTTTAGACAATTCTTTGGTGGTTGTTTCACGTGAAACGTGAGTGGTGTTTATTAAAAAGACCAAGATTGGGTGGTAAGGTTGGCAATCTTGGTCTTTGTTAGGTAACGCTTATAGTTGCATTAAGGTGGTTACTTCTACGTCTGGATCGAAGATCTTTCT
>DJOI01000066.1:0-3433 GCA_002439605.1 Candidatus Segatella mututuai | reverse complement strand
GCATGCTGCTTTCATGGTGCCACCCGTTGCCAAGAGGTCGTCGTGGAGGAGCACGATGTCGTTCTCGTTGATGGCATCCTCGTGTATTTCGATAGTGTCGATGCCATACTCTTTAGCGTAACTTTCTTGTACGGTTTTGCATGGAAGTTTTCCCGGTTTACGGCATAATACGACACCTGCGCCAAGGCGAATGGCGAGGGCGGAAGACATGACGAAACCACGGGATTCTATACCTACAATCTTGGTGATTCCTTTGTCTTTGTATAGTTCGTACATCTCGTCGCTAATCTCTTTTAATGATGCCGGATTTTTGAAAAGCGTAGTTACGTCACGGAAGTTCACGCCCTTGATTGGCCAATCGGGAATGCTTCTCAAATTGTCTAATAATAACTTGTTGTTCATGCTTTTTTGTATTTAATTTGTCGTTTGTCTTTTCTGTCGTTTCTCGTCTCGGGCACCCAAGGTTTTTCTATGTGCTTAAAGTGTTGCTTTAACTCTATTTCCCTTGATGTAACCGATGTTAACGATGTCATAATCAGTAATTTAACATACTCCTCGTTTCACGTGAAACATTTATTCGTTTCTCTGTTTCGCAAGGAAAGGTGGAGGGGGCTCCTATCTGCCGAGCAGTACGAGCAGCACATTAATGTCGCTTGGTGAGACTCCAGGAATTCGGCTTGCTTGTGCCAATGTCTCGGGGTTTATCTTCGATAGTTTCTGGCGGCCTTCTGTTGAAATTTCGTGAAGATTAGCATAGTTGAATCGTCCCTTTATTTTGATATTTTCAAGCCGATGCATCTTGTCGGCTATGATTCTTTCCCGGTCGATGTAGCCCTTGTATTTCATTCTGATTTCCGCGGCCTCTATGATTTCTTCTTTACGATTGGTTGGCGCATTTATTGCTTCTTTCAAATCTGGGATAATTTCGGCCAGGTTTTGTAAATTCAAGTGTGGGCGTGCTACTAAATCGATAAGCTTGCAACCTGCTCTAAGCGGAGTGGTTCCTAATGCTTCGAGTTTAGGGTTTATCGCATCTTTCTTGATGGGGTAGCTGGCACAGAAGTCTATGATTCTATCGATTTGCTCTTTCTTTTGTATCCACCAATCGTATCTGTCTCTCTTTGCTATTCCTAACTCGTAAGCTTTTTCTGTGAGACGGGCATCGGCATCGTCCTGTCTGAGGAGGATGCGGTATTCGGCTCGGGAGGTAAACATACGGTAAGGCTCGTCCACTCCCTTCGTGGTGAGGTCGTCGATGAGTACGCCGATGTAA
Organism: Candidatus Segatella mututuai; assembly: GCA_002439605.1. Lineage (GTDB taxonomy): Bacteria > Bacteroidota > Bacteroidia > Bacteroidales > Bacteroidaceae > Prevotella > Prevotella mututuai. The sequence goes on along the minus strand of DJOI01000066.1, from coordinate 2,160 downwards.
CTCTCGTCTCGCTTCATCTCGAAAGTCTTGTCGCCAGTGCAATGAAGTGCGGCGTTGATTCCGGCGACGGTGCCTTGACCTCCCGCTTCCTCATAGCCTGTGGTTCCGTTCACCTGTCCGGCGAAGAAAAGACCCTTGATGATTTTCGATTCCAATGAATGCTTGAGTTGGGTAGGGTCGAAGTAATCGTACTCGATGGCGTAACCAGGTCGGTAAATCTTTGCGTCTCTCAAGGCGGGGATTTCGTGGAGGGCTTTCAACTGAATGTCCATCGGCATACTCGATGAGAAGCCGTTTAGGTACATCTCGTTGGTGTATTCTCCCTCTGGTTCCAAGAAAAGCGGATGCTGGTCTTTGTCGGGGAAGGTGACGAGCTTGGTTTCGATGCTTGGGCAATAGCGAGGCCCTGTACTTTGAATCTGTCCATTGAAAAGAGGCGAGTCGTTAAGACCGCTTTTCAGAATTTCGTGTACTTTCTTATTTGTATAGCAAGTCCAGCAAGGCAACTGCTTCAGCATTCGATGTTCTCCCATGTAAGAGAACTGATGGAAGTCGCTGTCGCCAGGCTGCTCCTCCATGTCTTCGAAGTGGACGCTTCGTTTGTCGATGCGAACAGGCGTTCCTGTTTTCATTCTTGCCGACGTGATGCTCCATCGGGTGATGCTTTCCGTGAAATGATGCACGGCAGGCTCGGCGCATCTTCCGCCTTCCACCATCTTTCTGCCCACATGCATCAAACCGTTGAGGAAAGTGCCGGCGGTTACGATGATGCTCTTGGCATGAAACTCGGCGCCCCAGATGGTGCGAACGCCAATGGCTTCTTTGTTTTCTACTAAAAGTTCGTCGGCTTGGTCCTGCCAGATGTCGAGGTTGTCGGTATGGTCGAGGATGGTTCTCCATTCCCAGATGAACTTGCCTCGGTCGCATTGTGCGCGAGGACTCCATACGGCAGGTCCTTTACCTATATTTAACATGCGAAATTGGATGGCGGTCTTATCGGTCACGATACCCATCTGCCCACCCAATGCATCAATCTCTCTTACAATTTGTCCTTTGGCAATTCCACCGACGGCAGGGTTGCAGCTCATCTGTCCAATCTTGTTCATATCCATTGTGATGAGACATGTCTTGGCTCCCATGTTGGCAGCAGCGGCGGCGGCTTCGCATCCAGCATGGCCTCCGCCTATAACGAGGACATCGTACTTGAAATTCATAATCTATACTGTTTCTAATTTTCGGCAAAAGTAAGAATTTTAATTGAATTTTTGGCAAAAACACTTTGATAAATCATGAATTTATAGTAATTTTGCAGCAAACTCGCTCCCCGCTACCTAAATATAGGTATGCCGGGTGGCGTGAACTAACATCTTATACTGTGAGATTCTGTGAAGAATAATAATTAGTTTCAAACAGTTAAATATTTTAAAATCAATCATTTATGTGGTTAATCAATTCATCTATTGGTAGAAAGGTAGTGATGTCTGTAACTGGTATCGCACTTATTCTATTCTTGACATTCCACTGCTGCATGAATGTTGCTGCACTCTTCTCTGGAGAGGCTTACAACATGATTTGCGAGTTGTTGGGTGCTAACTGGTACGCCGTAGTTGCAACCTTGGGTTTGGCAGCGTTGGCAGTGATTCACATCGTTTACGCTTTCATCCTGACAGCACAGAACCGTCGTGCTCGTGGTAACCAGCGTTACGAGGTAACTGCTAAGCCAGAGAAGGTAGAGTGGGCCAGTCAGAACATGTTGGTGCTCGGTATCATCATCGTTCTCGGTTTGTTGCTCCACTTGTTTAATTTCTGGTTCAACATGATGTTTGCGGAGATTACAGGCATGACAGTGGCTCACGACCCTGCAGATGGTTTCGCCTTCATCCAGGACACCTTCGCCAACCCAGTTTACGTGGTGCTCTACATTATCTGGTTGGTAGCTCTCTGGTTCCACCTTACCCACGGTTTCTGGAGTGCCCTTCAGACTCTCGGTTGGAGCGGTAAGACATGGTTCTGCCGTTGGAAGGTCATCGGTATGGTCTACACAACCATCTTGATCGCCCTTTTCATCATCACCGTTTTGGCATTCGCTTTCGGTTGCGCTCCATCGTTGTGCTGCGCATAATTCATGTAATCATTTATAAGTATTAAAAAAGATTATGG
>DJOI01000067.1 GCA_002439605.1 Candidatus Segatella mututuai | reverse complement strand
TATGGAGAAATAGATGGTTACCACTACTATGGCTCGTTAGGGACTTGCACCCATTAGACAACACACATGCTAGTCAAACCAAAAGCATGATGCCTGCCGTGGATTAAGACAGGCTTCATTATTAATATATAGCATTAACATATAACGTAGGGAGTGGCAACTTCTATAACAATCCTAAGTACAACAATAAAACTCTCTACACAATAATTCTGGTCTTGTGATAGTTCTCTCGGAACTCTGTAGGCGAGCAACCTTTCTTTTTTTTAAAGATACGGTTGAAATTGCTGAGATTATTGAAACCACAATCGAAACCAATCTCACTAATCGACTTGGAAGTATCCACCAGCATACGGGCAGCAAACCCCAAACGCAAATCGATGATATACTCGCTGATATTGCGACCTGTATGCAGCTTGAAGAATCGACTGAAAGCACTCGGACTCATGCCCGCCAAGTCGGCAAGCATCGGCAAGCGTAGCTCGTCCATATAATTTTTGGATATATAGTTCTTTACTTTCAGAATGCGACGACTGTCGTCCTCTACCGTCACCTTGGCATAACTACTGGAAGCCAACGTGCGGGCATTGTCACATCGTGACAGTTCGTAGAGTATGGTAAGAAACTGCTGTACGGCATAAAATCCGTCTGTGACGCTACTGAGTGTGTCAAGAAGTCCGTAGACTTTCATGATAGCCTTCATGGGAAACACCAAGCCCTTGCGTGCCTCCTGCATCATACGGGTAATGCCAGAATAAGGATTGCGACCAAAGAGCGTCTCGTCGCCCATACTGAAGTCAAACTGTATGGTTATCTCGCGGATATCCTCGCTGGTGCACTCATTTTGTTCCCATACATGTTCCAGCTCGGCAGAGGTAATGAGACAAAGGTCATACTCGCCGATAATCTCCTGTGAATCGCCTACAATACGACGCACACCTTTCGCATTCTCCACAAAGTTGAGTTCAAAGACTGAGTGATTGTGAATGGGATAAGTAAACTCCTTTTTGTGTCTGTCGGCAATGTAAAGTACGTCCTTCCCCATCAAAGGCGTGATTTCATGAATGATTCTTCTTTCTTCTGGCATAATAATAGATTGAGATTCTAAGTGCAGTAACATTGGATGAAGTTCGAGTCTGATGTTGCGAGACACACCACACATGTAGTCGTAGCAACATCAGACTGTGCTTTGATATACCACTCGCCTAAATGCGAAGATCTTTCAGTATGTCGCTCATCTTCTGTTTAGTGGCAATACGAGTGGAAACCAACGGCAGGCGCAGTTCGTTCTCGATAAAGCCCATATCGTTGAGCAGCGCTTTTACACCAGCTGGATTGCCATCAACAAAAAGCAGACTGTACAGTTCGGTAAAGGCATGGTGTATCTTGCGTGCAGGTCCATACTCGCCCCGGAACTCGAGACGTATCATGCGACTGAAAGCCTTGGGAAGAGCATTCCCGATAACCGAGATAACTCCAGCAGCCCCACTTGCCACCATGGAGAAAGTAAGGGCATCGTCACCACTAATCACATCAAAGTTTTCTGGCTTGTTCTTGATAATCTCATCCACCTGCTCCAAACTTCCGCTTGCTTCCTTAACGGCTACGACATTGGGAAAATCACGAGCGATGCGACAGGTCGTCTCTGGCTTCATATTAACACCCGTACGGCCAGGTACATTATAGAGAACAATGGGCAACGGACTGGCCTGAGCAATGGCCTTGAAGTGTTGATAAAGTCCTTCCTGAGAAGGCTTGTTGTAATAAGGACAAATGCTCAAGATACCATCAATACCACTCCAATCGGCAGACTTGATTTCCTCTACCACGGCGGCAGTATTGTTTCCACCGCAATATTTCAATATCTTAACTCGTCCATGGTTCACCTCTTTCACCAACTCGGTAATATTATTTTTCTCTTCCAAGGTGAGACAAGGAGCTTCACCTGTAGTTGCAAGGATGCAGAGAAAATCTGCGCCATTGTCTATTTGGAACTCAACCAGTTTCTTCAGCGACTGATAGTCAACTGTTCCGTCGGTTTTGAATGGGGTAATCAGGGCTATACCTAAGCCTTTGAATATATTCTGTGCCATAATCTATTAATACAATATCAATGGCAAAAATACAATTTTATTGTCAATTTGCAAAACAAATTTGTATTTTTCTTTCAAGATTGTATCATTTCACAAAATATTCAGTACTATTTTCGCATATTTCGTTGTTTTTTATTAATTTTGCAGACAATAGAGATTAAAAACGCATGTGGAGAAATTCAAGGGCAGCAAAATGAGATACTTTATTTTCTTCGGTTACGACGGAACCAATTATCATGGTTGGCAGATTCAACCCAACGCCAACTCCATACAGCAGGAATTGCAAAAGGCACTGTCTATATTGTTACGACGCAACATTGAGGTGGTTGGGGCAGGACGAACAGATACCGGAGTGCATGCCAGAAATATGGCAGCCCACTTCGACTGGGAAGGAGAAGAGCTTGACACCAAACAGCTCATCTATCGCCTGAACCGCATTCTGCCAAGAGACATTGCCGTAAAAGGCATCAAACAGGTAGCCGACAACATGCATGCACGCTTCTCTGCCACTTCGCGTACCTATCATTATTACATACATACGTGCAAGGATCCATTTGAGCGTCATTACTCGTTACAGATGAACTTTCCGCTCGACTTCGACAAGATGAACCAGGCGGCAAGCCACTTTCTACACCATAAAGATTATGCTGCCTTTTGCAAAGCGGGAGGCGACAACAAGACGACCATCTGCGAGGTGACAGAAGCCAAATGGATACAGACCTCGCCCTCTTCCTGGCACTTCAAGATAACAGCCAACCGATTCCTTCGCAACATGGTGCGTGCCGTAGTGGGCACACTAATCGATGTGGGCAGAGGGAAAATAAGCGAAAGCCAGTTTCTCGACATTCTGAACAACGGAACACGCAGCGATGCTGGCGAAAGCATGCCGGGACACGCCCTCTTTTTGGAAGAGGTGAAATACGACTTGTAAAGACAAAAGAATACACGATATCATATGTGGTTAATTTTAGCATTTCTCTCAGCCACCTTGCTGGGATTTTATGATGCCTTCAAGAAAAAGGCACTTTCAGGTAACGCAGTTATTCCTGTACTGTTTCTCAACACACTCTTCTCGTCGCTCATCTTCGTTCCTTTCATCGTGACAAGTTATACCACAAGTGCACTCGATGGAACGATATTCCACGTGGCAACAGGTGGATGGGAAGTACACAAGTACATCATTCTGAAAAGCTTTATCGTGCTGAGCAGCTGGACTTTCGGATACTTTGGGATGAAGCATCTTCCGCTTACCATTGTGGGACCTATCAATGCCACACGGCCTGTGATGACACTTGTGGGAGCCATGCTGGTTTACAGCGAGGTGCTGAACCTATACCAATGGATAGGTGTCATCTTAGCGGTAGTCTCATTCTTCATGCTCTCTAAGAGCGGGAAAAAAGAAGGTATCGACTTCAAGCACGACAAATGGATATACTTCATCGTCCTGGCCGCTGTACTGGGTGCCATCAGCGGACTGTACGACAAATATCTCATGGCTCCACCAGAGAACGGAGGCGTGGGTATCGACCGTATGATTGTGCAGAGCTGGTACAACATCTACCAACTGGGGTTGATGGGAATCATGATGATAGTACTTTGGTGGCCAGCACGCCATAAAACAACACCTTTTCGCTGGCATTGGTCCATCATCTTTATCAGCATCTTCCTAAGTGCCGCCGACTTTGTGTACTTCTATGCGCTGAGTCTGCCAGGAGCCATGATCAGCATCGTTAGCATGGTGAGACGCGGAAGCGTCATCGTCAGTTTTCTCTTCGGAGCAGCCATCTTCCACGAAAAGAACCTCAAAGCCAAGTTCGTCGACCTGTTGCTGGTGCTCATCGGTATGCTCTTCTTATACTTCGGAAGCAAGTAGTTGTAGTAAAAGAAAAAAACGAAGCCAGCTTCGTTGGCCATCGCAAGTATCTTCGTTGACGAACGCAAGTATCTTCGTTGACGAACGAAGGCGGCTTCGTTTTTCAGCTTGCCAGGAAATAAATACCGGCCAAAATGGCAAGCACGATGACAGCTACAACTGTCTTGAACAAGCAGGTAGCAACTTTCTTCACTATTAGGAAACCCACAATCAGCACGATGAGAGCAAAAACGTAATATTCAAAATGATTCATGTCTTTTCTTTAGATGTTATGATTTCAAAGCTCGGCGAAATTCTGATGGGATAGGAGTTTCAAACTCCATAGGCTGATGCGTAACGGGATGATAGAAGCAAAGCACATAGGCATGCAGGCACAATCGATGGCAAGGATCATCTCCATTTCCATATTTGATGTCGCCACATACGGGATGCCCCATGTCTGCCGTATGCACTCGAATCTGGTTCTTACGACCAGTCTCCAGTTTAAATTCCACAAGTGAATAATCGGTTGAACGCTGAAGTGTATGAAAGTGAGTGACAGCATATTTACCGCCATTGTCCGTATCACTACTATAAGTGATATACGCCTTGTTGTCCTTCAGCCAGTTGGCAACCGTTCCTTCATCTTCCTCCATCTCGCCCGACACCAAAGCTACATAACGGCGGTCGTACACATTGTGATGCCAATCATCCTCTAAGACAAGTTCCGTCTGTTTGTCCTTGGCATAAATCATCAGTCCGCTGGTATCACGGTCAAGTCGATGCACCACATGTGCCTGGCAGTTTTGACGGGTTTTGTGAAAGTAGTCGTCGAGCACAGTCTTCACGTTGAGCGAGGAATGTCCAGCCGCCATGCTCAGTATGCCAACCTGCTTTTCCACCACTACCAAATATCGATCTTCGTAAACTATCTTGAGATACTTACTCTTAAAAGTTTCCAGGTTTTTCTTCGACTTGCTGACAGCAACCTTCATTCCCGGTCTCAGAGCATAGTCGAATCTGGTGACGGTCTTGCCGTCGACACGGATGCCTCGACCTTGCAGTATCTGCTTGATTTTAGTCCTGCTCAAGCTCTTCACATTTTCCAACAACCATTCCAACAGGGGCGCAGGCTTACCGACCACATAATGATTATACTCGTTGGGCACTCCGCATCCTCCCATGCCGCCCATCCGCTTCTGCCACTTATTGTTTTCTTGTCGCATACAGTTTATAAGTCGTTTTTCGCATACAAAATTATGACTTTTTGTTTGATTGGCAAAAAATATCCATGTTTTTAACTAAATATTAATTCCTTTTCGGTCTTAAATTTCTGATTTACAAATATTTTTTGTACCTTTGCATCCAAATTTTAAAATAACATACAATAAATTCTCAAGTTAATGATAACTGTAAGCAATTTAGCGATACAATTTGGAAAAAGAGTCCTCTACAAGGACGTAAACCTCAAGTTCACCCATGGCAACATTTATGGCATCATTGGTGCCAACGGCGCAGGAAAGTCTACCCTTCTTCGCGCCATCAGTGGAGATTTGGAGCCCAACAAGGGTAGCGTAGAATTAGGACCTGGCGAACGCCTCTCGGTATTGGAGCAGGATCACTTTAAATATGACGAGTTCCGCGTCTTAGACACCGTTCTCATGGGTCATCAGCCCCTCTGGAATAACATGAAGGAGCGTGAGCGTCTCTATTCGAAGGAAGAAATGACCGAGGAAGACGGCAACCGTGCCGCCGACCTGGAACTGAAGTTTGCCGAGATGAATGGTTGGGAGGCAGAGAGCAATGCAGCCCAGCTACTCCAAAACCTTGGCGTACAGGAAGACAAGCACAACAAGCTTGTAGGCGAGCTTTCAAACACAGAGAAAGTACGCATCATGCTGGCCAAAGCCCTCTTCGGAAATCCAGACAACCTACTGCTCGACGAACCTACCAACGACCTCGACCTCGACACGGTAGAATGGCTGGAGGAATATTTGAGCAACGTAGAGCAAACTGTATTGGTGGTTTCTCACGACCGCCACTTCTTGGATGCCGTGAGCACACAGACTGTAGATATTGATTTCGGCAAGGTTACCATGTTTGCCGGCAACTACTCTTTCTGGTACGAGAGTTCGCAACTGGCCCTCCGCCAAGCCCAGAACCAAAAGATGAAGGCCGAAGAGAAGAAGAAGCAACTGGAAGAGTTCATCCGCCGATTCTCTGCCAACGTGGCAAAGAGCAAGCAAACCACATCGCGTAAAAAGATGCTCGAGAAGCTCAACGTGGAGGAGATACGCCCTTCAAGCCGTAAATACCCTGGTATCATTTTCCAGATGGATCGTGAGCCAGGCAACCAAATCCTCGAGGTGGAAGGCCTGAAAGCCATCGACGAGGACGGAACAGTACTCTTCGATAACGTGAGCTTCAACATCGAGAAAGGAGAGAAGGTGGTATTCCTGTCTCACAATCCCAAGGCCATGACGGCCCTCTTCGAAATCATCAATGGCAACAGAAAGGCAGACGCAGGAGAATACAAGTGGGGCGTTACCATCACAACAGCCTATCTTCCACTCGACAACACAGAGTTTTTCAAGAGCGACATGAATCTGATAGACTGGCTGAGCCAATATGGTCCAGGCAACGAGGTTGCCATGAAAGGCTACTTAGGCCGCATGCTCTTTAGCGGCGAGGAAATACTGAAGAAAGTAAACGTACTCTCCGGAGGCGAGAAGATGAGATGCATGATAGCACGTATGCAGCTACAGAATGCCAATTGCCTGATTCTCGACACCCCAACCAACCATCTGGATTTGGAAAGTATCCAGGCATTCAACAACAACCTAATTGGATTCAAGGGAAATGTACTCTTCGCCAGTCACGACCACGAGTTCATCAACACCGTGGCAAACCGCATCATCGAACTGACCCCTTCTGGCACCATCGACAAACTCATGTCATATGACGAGTACATTTACGACGAAGCCATCAAGGAGCAGAAAGCCAAGATGTATAATGTATAGGGAACAATGTGCCAACCCCACCATTTCTTTTAGAAACAAGTAGGTTGGCATGTTTTTTGCAATCTATGCAAGAAAACGTGTTAAACTAAAAAACGACTTTATTATGTCTAAAGAAAAAGAAATCAAGATAGAAGATGCCAACGCCAACAAAAAGGTAGACGAGAAGCAGACAGAAAAACAAGAAGAAAAGACTAAAGCTGACAACCTGTCAGCCAAAGACGATAGCGAGGAAAAGAGCAAGGAGCTCGACCCTCTTGCCAAGGCACAACAAGAAGTGGAATCACTCAAGAAACAGTTACTCTACAAGACTGCCGAATTTGAGAACTACCGCAAGCGTACGCTGAAAGAGAAAGCAGACCTCATACTAAATGGTGGCGAGAAGACCATAGCAGCCATACTTCCCATTTTGGACGATTTCGAACGTGCCATCGCCGACAAGAGCGAAGACCCTAAAGCCATCAAGGAAGGTGTGCAGATGATTTTCAGCAAGTTCAGCAAAGCTCTCGAAAGCCTTGGTGTCAAGAAGATAGAGACCAAGGACAAAGATTTTGACGTAGACTTTCATGAGGCTGTAGCCATGGTTCCTGGTATGGGTGACGACAAGAAAGGAAAGGTAATAGACTGCATTCAACCTGGATACACCCTCAACGATAAAGTGATACGCCACGCCAAAGTTGCCGTAGGACAATAAAACAAAAAATATAAAACCGCAAAGAATTCAATATTGTCAAATGGCTAAGAGAGACTATTACGAGGTACTTGGTGTCGACAAGTCGGCATCCGACGATGAAATAAAAAAGGCTTATCGAAAGATAGCCATCAAATATCACCCAGACCGCAACCCTGGAAACAAGGAGGCTGAAGAGAAGTTCAAAGAGGCAGCCGAGGCATACGATGTACTGCGTGACCCACAGAAAAGACAGCAGTATGATCAGTTCGGCTTCAATGGTCCACAAGGTGGATTCGGAGGATTCGGAGGTGATACCAGCATGAATATGGATGACATCTTCTCTATGTTCGGCGACATCTTTGGTGGACATGGAGGCGGAGGCTTCGGATTTAGAGGTGGCGCACAGCCACAGATGCATCAAGGAAGCGACCTGAGAATCAAGGTAAAACTTAGTTTGAAGGAAATCGCAACTGGCGTAACCAAGAAATTCAAAGTTCATAAAGACTTGAAGTGTCCCGACTGTCATGGTACAGGATGCGAAGGCGGAACCAAGCCCGAAACTTGTAGCACCTGTCATGGTGCAGGCTATACCATCAAGAGCGTTCGCTCTATCTTCGGGATGATGCAGACCCAGACAACCTGTCCGACCTGCCATGGAGAAGGCACTGTCATCAAGAACAAGTGTAAGACTTGTGGAGGTGAAGGTGTCGTAAAAGGCGACGAAGTGGTAGAAATCAACATTCCTGCGGGAGTTCAGGATGGAATGGTGCTCACTGTATCAGGAAAAGGTAATGCAGGAAAACGCAATGGATACAATGGAGACATCCAAGTCCTCATCAGCGAAGAAAGCAACGACACCTTCGAACGCGACGGACAGAACCTCTACTACAACTTGGTTCTCGACTTCGCCACAGCAACTTTGGGAGGCGAGGTGGACGTGCCTACCATAGATGGCAAGAACACCATCAAGATAGAGCCAGGAACACAACCAGGCAAACAGATTCGTCTGCGCGGAAAAGGCCTGCCAGCCGTACAAGGCTACGGATATGGAAAGGGAGACATCATTTGCAACGTAACAGTCTATATCCCAAAAATTCTCACCAAGGACGAGAAACAAATGGTTCAGAAACTGAAAGAAAGCGAGAACTTCAAGGCAGATAACACCACGAAGAAGACACTCTTCGAAAGTTTGAAAAATCTGTTCAAGTAATTTTTCAAGATAAAGCAAAGAGCAATCCTCTTCTCTAAAACAAGAAGAACAGGATTGCTCTTTATCATTTATGGCTCATGCCACCCCTTATAAGAACAGCAAGAGAAGTCATCAACGAAGGCACACATATTTTTAATATACATAAGCAGACATGAATTACAAAGAAACAACAGAATACCTATTTACAAGAACTCCTGTTTTCGAAAAAATAGGTGCAACAGCATACAAACCCGGACTGCAAACCACCCACGCCCTTGATGAGCACTTCGGTCATCCTCACCGATACTTCAGAACCATCCACGTGGCAGGAACAAACGGAAAAGGTTCTTGCTCGCATACAATTGCTGCCATCCTACAAGCACAGGGCTACAAGGTAGGACTCTACACCTCTCCCCACTTGGTTGACTTTCGGGAGAGAATACGTATCAATGGAGAATGCATTCCAAAAGAGTATGTGGTTGACTTCGTGGAAAATGAACGCCCCTTCTTCGAGCCCTTGCATCCATCCTTCTTTGAGATTACCACAGCCTTGGCTTTCAAGTACTTTAAAGAACAGCATGTAGACTATGCCGTCATAGAAGTAGGATTGGGAGGACGACTCGACTGTACCAACATCATCACCCCCATTCTATCCATCATCACTAATATCAGCTACGACCATACCCAGTTGCTTGGTGACACCCTTGGCAAGATTGCCTTCGAGAAGGCAGGTATCATCAAGGAGAATGTTCCCGTAGTAATAGGATCAACGACACCAGAAACCCGCCCCGTGTTCGAAACCGCAGGAAGGGAAAGAAAGGCGCCAATCTTCTTCTCGGAGGAATCTGCCTATAAAAACGGCTCTATCAAGACTACAGAAGAAGGCCGTCATGTATTCTGCACAAAAGCCTTCGATCACATAGAGTTGGAACTCAAAGGAACTTACCAGGGCGAGAATGCAAGAACCATACTTTGTGCTATGTCGATCCTGATTGAAAAAGGCATCATAGGCAAAGAAGCCATTTTAAAAGGATTTGCCAATGTATGCGAGGCGACAGGACTACGCGGACGTTGGGAAAAGCTGAGTGACAAGCCTCTTGTCATCTGCGACACAGGACACAATGTGGCTGGATGGAAATTTCTGAGCCAACAGATAGAAAAGCAACCATGCACACACCGACATATCGTATTCGGTATGGTAGACGACAAAGACGTGTCAAGCGTTCTCGCACTGCTCCCTAAAGTAGACACAACCTACTATTGGACGCAAGCCTCAACTAAGAGGGCTATCCCCGTTGAAAAACTATTCCAATTGGCACAGAAGCACTCTCTAACGGGTAACACATATTCGTCTGTAAAAGAAGCATTTAAAGTTGCCAAGCGAGATGCTAAGGGCACCGACTTCATCTTCGTGGGAGGCTCAAGCTATGTGGTTGCCGATTTGTTATCATAGCTCATTTTAGTTTTTTTAAATCAAATAAGTTGCAAAAAAATTTGTCACAATCATTTTTTTTTATTTACTTTGCAGTATGTAACTTTAAGACATAAGAATAACTAAACAATTGGAATATTATGAATACAGAACCTGCAAATAAATGCGGTCTGAAAAGAGAAGATTTTCAGACTACAATCAATGGCAAGCAGACAGACTTGTTCGTACTGAAGAACAGCAACGGCAACGAGGTCGCCGTAACCAATTATGGAGGAGCCATCGTAGCCATCATGATGCCCGACAAGGACGGAAACTATGCAAACCTCATTCAAGGACATGACAACATACAGGATGTCATCAATTCTCCAGAGCCTTTCTTGAGCGTGCTCATTGGTCGCTATGGAAACCGCATCAAGGGTGGTAAGTTCACACTTCATGGCAAGGAATATCAGTTGGCACGCAACGATGGCCCTAACCATCTTCATGGTGGCCCTACGGGTTTTCACACTCATGTTTGGGATGCCATGCAAGTAAGCACCAACGCTGTAGTACTCAAATATACCAGTCCTTATGGCGAGGAAGGCTTTACTGGCGAGCTGAACGTATGGGTGGCATATACCTTGACCGACAACAATGAGCTCGTCATCAAGTATCAGGCCACAACCAACAAATTGACAATAATCAACCTTACTCACCACGCATTCTTCTCCATTCAAGGAATAGCCAATCCTACACCTACTATCAACAATATTATCTGTCAGGTCAACGCAGACTATTATCTCCCCATAGACAAAGTTTCTATCCCGACAGGTGAAATTCTCAAGGTTGAGGGTACTCCTTTCGACTTCCGCACTCCTAAGACCATTGGTCAGGACATTGATGCCGACAATGAGCAGATAAAGAATGGTCAGGGTTACGACCATAATTTCGTACTCAACAAGAAGGAGGAAGGCGAGTTGAGTTTTGCAGCAAGAATCAAGGATCCTGTAAGTTGTCGCACCATGGAGGTTTACACCACAGAACCTGGTTTGCAGATGTATACAGGTAATTTTCTGGCAGGTATCTCTGGCCAACACGGTGCCACTTTTCCACGTCGCAGTGCTGTTTGTTTCGAGGCCCAGAAGTTCCCCGACACACCTAACCATCCATATTTCCCAAGTTGCCGCTTGAAACCAGGCGACACCTATACACAAAAAACAATTTATAAATTTGGTGTAGAAAAATAACATTATACTGTATGGAGCAGGTGCTCGAAAAGTGCCTACTCCATTTTCTCGTTAGAAAAGGCAACTATGATTCCTAAAGAAAAGCATATTCTTGAATAAGAGAACCATATTGATCCAAGACCATATCTTTTTGTGAAGAGGATCCCCTACAAAGAAACAGTTATAAATAATAAACAATATCAACTATCTAACAATAAAAAATGGAAAGCCAAAACAAAAACGGTAATATTATCGCCATTATCACGATGATGTTCCTCTACGCCATGATTTCGTTTGTCACGAATCTGGCAGCTCCTATCGGAGTTATCTGGAAAAATGTATTCTCAGACAGCGGTAGTGCCAACATGATAGGCATGTTGGGTAACGCCATGAACTTCTTAGCCTATCTCTTCATGGGTATACCTGCAGGCAAGTTGCTCACCAAGATTGGTTACAAGAAAACAGCCCTTACTGGTATTGCCACAGGTTTTGTTGGTGTACTTATCCAGTTTCTTTCTGGTAAATTCGGTGCCGACATCACAGGTTTCGCAGTTTACCTCTTAGGAGCATTCATCTCCGGTTTCTCAGTATGTATTCTGAATACTGTAGTTAATCCTATGTTGAACCTTCTTGGTGGTGGTGGTAACCGTGGTAACCAACTGAACCTCATAGGTGGCACACTCAACAGTTTGTCTGGTACTTTAACTCCAATGCTCGTAGGTGCGCTCATAGGAACCGTAACTGCCAACACCAAGATGGTAGACGTAAACCTGGTGCTTTACATCGCCCTTGCTGTATTCGCAGCAGCCTTCTTCATCTTGATTTTCATCCCCATCCAAGATCCAGAAATGGGAAAGACTACAGACAAAACTGTATTTGAACACTCCCCATGGGCATTTCGTCACTTCAATCTTGGAGTTCTTGCCATCTTCGTGTATGTAGGTGTTGAAGTTGGCATTCCAGGAACATTGAATTTCTATATCTCAGACACAACAGCTAATGGTGGTGGTTTGATTAACGGAGTTGTTTTGGCAAATGCAGCAGCTATTGGTGGTTTCGTAGCAGGCACCTACTGGCTTTTGATGTTAGTAGGCCGCCTCTGCTCAAGCTTTATCGCCGACAAGGTATCAAGCCGCCAGATGATGATCTTTGCCAACGGCGCTGGCATCATCCTCATACTGCTTGCAGTTCTTTTAGGCAAGTCCACTACTGTCGAAATGCCTGTATTCACCGGTACTTCCTTCCAGATGGTAACCGTACCTATCGCAGCAATGTTCCTGGTTCTTTGTGGTCTCTGCACATCAATCATGTGGGCATCTATTTTCAACCTCGCTACCGAGGGCCTTGGCAAATATACCGCTCAGGCTTCAGGTATCTTCATGATGATGGTAGTAGGTGGTGGATTGATACCATTGATACAGAACTTCATCGCCGACAATGGAGGTTATATGACAAGTTATATCGTGCCTCTCATCTGTATGGCATACATGCTGTTCTATGCAGTAGTAGGCTGCAAGAATGTCAACAAGGATATTCCTGTAGAATAAGAAAAATAAGAAAGCCCGAAGCATAAAAGCCTTGTGGCTAAAATATATCAAACAAATCGTTAATAAGCAACTAAAAAACTTAACTAATTATGGATATCGAAAAAGTAAGAAGTCGCTTCATCAAGCATTTCGATGGCAAAACAGGTAACATCTACATGTCACCAGGTCGTATCAACTTGATCGGCGAGCATACCGATTATAATGGTGGTTTTGTTTTTCCTGGAGCAGTAGACAAGGGCATCATGGCAGAGATTCGCCCTAACGGAACCGACACTGTCATGCTCTACTCTATCGACTTGAAGGATCGTGTAGAATTCAAGGTAGACGATCCTAAAGGGCCACGTGCTTCATGGGCACGCTATATCTATGGCGTATGCCAAGAAATGAAGGCTCTGGGAGTTGACGTGAAAGGTTTCAACGCTGCCTTCTATGGTGATGTTCCTTTAGGAGCAGGCATGTCATCCTCGGCAGCTCTTGAAAGCTGTTTTGCCTTTGCCCTAAACGACTTATTTGCTGACAACAAAATTTCGAAGTGGGATCTTGTTTTGTCTGGTCAGGCTACAGAACATAAATACATTGGTGTCAATTGTGGCATCATGGACCAGTTTGCCAGCGTATTCGGAAAAGAGGGAAAACTCATGCGCCTCGACTGCAACAGCCGCGAGTTTGAGTACTTTCCATTCGAACCAAAGGGCTACAAGCTCTGCCTGGTCAATTCAAAGGTAAAACACGAGTTGGCAGGTTCTCCATACAACGACCGCCGCAACTCCTGTGAAAACGTGGTAAAGCATATCGCAGCCAAACATCCTGAAACTAAGTTTGAAACGCTGCGCGACTGCACATGGGAACAACTTGAAGAAGTTCGCACAGAAGTAGGCGAAGAAGATTACAGCCGTGCTCACTTCGTGTTGGGCGAGAAAGACCGTGTATTGGCAGTATGTGATGCTCTTGAAAAAGGCGACTACGAAACAGTTGGCAAAAAAATGTACGAAACCCACTATGGTCTGAGCAAAGAATACGAGGTAAGTTGCGAAGAACTTGACTTCCTAAACGACGTGGCTAAAGAGAATGGAGTAACAGGATGCCGTATTATGGGGGGCGGTTTCGGAGGCTGTACAATCAATCTCGTAAAGGATGACATCTACGATCAATTCATTAAAGATGTAAAAGCCAAATTCGCAGCCAAATATGGGCATGAGCCAGAGGTTTATCCTGTCATCATCTCAGAAGGCTCACACAAGGTTTGCTAACAACAGCTTTTAAGCATATACAATAGATCATAATAATAAAAGAGCAAGTTCTTTGTATTTTTAAAGGGCTTGCTCTTTTATTTTATACAAATAGTGTTAAAAATACACTTTACAGCAAAAATACTTGGATAAAAATGATACAACTTTAAAATAATTGTTGTATTTTTACACCCAAAACAATGTAACAACTAACACAATACCTTAAAATGAAGAATTACAACAACTTATTACTAGGAGTTGGTCTCATGTCGGCCATTCTCTCTTCATGTGGGTCAGTACCCACTTCTACCCTCACCCAGTCAGGTCTCAACCCTGCCGCTTTCGATTCTACAATTTCCGGCAAGGAGACCAAACTTATCGTATTGAAGAACGATAAGGGCATGGAAGTTTGTCTAACCAACTATGGTGGTCGCGTGGTATCACTGAGCGTACCCGACAAAAACGGGAAGCCTACAGATGTAGTATTAGGATACGATAATATCAGACAATATGCCGATACCATCAACTCCCCTTCCGACTATGGCTCGACTGTAGGAAGATATGCCAACCGCATCAAGGATGCCAAACTGTCTTTGTCAGGAAGCCTTTACACACTGAAGGCCAACGACAATGGTAACTGCCTTCATGGAGGCGGCAACACTGGGTGGCTGAACAAGGTTTATGACGTGACCGAGCAAAACGACTCGTCAGTTACTTTCGTAATGAATGCTCCTGATGGAGAAAATGGATTCCCAGGAAATGTAACAGCTACAGCCACCTATACTGTAACAAGCGAGAACACCCTTGACATCATATTCAAGGCGACAACAGACAAGGAAACTGTCATTAACATGACAAACCACTCCTATTTCAACCTAAATGGTAATCCTTCGAGAGAGGGGTTCAACCAGATTATGTATATCAACGCTGACAAGTTTACTCCCTCCGACTCACAGTATATCCCAACGGGCGAGATAAAAGATGTAAAAGGAACGCCTATGGACTTCCGTATTCCTACGGAAATAGGCAAGAAAGTAGACTACACCTATGACCAAATAAAGAATGCCACTGGCTACGACCACAACTGGTGTCTGAACACCTATAAAAATGGCAAAGGAGACGATAAGACAGTGGCGGCAAGTCTTTACTCACCACAAACAGGCATCTTGCTCGAAGTCTACACCAACGAGCCTGGCATACAGGTTTATACAGGCAACTTCCAGGGAACAGGCATCGCCTGCAAGCATGGCATCAAATACCCAAAGCATGCCAGCGTTTGCTTCGAAAGCCAGAAATACCCAGACTCTCCTACCAAAATTGCCCAAAGAGTCAAAGGATGGACTGACGCAACTTTGAAACCAGGTCAAAAATACTACTCACATCTGGCTTACAAGTTCAGCATCAAGAAATAGGGCATCGGAAAATGAATAAACAATAATAAGCAATCTATAAAAAATAAGATTATGAATTGGAATTCAACAGAATTCGTATGGCAAGATTGGACGATACTTGCCATAGGTATTATAGGAGTTATCTGGGCTGTATGGCATACCATCGTTAAAGACAGAAAGTCTCAAAAGGGAGAAGACTCTTCAGCCTACCTCTTTGGCAAGGGCGAGCCATGGTATGTAATCGGCATGGCTATTTTTGCCGCCAACATCGGTTCTGAGCACCTTGTAGGTTTGGCTGGTACAGGAGCCAAGAGTGGTGTTGGCATGGCGCACTGGGAGATGCAAGGCTGGATGATTCTCATCTTAGGTTGGCTCTTCGTACCATTCTACCAATTGCTCATCAACAAGATGGGAAAGATTATCACCATGCCCGACTTTTTGAAGTTTCGTTACACGAAGCGCACTGGCTCATGGCTCTCAATCATCACACTCGTTGCCTACATTCTTACCAAAGTAAGCGTAACAGCTCTTACTGGTGGCATCTTCTTCGAATATCTGTGGGGCTTGAACTTCTGGGTAGGTGCCATCGGCTTGATCATCCTGACAACCATCTTCACCGTATTTGGTGGTATGAAGGGAGTCATGACACTTTCCACCATACAAACCCCAATCCTTGTCATTGGTTCGTTCTTAGTACTCTTCCTTGGTCTCGCCAAACTTGGCGATGGAAGCATCGCGGCAGGCTGGGCTGACATGATGGACTATTGCGGTAAATTGAACAACGGTTATGGTACTACTCACATGTTCCATTGGGAAGCAGGCGATTCCATGTACCAGGAATATCCAGGCTTCGTAGTTTTTCTTGGCGCCACCATTATTGGTTTTTGGTATTGGTGTACCGACCAGCACATTGTACAGCGTGTACTCGGTCAGGTTCCAGGCGAGAGCAATGCCGAAGTGATGAAGCGAGCTCGCCGTGGTACCATAGCAGCAGGATTCTTCAAGGTTCTTCCTTGTTTTATGTTCTTGATTCCAGGTATGATTGCCGCAGCCTTGGCCCAGAAAGGCACTATTCAGTTACATGAGACCGATGCTGCTTTCGCCATTATGGTAAAGAGTGTACTCCCCGCTGGTATCAAAGGTATCGTCACCATAGGTTTTATTTGTGCTTTGGTAGCCTCTTTGGCAGCATTTTTCAACAGTTGCGCCACTCTCTTCACTGAAGACTTCTACAAGCCCTTGAAGAAAGGCATGTCAGAGGCTCACTATGTACTCGTTGGTCGTATAGCTACCGTAGTAGTTGTTGTCCTTGGATTCGCATGGCTGCCTATCATGATGAAGATGGATACCCTGTACAACTACCTCCAGGGCATCCAGTCACTTCTTGCACCTGCCATGGTAGCAGTTTTCGCCATGGGTATTTTCTTCAAGAAGATAACGCCAAAGGCAGGTGAATATACCATGATAACAGGCTTTCTCATTGGCATGCTCCGCCTTGTAACCAATGTCATCACCGACACAGGAAAAGCCACAATGGATGGAACTTTTTGGGACTGCACAGCCTGGTTCTGGCAAACCAACTGGTTGGTATTCGAGTGCTGGTTACTTGTGTTCCTCATCATTTTCATGATAGTAGTGAGCTGCTTCACTCCAGCTCCAAGCAAGGAGCAAGTTGATGCTATTACCTTTACACCAGACTTTAAGAAATCCATTCGTGAGAGCTGGGGCGCATTCGATATCATCGGTACTCTTGTCGTGATAGGTCTTTGTGCTGCATTCTACGCATATTTCTGGTAATTTTCCATGCCCATTCCATTGAAACCATAACAAATCATAGCAAAATATAAGGTAAAATTAACCATGACTCAATTTTATAAAGAATATTCTAAAGTCTTCGTTGCTGTCGATTGCATCATCTTCGGTTTTGACGGAAAAAATCTTCAAGTTTTAATCGGCAAACGCAAGATGGATCCAGGAAGAGGAGAATGGTCTCTTTATGGTGGATTCGTAGGACAAAACGAAGGTTTGGAAGATGCTGCCAACCGCGTCATTCTCGATCTGACAGGCATGAAGAACCTATACATCAGACAGGTGGGAGCTTTTGGCAATATAGACCGCGATCCTGGCGAACGAGTCATATCCGTTGCCTACTGCGCCCTCATCAACGTCAAGGATTATGACGATAAACTCAGAATCCAACATGACTTGGAATGGGTGAGCTTGAACGAGCTTCCACACCTTTATTCCGACCACAATCAGATGATACATGATGCCATCTGCCAAATACGCCGCCGCATTAATACAGAGCCTTTGAGCTTTAAGCTCCTGCCCAATCTGTTTACCCTCACCCAGCTACAACATGTTTTCGAGGCAGTGATGGACGAAGAGATTGACAAACGAAACTTCCGCAAACGCATCAAGGATATCGACTTCATAGAAAAGACAGAACTGATAGACAAAGCTGGCTCAAGAAGAGGGGCGGCACTCTATCGCTTCAACAAGAAAGCTTACGCACAGGATCCTTCGTTTACACTTAAGTAAAAAACTTACAGTCCCTAAACAAAAGGAGATGTAAAAGAAGTTATAAGCCATTAAGTTTTTCCGCTGAGATTTTTCCCAAGAAAGCATTTGGCTTTAACTTCAATGTTTTCGAAACTTGAACAAGTAGTAAAACCCAAAAAACAAGAAACAATGTTAGAAGAATTGAAAGAAAAAGTATTCAAGGCCAATCTTGACCTTGTGAAGCACCACCTCGTACTCTTCACCTGGGGAAATGTGAGTGCTATCGACCATGAGAAAGGTCTTGTTGTCATCAAGCCATCAGGAGTAAGCTATGAAACTATGAAGGCAAACGACATGGTGGTGGTAGACTTAGCCACAGGCAAAGTTGTGGAAGGTAATCTCAACCCATCATCCGACACCCCCACTCACTTGGTATTGTATCGCGCTTTCCCTGAATTAGGAGGTGTTGTACACACACACTCCACCTATGCCACAGCCTGGGCTCAGGCTGGCATTGATATACCTAATATCGGCACAACTCATGCCGATTATTTTCACGACAGCATACCTTGCACCGAAGACATGACAATTGACCAAATGGCAGAATATGAGCATAATACGGGAGTGGTCATCGTTGACCGCTTCAAGAAAGATCATATCAACCCCGTCCACACACCTGGAGTATTGGTCAAGAATCATGGTCCATTCACATGGGGCAAGGATGCCGATGAGGCTGTTTACCATGCCGTGGTAGCAGAGGAAGTTGCCAAGATGGCTTTCATATCTTTCAGTGTGAATCCTCATACCACCATGAACCCTCTGCTCGTAGAAAAGCATTTCAGCCGCAAGCACGGTCCTAACGCATACTATGGGCAGAAAAAGAAACATTAATTGCATACAAAATCTTTATATATCAACAAAACAACTAACTTTTCACAAAAACTATTATATGATGAACGTATTTGAAAATCTTGAGATTTGGTTTGTAACAGGCGCACAGCTTCTTTATGGAGGCGAGACTGTTAAAGTTGTTGATGGCCACTCCAAGGATATGGTTGAAGGCCTCAATAATAGTGGAGTCATTCCTGTCAAAATCGTATACAAAGGAACAGCCAACTCTTCTGTCGAGGTTGAAGCTGTCATGAAGGCTGCCAACAACGACGACAAGTGCGTAGGTATCATCACTTGGATGCACACTTTCTCTCCTGCCAAGATGTGGATCAAGGGCCTGCAGGCACTCCAGAAGCCTCTCCTCCACTTCCACACACAATACAATGCAGAGCTGCCATGGGATTCCATCGACATGGACTTCATGAATCTCAACCAGTCTGCCCATGGCGACATAGAGTTCGGTCACATCTGCACTCGCATGCGAATTCCAAGAAAAGTTGTCGTAGGCTATTGGAAGAGCAAGGAAGCACAGAAACAGATTGCAGTTTGGGCAAGAGTAGCTGCGGCTGTAGCCGATGCGCACCATGTACGCTGCCTAATGTTTGGCATGAACATGAACAATGTTGCCGTTACCGACGGAGATCGGGTTGAGTTCGAGCAGCGCTTGGGTTACCACGTTGATTACTATCCAGTATCTTCACTCATGGAGTACTACAAGAAGGTAACCGATGAAGAGGCTGATGCGCTTGTAGAAGAATACAAGAAAGAATACACCATCAAGATCGACGAGTCTGGCGAGGAAATATATTGGGAGAAGGTGAAGAACTCCGCCAAGGCTGAGATTGCACTCCGCCGCGTATTGAAGGACGAGGGTGCCATCGCATTCACCACCAACTTCGACGACCTCGGAGATGCAGACATCAACGATCCTAACTTCTGTGGTTTCGACCAGATTCCTGGTTTGGCATCTCAGCGACTGATGGCAGAGGGCTGTGGCTTCGGCGCAGAGGGCGACTGGAAGACAGCTTGCCTGTACCGCACACTATGGGTGATGAATCAGGGCATGGAGAAAGGCTGTTCTTTCCTCGAAGATTACACCTTGAATTTTGCAAAAGGTCAAACATCAAGCCTTCAGAGTCACATGCTCGAAGTTTGCCCTCTTATCGCAAGCGACAAGCCAAAGTTGGAGGTACACTTTCTCGGCATCGGTATTCGTAAGTCGCAGACAGCCCGCCTCGTGTTCACTTCCAAGACAGGCAAGGGCATCAAGGCTACAGTCGTTGACCTCGGCAACCGCTTCCGTCTCATCGCAAGCGAGGTAGAGTGCATCGAGCCAAAGCCGATGCCTAAGCTCCCTGTAGCTTCTGCCCTCTGGATACCACAGCCTTCATTCGAGGTAGGCGCAGGTGCATGGATTCTCTCTGGTGGTACACACCACAGCGCATTCTCTTACGACATCACAGCCGACTACTGGGAGGACTTCTGCGAGATGCTCGACATCGAGTTCGTCAACATCGACAAGAACACCGAGCTCCGCAGCTTCAAGCAGCAGCTTCGCAACAATGAGATTTACTACATGCTCGACAAGGCTTTGAAGTAATTTTTTAAAGTGTTGAATGTTGAATTACCTATGGATAATCAGCAGGACACTCAAGGGCGCAAGCCTAACCCAACATTCAACACTCAACATTCAACATTAATAATAATATTATGACCGCAAAACAAACCATCGAGACTGGCAAGGCGATTCTCGGTATCGAGTTCGGTTCTACCCGAATCAAGGCAGTCTTGATCGACACAGATAACAACCCTATCGCACAGGGTAGCCACGAGTGGGAGAACCAGCTCGTGGATGGTCTCTGGACCTACAGCATCGAAGCCATCTGGGCTGGATTGCAGGATTGCTACGCTGACCTTCGTAAAAACGTGAAGGCAGAGTACGACACCGACATCAAACAGCTCGCCGCCATCGGCATCTCTGCCATGATGCATGGCTACATGGCTTTCGACAAGGACAAGAACATCCTCGTACCTTTCCGCACATGGCGCAACACCAACACAGCCAAGGCTGCCGCAGAGCTTTCTGAACTCTTCCACTTCAACATCCCATTGCGCTGGAGCATCTCCCACGTATATCAGGCTATTCTCAACGACGAGAAACACGTGGACAAGATCGACTTTCTCACCACCCTCGCCGGCTACATCCACTGGCAGTTGACCGGCAAGAAGGTTCTTGGCGTGGGCGACGCATCCGGTATGCTCCCTATCGACTCCAACACCAACGACTACGATGCTGAGATGGTAGCCAAGTTCGACAAGCTCATCGAGCCAAAGAACCTCGGCTGGAAGATTCTCGACATCCTCCCAGAGGTTTTGAACGCAGGCGACGACGCAGGTGCATTGACCGAGGAAGGTGCCAAGAAGCTCGACCCATCGGGCACACTCCAGGCAGGTGCTCCTCTCTGTCCTCCAGAGGGTGACGCAGGCACGGGTATGGTAGCCACCAACGCCGTTCGCCAGCGCACAGGTAACGTATCTGCAGGTACTTCATCTTTCTCCATGATCGTATTGGAGAAGGCATTGAGTAAGCCATACGAGGTAATCGACATGGTGACGACTCCCGATGGAAGCCCTGTCGCCATGGTTCACTGCAACAACTGTACGTCCGACCTGAATGCATGGGTAGGCTTGTTCCGTCAGTATCAGGAGTTGTTAGGCATCCCTGTAGATATGAACAAGGTGTTTGAAAAGCTCTATAACCATGCCTTGGATGGAGATACAGACTGTGGTGGGCTCATTGCCTACAATTATATCTCTGGCGAACCTGTCACAGGACTGGCAGAAGGACGCCCCATGTTTGTGCGCTCCGCCAGTGATCATTTCAACCTTGCCAACTTCATGCGTGCCAACCTCTATGCCTCAGTGGCAGTATTGAAGATAGGAAACGATGTACTGTTCAAGGACGAGAAGGTACGGGTAGACCGAATCACGGGCCATGGCGGACTTTTCAAGACCAAGGGCGTGGGGCAGCGCATCCTCGCAGCAGCCATCAACTCCCCTATTTCGGTTATGGAGACTGCAGGCGAAGGCGGTGCCTGGGGTATAGCCCTGTTGGCTGGTTTTCTTGTCAACAACAAGGAGAAGCTTACACTTGCCGATTACCTCGACCAGAAAGTTTTCGCAGGTTACACTGGCATCGAGATAGCTCCAACGAAAGAAGACGTGGCTGGCTTCGACAAATACATCGAGACCTATAAAGCTGGACTTGCCATCGAGCAGGCTGCAGTGGTCAGCAAGAAACCATAATCCAAAATTCACATCAAAGACCTAATAAATAAAACAATAAACGTCATGAACAAACTTTTAGCATCCGTTTTCATCAGCGCATTGATGACCATGCCTGTCATGGCACAGGAAGTAACAGGAACTATCCATGTCAACCAGGGCAAACAGAAAATATATAAGGAGATATATGGACAATTTGCCGAACACTTAGGCAGTTGTATCTATGGTGGACTCTGGGTGGGACCAGAATCAAAGATACCCAACACACAAGGTTACCGTAACGATGTGCTTCAGGCCTTGAAAGACCTGAAGGTGCCTGTTCTGAGATGGCCGGGTGGTTGCTTTGCCGATGAATACCACTGGATGGACGGTATAGGTCCTCGCGAAAAACGCCCCAAGATGCAGAACAACAACTGGGGAGGAACCATAGAGGACAACTCTTTTGGTACACACGAGTTTCTAAACCTATGCGAAATGATAGGCTGCGAACCTTACATCAGCGGTAACGTGGGTTCTGGTTCCGTAGAGGAGTTGGCCAAGTGGGTAGAGTATATGACCAGCGATGGCGACACTCCTATGGCTAAACTCCGCCGACAGAATGGCCGCCACAAGGCTTGGAAAGTAAAGTTCTTAGGCATAGGCAACGAGAGTTGGGGATGTGGCGGAAACATGCGCCCGGAATATTATTCCGATCTCTATCGTCGCTATGCCGTATACTGCCGCAACTACGATGGCAACAAACTCTACAAGGTGGCATCGGGTGCCAGCGACTATGACTACAACTGGACAAAGGTACTGATGGATCGTGTGGGAAACCGTGCCAACGGCATTTCCTTACATTACTATACAGTAGCTGGTTGGACAGGCAGCAAAGGCTCAGCTACCAAGTTCGACAACGACGACTTCTACTGGACCATGGGAAAATGCCTTGGCATAGAAGATGTAATCCGTAAGCACGAAGCCATCATGGACAAAGCGGACCCCAAAAAGCAAATAGGCTTGTTGGTCGATGAATGGGGAACCTGGTGGGACGAGGAGCCCGGAACCATTCGCGGGCATCTGTATCAGCAAAACAGTATGCGCGACGCTTTCGTGGCCGCCCTATCGCTAAATGTGTTCCATCGCCATTGCGACCGTGTACGCATGGCCAACATCGCACAGGTGGTCAACGTGCTACAGTCCATGATTCTTACCGACACCAAGGGAACGGGGCACATGGTGCTTACCCCAACCTACCATGTGTTCCACATGTACAAGGATTTCCAGGAAGCTACCTATCTGCCCATGGA
The DNA here is from genome assembly GCA_002439605.1 of Candidatus Segatella mututuai. Lineage (GTDB taxonomy): Bacteria > Bacteroidota > Bacteroidia > Bacteroidales > Bacteroidaceae > Prevotella > Prevotella mututuai. The sequence goes on along the minus strand of DJOI01000067.1, from coordinate 7,361 downwards.
CATAAAATGTGACTCTATGGAGGTGCGCGGCGACAGTCATGCACCAGAAGGCAGAAAGATTCCATTGGTATCCATCTCTTCTGCCCAGAAAGAAGATGGCACCATCGTGGTGTCTTTGGCAAACGTAAGTCTCGACAAGACACAGCGTGTCGAGCTGAACCTGGACGGCATGCGCCAGAGTCCCAATACCGTAAAAGGCGAGATTCTTTCTTGTAAGAGCATCACAGACTTCAACGACTTCGAGCACCCACAAAGCGTCAAGCCTACCGCATTCAAGGATGCCAAAATAAGCAAAAAAGCACTAAAAGTGAAAATTCCAGCAAAATCTATTGTCGTTTTGAAAATAAAATAGTACATTTGTGGAAAAATTAAAATCGCAAGAAAGACCATACAAAATATTTAATACAATTTGTGTTTATGAACGACATTAAAGTTATGAATCATGCAGCCGATAATATCCGCATCCTGGCTGCTTCCATGGTAGAAAAAGCAAATTCAGGTCACCCTGGTGGCGCTATGGGTGGTGCCGATTTCATCAACGTGCTCTTCTCCGAGTTCTTGGTATACGACCCATCAGACCCAACATGGACTGGTCGCGACCGTTTCTTCCTCGACCCAGGTCACATGAGCCCTATGCTCTACGCAGGTTTGGCCATGCGCGGTTTCTTCTCTATGGAAGACCTCAAGCAGTTCCGCCAGTGGGGGTCCGTTACTCCCGGCCACCCAGAATTAGACGTTAAGCGTGGCATCGAGAACTCATCAGGCCCTCTCGGCCAGGGACATGCGCTTGCTGCAGGTGCTGCCGTGGCAGAGAATTTCCTTGAGGCACGTTTGGGTTCCACCATGATGCAGCACAAAATCTATGCATACATCTCCGATGGTGCCATAGAGGAGGAAATCTCTCAGGGTGTAGGCCGTATCGCCGGCAACTTAGGTTTGAACAACCTCATCATGTTCTACGACTCCAATGGCATTCAGCTCTCTACAGAGTGCGGCGTTGTCATGACAGAAAACACAGAGATGAAGTATAAGGCATGGGGATGGAATGTCATCACCATCAACGGCAACGACGTGGCAGAAATCAGGAAGGCTCTCAACGCTGCCCTCAAGGAGCAGGAGCGCCCTACCCTCATCATCGGCCACACCATCATGGGCAAGGGTGCCTTGAAGGCCGACGGTTCCAGCTACGAGAACACCATCAAGACCCACGGTGCTCCTCTCGGCGACGGTGCTTATATCAATACTATCAAGCACCTCGGTGGCGACCCTGAGAATCCATTTGTCATCTTCGATGATGTAAAAGAACTCTACGCCAAGCGTGCCGAGGAATTAAAGAAGATTGTTGCCGAGCGTAAGGCTGCCGAGGCAGAATGGCGCAAGGCAAACCCAGAGAAGAGTGCCCAAATGGATGAGTGGTTCTCTGGCAAGGCTCCAAAGGTTGACTGGAGCAAGGCTGAACAGAAAGCTGGCTCCGCCACCCGTGCTGCCTCTGCTGTTTGCCTCGGCGTATTGGCAGAGCAAGTGCCCAACATGATTTGTGCATCTGCCGACCTATCCAACTCTGACAAGACCGATGGTTTCCTCAAGAAGACCAAGAGCATCGTTCGAGGAGACTTCTCAGGTGCGTTCTTCCAGGCTGGTGTAGCAGAGTTGACGATGGCAGATATGTGCATCGGTATGATGCTCCACGGCGGTGTGATCGCAGCCATGGGTACCTTCTTCGTATTCTCCGACTACATGAAGCCTGCCGTTCGTTTGGCTGCCTTGATGCAGGTTCCTGTGAAGTTCATCTGGACTCACGATGCATTCCGTGTGGGTGAGGATGGACCTACCCATGAGCCAGTAGAGCAGGAAGCACAGATTCGCTTGATGGAGAAGTTGAAGAACCATGCAGGCAAGGACAGTGTACGTGTATTCCGTCCAGCCGACGCCGACGAGACCACCGTTTGCTGGAAACTTGCGATGGAGAACACCGACACTCCTACAGCTTTGATCTTCTCTCGTCAGGGCATTGCCAAGCTGCCAGAAGGCAACGACTACGAGTTGGCAGCCAAGGGTGCTTATATTGTGGCTGGCAGCGATGAAAATCCAGATGTCATCCTCGTAGCAAGTGGTTCCGAGGTTTCCACATTGGAGGCTGGTACCGATGCTTTGCGCAAGGACGGCATCAAGGTTCGTGTGGTAAGTGCACCTTCCGAGGGTCTGTTTCGCAGCCAGAGCAAGGAATACCAGGAGAACGTGTTGCCCAAGAACGCCAAGATTTTCGGTATGACAGCAGGATTGCCTGTCACACTCGAGGGACTTGTTGGTGCCAACGGCAAGGTGTTCGGTATGAAGAGTTTCGGCTTCTCTGCCCCTTACAAGGTGCTCGACGAGAAGTTGGGATATACAGGCGAGAATGTCTACAAACAGGTAAAGGCATTCTTGGCAGAGTAAACAACTTAAAACTTAAATATTATGGAAGTAAAGACAGTAGGGTTGGCATGCGACCACGCAGGTTTTCCAATGAAGCAATTCGTATTGCAGTATTTAGAAAAGAAGGGGTATCCTGTTAAGGATTATGGCACATATAGCGACGAAAGCGTAGACTATCCTGATTTTGCCCATGCTTTGGCAGAAGGCATTGAGAATGGGGAAGTCTATCCTGGCATCGGAATCTGCGGTAGCGGTGAAGGCATGGCTATGACTCTTAACAAGCACCAGGGTGTACGTGCGGGCTTGGCATGGAACAAGGACATCGCCCAGCTCATCCGCCAGCACAATGATGCCAACGTCATCGTGCTTCCAGGGCGTTTCATAGACAACAAGACTGCCGAGGCTATCCTCGATGAGTTCTTCAAGGCTACCTTTGAGGGTGGTCGCCACGAGCGTCGCGTCAAGAAGATTCCTTTGCAAAAGTAATCTCCGAACAGAGATCTCGTCAAAAAGATGATGTATGAGTCGCTTGGATGGCTCATACATCATTTTTTTGTAACTGCCCACCTTCTATACACATTACATTGCCATGACAAAAATATGCACACAGTTAAATTCCGTTGCAAAAAGTTGCAACTTATAGAAAGATTTTATAACTTTGCACCCCAACGACATACTTATGGTTCTTATGAGAAAAAAATTAATACGTTTGTCACTTGTTCTCTTGTCAAGTGTAATGCCGGCACTCCCTATACTGGCACAGATTCCCGAAGGTTATTATAGTTCTCTCAAGGGTAAAAAGGGTGCAGAACTGAAGACCGCAGTCTATGAAATCATCAAAAAAGCCAATGTGCTAAGCTATGGTAGCGGAACAGGACATACATGGTATGGTTTCTGGGATACCGACCGCAATGCAGAAGGATATTTCATCGACCGCTACTCTTCCCAAAGTGATTGGGTTAAGTCTACATCAAAAGGAGCCATTGGAGCCGGCATGAACATAGAGCATTCGTTCCCGAAAAGCTGGTGGGGAGGAAGCAAAAACCAAGCATACCAAGACCTATACAACCTGATGCCGTGCAAAAGCAAAATCAACAGCACGAAGAGCAACTACCCTATGGGCGAGGTGGTGTCAGGCGACATAGGAAACGGCTGGACGAAAGTTGGCAACGGAAGTGACGGTAATAAATACTGGGAGCCTGCCGACCCATGGAAGGGAGACTTCGCCCGTGGCTACATGTATATGGCTACCACTTACCAGGATTTGAGTTGGAAAGGCAATTCTGCTCTCCAGATACTGCAACAAGGAGCTTACCCCACACTTCAGAAATGGGCATACACCCTGTACATCAAGTGGGCTAAAGCCGACAAACCAGACGCTTTGGAGATTAAGCGCAACAACGATGTGTCCAAGATTCAAGGCAACAGAAATCCTTATGTCGACTTCCCCAACCTGATGGAATACATATGGGGCGACAGTACCGACGTAGCCTTTAATCCTGAGACCACCGTAAAATCTTCAAGTTATGTGAATGGAGAAGGTGGAGGTTCTGTCGATCCAGACCCCAACCCTGGTGCTACCGAAGTAAATGCCTACCAAGCCACCTTTACTTCCGATGATGGCGGATGCAAGGAAAGCATCATAAGTAATGACAGTCCTCATAGCAATATTTGGATACGTAATAGCAAATATGGCTGGAAGGCTACTGCCTACAACTCAAGCAATAAGAGCAACCATGCAGCAGAAGCAACACTCTCTTTGCCAGAGGTCGACCTAACTGGCTATGATGATGCCAAACTCACTATCAACCAGGCAATCAACTATGCCAAAGGTAAGGCTCTTGACTATCTCAAGGTAGAAATAAAATCTGTAGATACTGCAGACGGAACAGTAGAGGAAACATCATTGACTGACTTTAAAGTTCCTTCATCAGACTCTTGGACATACTCCGATTGCACCCTCGACCTGTCACACTTCGTGGGTACCAAGGCTACAATATCCTTCCGCTACACCAGTGATGCCACGACATGTTGCACGTGGGAAATCAAGAAGGCTGCCATAACAGGCACAAAGAGCACGACAGGAATCAAGGAAACGACAACAGAGCCACAAGGATTCATCGACTTCTCCAAGCCTTATGATGTATACAGCATCGACGGAAGACGGTTGATCCCATCACAGACAACCGCCAATAGCATCGTCATCATACGACAAAACAGCAAGGTGATAAAGATGAGAATAAGATAAACTCGACGCAGTCCATAGGCTATACCTTATATATTAAGAAGGTACGAAGGCTAAAAAGAACACAAGGCTCGCACAAGAAGTTAAAAAAATATAACACGACAACAATATCAGGCGCAAGATTGCTCTAATTCACAGAAAATGAGTAATTTTGCGCCCGATTTATATTAATTCACATAAAGTCTAACTTTATTAATTTAAAATTTAATTATTATTTTTATGTCAGATTTAAAGAACGTAAAGCCATTGGACGACTTCAATTGGGACGAGTTTGAGAATGGCAGCAACGTAAACGCCAGCAAAGAAGACCTCGAAAAGGCCTATGACGAAACCCTTAACAAGGTAAGCGAGCATCAGGTAGTAGAGGGTACCGTAATCTCTATCGACAAGAAAGAGGTTATCGTAAACATCGGTTACAAGAGCGATGGTATCATTCCTGCTTCCGAGTTCCGTTACAACCCAGACCTCAAGGTAGGCGACAAGGTTGAGGTATACGTAGAGAACCAGGAGGACGCTAAGGGTCAGTTGGTACTTTCTCACAAGAAGGCTCGCTTGAGCAAGTCTTGGGAGCGTGTCAATGCAGCTCTTGAGAACGAGGAAGTTATCCAGGGTTATATCAAGTGCCGCACAAAGGGCGGTATGATTGTTGACGTTTTCGGAATCGAAGCTTTCTTGCCAGGAAGTCAGATCGACGTTCACCCTATACGCGACTACGACGTATTCGTAGGCAAGACCATGGAATTCAAGGTTGTAAAGATCAACCAGGAGTTCCGCAACGTTGTTGTTTCCCACAAGGCTCTTATCGAGCAGGAGTTGGAGGCACAGCGTAAAGAAATCATCAGCAAGCTTGAGAAAGGTCAGATTCTCGAAGGTACCGTTAAGAACATCACTTCTTATGGTGTGTTCGTCGACCTCGGCGGCGTAGACGGATTGATCCATATCACAGACCTCTCTTGGGGTCGCGTAAGCGATCCACACGAGGTTGTGTCTCTCGACCAGAAGATCAACGTCGTTATCCTCGACTTCGATGAGGAGAAGAAGCGTATCGCTCTCGGTTTGAAGCAGCTCACTCCTCACCCATGGGATGCTCTCGATCCTAACTTGAAGGTGGGCGACCACGTGAAGGGCAAGGTTGTCGTTATGGCAGACTATGGTGCATTCGTAGAGATTGCTCCTGGCGTAGAGGGTCTTATCCACGTATCCGAGATGTCTTGGAGCCAGCACTTGCGTTCTGCCCAGGACTTCTTGAAGGTTGGTGACGAAGTTGAGGCTGTTATCTTGACTCTCGACCGTGCCGAGCGCAAGATGAGCCTTGGTATCAAGCAGCTGAAGGAAGACCCATGGGAGACCATCGAGGTGAAGTATCCTGTAGGCAGCAAGCACACAGCCAAGGTTCGCAACTTCACAAACTTCGGTATCTTCGTCGAGCTTGAGGAAGGCGTAGATGGTTTGATTCACATCTCAGACCTCTCTTGGACCAAGAAAGTTAAGCACCCATCAGAGTTCACCACCGTAGGTGCTCCTATCGACGTAGTTGTTCTCGAAATCGACAAGGAGAACCGTCGTTTGAGCCTTGGTCACAAGCAGTTGGAGAAGAATCCATGGGATGAGTACGAGAAGATTTACACACCAGGTTCCATCCACAAGGGTACCATCACCGAGATGATGGACAAGGGTGCCGTTATCACACTCGCCGAGGGTGGTGAAGGCTTCGCTACTCCAAAGCACCTCGTTAAGGAAGATGGCACACAGGCCAAGAAGGGCGAGGAACTCGACTTCAAGGTTATCGAGTTTGTTAAGGATTCTAAGCGTATCATCCTCTCTCACTCTCGCACATTCGAGGAGGGCAAGGACGATGTCAAGACATCTTCTCCACGCAAGCACAACAATGGCGCTCGCAAGAACGAGACAGCAGCTATCAACAATGTAGCAGCTGGTACTTCTCTCGGCGACATCGACGCTCTTGCCAAGCTCAAGGCTCAGATGGAGGGCAAGGCTTAATCATCAGCCTGTCTTTTAATAAGTTGAATCATAATAGTATCACTTATAAACACCAAGGATCGGTTCTCGAAAGAGAACCGGTCTTTTTTTTACCATAATCATATATGCATTCCTTAAGGGCTATTGACTATTAACTTCCAACGAACGAAGGGAGTGCCTACTTCTTTAAAACTACAATAACTTCTGAACTTGCTAAAGTTCAACATACTATAGAAATTGTTTTCTGTACGTTATAGAATTGTTTTTTCTCTTGTATATAAATGTATATTCCAAACTACGGAACTTATATTCCAAACTTTGGAACTTATATTCTAAACTACGGAACATAAGTTCCATAGTTCGGAATATAGATTTCTATTGCTTAAGCAAAACATTTATATAGCGTTAGAAAAAGATTTATATTGTGGTTTAACGATTTTAGTTGACCACTCTAAGTATTATTGATAATACGAGTTGACTCAGTTATTACTTATTTATAATTCACGTTGACTTACTTAATTTTAGTCATACTTATAGTTGACTACTTATGTCTATAGTCATTGTGGATTAACAACTTTGTTGACCACTCTATATAGTATAAAGCTACCGTTTCATTGGAATGTAAGTTGTATAGCATTTGCAACTACTCATCACTCGCATGTTTGCAGAATAGTTCTTTTACTTTTTCACCTTTTTACTCTCTTACCTTTAATTCCTTTTA
>DJOI01000068.1 GCA_002439605.1 Candidatus Segatella mututuai | reverse complement strand
CAGAAGCTCACGATGGAGGCATCGCTCATGGAAGAATATTACCACACCAATATTTGGCATGAGTGGAACATCTTCCCGACCCTCTCCATCACCTATCTACCCAAGGCAGGACATATCCTCAAGCTCGACTTGGATTGCGACAGAGATTATCCATCCTACTGGTCGGTAAAGAACTTCACCACCTACAATGCAGGCGGATATGGCAAGATTGTGGGTAACCCGACATTGAAGCCATCACGAGACCTCGACCTCTCGCTTACTTATATTCTGCACAGCAGATACGTGGCAAGCCTCTTCCTCCAGAATTCTACCGATGAGTTCCGTCAGCTTCCTTACCAAAGCGACACCAAGAAGGAAGCGGAATATAAGTTCACCAACTTCGACCACGTCACAATAGCAGGCTTGATGCTCACGGCACCTATCAACATCGGCAACTGGTGGCAGAATCGCCTTACCTTCATCGAGGCATATCAGAACGACAAGAACTCCCACTTCTACAACCTCCCCTTCAACCGTAGCAAGTGGTTCAGCCAAGCAACATGGAACGGCACCTTTCTCTTTGGCAAGCATGTGATTCTGAACCTTGATGCCTTCATCCGCACCGATGCCATCCAAGGCATCATCGACAGTCCTGCGGCAGGTTATTTGAACGCCGCCCTCACTTGGAAACCTCTCAAGGGCGACAAACTCCAGATGAAAGCCTATTGCAACGACATCTTCGAGACTGCTGACAACAATCTACACGATACCTATAAGGGACAGCACGTCATCAATGACATGCACTTCGGCAGAATCATCGGTCTCTCCCTCACCTACCGTTTCGGAGGATACAAGGCCAAGCAGCATGAGGAAGTCGATACTTCGAGATTCGGGAAATAGGGGACTTTACAAAACCTATTCTGCTTGCTTCTTTGGTTGGTCTTTCTTGAGGGTTATCACATAGTTGGTAACTTGCACAGTGCACACTGTCTCCCCCTGGGAGTTTCTGATGTCCACCTGCCATGTGTGTAGCACTCGTCCCTTGTGTACCAACTTGGCTAAGGCGGTCACGGTGTCACCTTCCGACACGGCGATGACATGAGTTCCACTCACGTTGATGCCCACGGCTATGCGCCCAGGACATAGTGCCAACGAACCGATGCCCGCCACATTCTCGGCAAGAGCCAAGCTGGCTCCACCGCTCAAAAAGCCAAAAGGCTGGCGATTACGCTCATCCACCTTCATCGTCGCCATAATGGTGTCTGGCTCTGGAGTTGAGATAAATTTCATACCAAGCGTTTTGGAAAGTCCGTCGGTATTGTCGATTCTCTTTACCACATCATCTATGTTCATACTTTTGCCCTTTCTTTTTAAAATTATCAAGTCTGCATTTCCCATCGAGGAACATGCAATCGGAGTATTTTTTGCAAAAATACAGTAAATAAAAGACAACACAAAACAAATAAGGTATTTTTATACATTTATCACCCCTATTTACTTGGCATTTCCAGCTTTTTCCGACAAAAGTTTCAGGGTCTTACCATCTCTTTTGTCTTCGTAGCATACATTCAAGCATTCAGCAAAAAGCTATTAGGTGAGCCTCAAAACGAAGAATATTGTTTTTACCCTCTGCCATTTTGTTCTATTTTTAAAGCTGTATTCGCTAAATTTCTTTTTATATACCCCATCATGCCGACCAGTATTTTCTTGACGGCCTTACGGCAATTCAACATTTTGTCAATTTTATCTAAGACAAGAGTCATACCATATTTGGTATAATCTGGAATATAGGCTGTCCAATTTGATGTACCCACTTTTTGCTTATTTTTTGTACTAAATACTTGATATAAAGCACTCAACAATCTTAGAGCACATAAAATACAAAGAGGGTGCAAATAGCAGATAGTTTTTCAATCTTTTGTTCCTAACAATCAGTAATATAGCTGATAAAAATGCTGCGTGAGGAGATACAACTATCAATGACACTTTCGTAAAGCATAGCATTTCTGTCCAACTATTATCACACCATGAACACGCGATGGGCATCCTGTGAACACGCGTTGGTCATCGACAGAACAAGCACTGGTCATTCATTGCCCACGCATTGGGCAACAAGTGCCCAAATGTCGTTGCCACACTTGGGCAAAGCTTTCGTCTGCGGCAAGCAAGGTATTCCATATGGAACTATCTCATCAGAGCTCTTCATACTGATTTTACACTTTGGCTATCAATCAAAAGACATCGCAAAAAACAGAACACTCTTCCCCTTCCTGACCGCACGCCATACACACCCACATCGCACGACCTCTTTTTCGCCACACCATTTGCGACAGCATTTTGCACCATAATATACATAAAAAACTTAAAAACATCCCATAGTTCATATTTATTTTGTATTTTTGCACCCAAAAATAAGAATTAAAATAGATATATCTAAATAAAAATGAACATTTTAGAGTTAAGCGAACAGGAGATTGTTCGCAGACAGAGTCTTCAGACATTGCGCGAGATGGGCATCGACCCATATCCAGCAGCAGAGTTTCCAACCAACGCATTCAGCACAGACATCAAGGCTGAGTTCAAAGACGAGGACGAGCCACGCCAGGTAGTCATCGCTGGCCGTATGATGGGGCGCCGCGTGATGGGAAAAGCAAGCTTCGCTGAGTTGCAGGACTCAAAGGGAAGAATCCAGGTCTATGTGGCTCGCGACGAGATTTGTCCAGGCGAGAACAAAGACCTTTACAATACTGTATTCAAGAAGCTCCTCGACATCGGTGACTTCATCGGTGTGAAAGGTTTTGTATTCCGCACACAGACTGGCGAGATTTCTGTTCACGCCAAGGAGATTTGCTTGCTCGCCAAGAGCTTGAAGCCACTGCCTATCGTAAAGTACAAGGACGGCGTGGCTTACGATAAGTTCGACGACCCAGAGTTACGCTATCGCCAGCGCTATGTTGACCTCATCGTCAACGACGGCGTAAAGGATACCTTCCTCCAGCGTGCCACCGTGCTCCGCACCCTTCGCAAGGTGCTCGACGAGGCTGGCTATACCGAGGTGGAGACCCCTACCCTGCAGAGCATCGCCGGTGGTGCTTCGGCTCGCCCATTCATCACCCACTTCAATGCGCTCGACCAGGATATGTACATGCGTATCGCCACAGAGCTTTACTTGAAGCGACTCATCGTAGGTGGTTTCGAGGGTGTGTATGAAATCGGCAAGAACTTCCGCAACGAGGGTATGGACCGTAACCACAACCCTGAGTTCACTTGCATGGAACTCTATGTCCAATATAAGGATTACAACTGGATGATGTCATTCACCGAGAAGCTCTTGGAGACCATCTGTATCGCCGTAAACGGCAAGCCTGAGCGTGAAATCGACGGCAACATCGTAAGCTTCAAGGCTCCATATCGCCGTCTGCCTATCCTCGATGCCATCAAGGAAAAGACGGGCTTCGACTGCAATGGCAAGAGCGAGGAAGAGATTCGCAACTTCTGCAAGGAGAAGGGCATGGACGTAGACGAGACCATGGGCAAGGGCAAGCTCATCGACGAACTCTTCGGCGAGTTCTGTGAGGGCACCTTCATCCAGCCTACTTTCATCACCGACTATCCTGTGGAGATGTCTCCATTGACCAAGATGCACCGCTCTAAGCCAGGCTTGACCGAGCGCTTCGAGTTGATGGTCAACGGCAAGGAGCTTGCCAACGCTTACTCTGAGCTCAACGACCCTATCGACCAGGAGAATCGTTTCATCGACCAGATGAAGTTAGCCGACAAGGGTGACGACGAGGCGATGATCATCGACCAAGACTTCCTCCGCGCCCTCCAGTACGGTATGCCTCCTACATCAGGCATCGGCATCGGTATCGACCGCCTCGTAATGCTCATGACAGGCAAGACCTTCATCCAGGAAGTATTGTTCTTCCCTCAGATGAAGCCAGAGAAGAAGATGCCTCAGAGCTCTATCAAGGAGTGGGCAGAGATTGGCGTGCCTGAGGACTGGGCTTACGTGCTCCGCAAGGCTGGATTCAACTTGATTTCAGATATCAAGGACGAGAAGGCACAGGGCTTGCAGCAGAAAGTAGGCGAAATCAACAAGAAGTACAAGCTTGGCTACGAACGCCCAAGCTTGGATTGCATCCAATCTTGGATCGATCGTAGTAATGTTTGAACTTCTCAATGTTAAATGTTAAGTGTTAAATGTTAAATTATGAGCGAAGCTGGTGATTTGCTGATGAATAAAAGTATGGACTTTGCTGTACGCATTGTCAATCTTTACAAATGGTTATGCTCAGAACAGAAAGAGCATGTCATGAGTAAGCAACTACTTCGTTGCGGCACTAGCATTGGAGCAAACCTTTCAGAAGCGCAGTCTGCAATCAGCAAAGCCGACTTTGCCTCTAAGGTTTATATTTCCTTAAAAGAGTGTAAGGAGACACAATATTGGATAAGACTTTTACATCGAACCAACTATTTAGATGAAAAGCTATACCTATCTATATATAATGACTCAAAAGAGTTGGCAAGTCTCCTCACTTCCATAACAAAGAAACTCCAACCTCAGAGCCATTAACCTCATTATATAAAGGCGCATGCCCAATTTAACATTTAACATTTAACACTTAACATTGATAAAAGGGCGCATGCCCAATTTAACATTTAACATTTAACACTTAACATTGATAAAAGGGCGCATGTCCAATTTAACATTTAACATTTAACACTTAACATTAAAACACAAAGTGTTCAACTGCGGTAAAATAGCGATAATTGGCGGCGGTAGCTGGGCTACGGCAATAGCCAAGATTGTGGTGGGTCATACTCATCACATCGGTTGGTATATGCGTCGCGACGACCGCATCGAGGACTTCAAGCGCATGGGGCACAACCCAGCCTATCTGATGTCGGCGCGATTCAACGTGGACGAGATTTTCTTCTCCTCCGACATCAACAAGATTGTGCAGAACTACGACACCTTGGTGTTCGTCACTCCATCGCCTTACCTGAAGAATCATCTCAAGAAACTCAAGACACGCATCAGCGACAAGTTCGTCATCACAGCCATCAAGGGCATTGTGCCCGACGAAAACCTTGTATGCTCGGAATACTTCCACCAAGTGTACGACGTTCCTTACGAGAACTTGGCTTGCATCGGTGGTCCTTCACATGCTGAGGAGGTTGCCTTGGAACGACTGAGCTACCTCACCGTGGGCTGTTCGGACACAGAAAAAGCACGCGCTTTTGCCGAGGAATGTCTGGCGAGCGAATACATCAAGACCAAGACCTCCAGCGATGTCATCGGCATCGAATACTCTTCGGTATTGAAGAATGTTTACGCCATTGCCGCTGGCATCTGTGGCGGATTGAAATACGGTGACAATTTCCAGGCAGTGCTCATGTCGAACGCCGTCCAGGAGATGTCTCGCTTCCTGACAGCCGTCCATCCTATCGACCGAAGCATGTACGACTCGGTATATCTCGGCGACTTGCTCGTAACAGGTTACAGCAACTTTTCCCGCAACCGTACTTTCGGAACAATGATAGGCAAAGGCTACAGCGTGAAGAGTGCACAGATAGAAATGGAGATGATAGCTGAGGGATATTTCGGCACCAAGTGCATGAAGGAAATCAACCGCCATATGCACGTCAACATGCCGATTCTCGATGCCGTATACAACATATTGTACGAGCGCATCAGTCCGCAAATAGAAATCAAGCTCTTGACCGATTCGTTCAGATAAGGAGCTTTGAGACTCATAGCAGAAACTATTAACAGATTCATTTAGATATTCAAAAGAAAAATGAAAAGTATCAGCTTAAACATTACGAAGGCTGCATCGTTCCTCGCTGAAGGTGCAGTAAAGGCTTACGAGCCGAAGGTAAAGGCCGCTCAAGAGGCTCTTGAAAACGGCACTTGTGAAGGTAACGATTTCTTGGGATGGTTGCATTTGCCATCTTCCATCACTCCTGAGTTCTTGGATGAAATCCAGGCTGTTGCCAACACATTGCGTGAGAAGTGTGAGGTTGTCGTTGTGGCAGGTATCGGTGGTAGCTACCTCGGTGCGCGTGCCGTCATCGAAGGCCTCGGCAACTCTTTCGCTTGGCTCGTCAACGACAAGAAGAATCCTACAATCCTCTTCGCCGGCAACAACATCGGCGAGGACTATCTCTATGAGTTGACATCTTACTTGAAGGACAAGAAGTTTGGTGTCATCAATATCTCTAAGTCTGGTACAACCACCGAGACCGCTCTCGCTTTCCGTCTCTTGAAGAAGCAGTGCGAGAACCAGCGTGGCAAGGAAGAGGCTAAACATGTAATCGTAGCTGTGACCGACGCCAAGAAGGGTGCTGCCCGTACCTGCGCCGACAAGGAAGGTTACAAGAGCTTCATCATCCCAGACAACGTGGGTGGTCGTTTCTCTGTATTGACTCCAGTAGGCTTGTTGCCTATTGCAGTGGCTGGTTTTGACGTAAAGCAGCTCGTAGCTGGTGCTGCCGAGATGGAGAAGGCTTGCGGCAAGGACGTGGCTTTCGACGAGAACCCTGCAGCTATCTATGCAGCTACCCGTCAGGCTCTCTATACACAGGCAGGCAAGAAGATCGAGATCATCGCCAACTTCCAGCCCAAGTTGCACTACTTTGCCGAGTGGTGGAAACAGCTCTACGGCGAGAGCGAGGGCAAGGACCAGAAGGGTATCTTCCCAGCAGCTTGCGACTTCACTACCGACCTTCACTCTATGGGTCAGTGGATTCAGCAGGGCGAGCGCAGCATCTTCGAGACCGTTATCAGCGTAGAGACTCCTAACGAGAAGTTGCTCTTCCCTCACGACGACGAGAACCTCGATGGCTTGAACTTCTTGGAGGGCAAGCGTGTTGATGAGGTCAATAAGATGGCAGAGCTTGGCACTCGCTTGGCTCACGTAGATGGTGGCGTTCCTAACATCTTGGTCAACGTGCCAGAGCTGAACGCTTACTACATTGGTCAGTTGATCTACTTCTTCGAGAAGGCTTGCGGTATCAGCGGTCTATTGGAAGAGGTGAACCCATTCAACCAGCCTGGCGTAGAGGCTTACAAGAAGAACATGTTTGCATTGCTCAACAAGCCTGGTTACGAGGCAGAGAGCAAGGCTATCCAGGAGAGACTGAGGAATGAATAATGTTTTAATTTAAATGTTAAATGTTAAGTGTTAAATGTTAAGTTGGGGCAGACGCCTTTGCAATTGACCAACTTAACACTCAAAAGCTATAATACGAGTCCGCCAGGCAAAACTTAACACTAAACATTAAACACTAAACATTAAAACACAAAGTTGATGAAAGAAATTATTTTTAAATATTTAAAGACCCACGGCTTTGGGGAGTTTGCTCCCAAAGCCGTGCTTTTTGATATGGATGGTGTGCTGTACAACAGCATGCCCAACCATGCCGTGGCATGGCAGGAGTCGATGAAGCAGTTCGGCATCCACATGACTGCCGCCGACGCTTACGCCACAGAGGGTGCACGAGGCATCGACACCATCCAGATGATGGTGAAGAAGCAGAAAGGTAAAGACATCTCACTCGAAGAGGCACAGAAAATGTATGACGTGAAGACGGAGATTTTCCACTCCATGCCTACCGCCGAGATATTCCCCGGCGTGAAGGAAATCATGCAGAAAATCAAGGATGCCGGCATGCAGGTAGGAGTCGTGACGGGCAGCGGCCAGCGACCTTTGATTCTCCGTCTCCTAAAAGATTTCGGTGAGTTTCTCGACGAGAACCATATTGTGACCGCATACGACGTGAAGCGTGGCAAACCGAATCCCGACCCATATCTCATGGGATTGCAGAAAGCAGGCAACTTGAAGCCATGGGAAGGAATCGTGGTGGAGAACGCTCCCCTCGGTGTTCGTGCTGGTGTTGCCGCCAATATCTTCACCGTTGCCATCAATAGCGGTCCTCTTCCTGACGAGGAGCTATCCAACCAAGGCAGCAACCTACTCTACCACAAAATGACCGAGTTATGCGAGAATTTCGATTACTTGATAGAAATGGCAAAAGAAACAATAAACACAGAACATGAAAAAACTGCTATTGGTTAAGTCTGTTTGGACTTTTCCAATAGCAGTTTCCAATTTCAGCATCACAGATAGTTTCTATTTTTTATTCCTCTATCGCTCAGCAATCCATCAGCACTTCTTGGTATTTTCCATCTCCTTACTTCT
>DJOI01000080.1 GCA_002439605.1 Candidatus Segatella mututuai | reverse complement strand
AAATCTCGGCAGAATCTACCGCTACACCGGGCGACGTAAAGGCTGTGCTCGACCGCTACGCCTACTACGTGAAGGAGAACCTGAAGAAGGGCTACAGCATCGAACTTCTGGGCTTCGGCACGCTCTACCTCCGCTTCCTTACGGGCAAGGCGGTGAGCGAGGAGAAGAAGGCTAACGCCTCCTTGGTGAAAACCATCGTGCCTGCCTTCCGTCCTTCGTTCACGATGCTGAACGGCAGCCGCATCTACAACTTGCTTCCCGACAAGGTGACGCTTGTGAAATATGGTGAGGACAATAGCTCTGACGGTACTGGCGATGGCGGCAACGAGGACAACAACTCTACGCCAACACCAACACCAACTCCTTCCGACAAGGGTGACAACACGGGCGGAGGATCGAACGCTGGCACAGGTGGATCCGGCAGCGACAACGGTGGCGGCAGTGAGTCCGATTAATCTGTAATTCACAATCTGAGAGTATGAATGTATTAATCCCAATAGCTACTGCTATGATGTTGGAGACTTATCCCATGACCATTGGTGGGGAGGCTGTGCGCAACGAGCGCACCCTCCTTGCCAAAGTGGAGGACGGCGAGCTGATGCGGTCGTCCGAGAGTGTTCGGTTTTTGATTCTGCATTGTTCGGCTACCCGACGCAATCAGGATTATAGTGTACAGCAACTGATGCGTGACCACAAGAAGCGTGGCTTTCGCACCATCGGCTACCATTTTTACATTCGTAAGGATGGCACCATCACGCAGCACCGCAAACTGCTGGAGGTGGGGGCGCATTGCCGCCCTTACAACCGCTGTTCGATTGGCATCTGCTACGAGGTGGACTGGATGAGCATGGCAAGCCATGCGATACCCGTACCGAGGCACAGACAGAGCGTATGATCGAATTGCTGTATAAACTGCATAAGTTGTTTCCGAAAGCGAAGATTGTGGGACATCACGACTTGCCTGGCACTACGCCCAAGGAATGTCCTTGTCTGGATACCCATGCTGTGTTCGGGTGGATAGAGGAATCGTAATCAATACTTATTAAAACTCAACATCCTCATCAATGGTTAAGATGAACTTCCTTGCGTCCATCTTCTCCATCATCAGGATGTTGAGGTTGGTCTATTACAGGCACCTTGTGAAGCAGCACATAACGTTGCAATAATCGCCTCCAAACCAAAAGGCGTGTTCCCTTCCATATCTCAACGGCTGCCCCAGCGAGTTGAGTGAAGAATGAAGAGTGAAGAATTCATGTGCTTTACTTGCCAGTTCCACAACATCTCCTGTATAGACGATATCTGTTTCTATCGAGAATCCACCAATGCCCTTGACATTTTCAAACTTATACTCGCTTTGCGTGAGCAAGTACAGCAAACGAGGATATTTCTTTGTCTCTAAATTTCCGAGAAACGCCTCTCGCTCATCCTTACTTTGCGATGCGTAACAATCATAGAATCCTCCCCATGAGCAGATTGCCTTCACCTTACCATCAACTGTTTTTATCAGTGCAAAATGGGCATAATACTCATAGTCCTCATCGAAGACCGTGGTGTTTTTGTCAGACTCATTTTCTTTGTCCTGGAAGACATCTCGAAGATTGCAACGGAGAACAAGTTCTGTGATACCATTATGATGCAATACTGCGTAGTTCTTCCCTTGGGGAATGGCTATCCCAGAAGTAGGGGTAAGGAATGGGCGGATCGGAGCGTCAGGAATAAGATCATTCAGCCATTTTTTCAGGGTAACTTCGCCTGCTTGGAAGTAATTGGAAAGAACCCGGAAGTTATTACGCATGGATCGGTCAAATTGATCCAGAACCTTTTGCTGCTGTGCAACTATTATCTCTTCTTTCTTGTTACTGTATGCCAAATCCGACATTCTCTTATTGCGATAGACTGATAGTCTCTTTTGGTAGTCCAAGAAAAGGTTGCGCAATGTTTTGTAAGCATTCTCAGAAGGCTGTTTTGCCTGAAGATAGCCAATCATCTGGTCAATGGCACGCCACACGCCCACAGCCTCAGCTTTTGGTCCTTTCATCGCCTCATGTTCCACCTGCATGTCATATTGGAGTATATTAGAGATGTTGAGGCATCGATTGTTTCCGAAACGCACGAAAAGATGACGGTCTTTCTTGCCTTTGTTCTTGCCTTGCTTGACCACGCCAACCCAACCTGCCAAAGGTCCACTAAGTATGCGAATGGTATCATTCTCTAAGATGAGATCGTCGTATCGTTTATCTACAACACTCAATCCCTCTATGCCGTCTGCCATTTTATCGCTGAAATAGATAAAATGCTCCATGTCCTCATCTGGAATGGTGGCTGTCTTGACGATGGCTTCTTGCCCAAATTCCTTGACATCTTTGCAAAGAAGATGTGCGCTTGAGACAAACATCTTTTTTTGTTGTTCGCCTGTTTCCAAGCTGCGGGCTATATCTTCATATTCATAGACGAAATATCCCCAAGGCGTCAGTATTTTCTTTAGAGTTTTTATGCTGCCTGCCTTGATGAATAGCAATCCATATATCAGTGGACGAAAACGAAAACGCTCTTCCCCCTTGGCATTGACATACTTCATTCGGCATTTAGGCAGATAGACAAACTTCACCATACTGGGGTATGTGCTTTCAAGAAACTCTTTCGTCTTTTGTTCTTGAAACTTGTCTGTATTGACTATAAACCACATAATTTAAGTGAAGAGTGAAGAATGAAGAATGAAAAGTGAAGAGTGAAGGACGGAAAGTAACTGGAGCAGACCAAATGTTAAACGCATTTGGTCGCAGGATACATCTCGGTTTCTCCTGAAAAGATTTCTCTTCCCGGACTATTGGCTTTGTGAAATGTATCACAGCATTGAAAAATCAATAGACTAACTTCCACTAATCTCCAATACTTTTATGTCTTTCAGCCTTCTGCATACATGATGCGAGTAAGCCCGTGTTTAGCAAATTGTGTGTCATACGCTCTGCTTATATGAAAGCCATATTTTTTAGTTCTTATTCTTCCATGTTCTTCCTAATCTCTATGTAAGGGATACAGAAAATTGGTATAAAACATTAGAAATAAACAAATTAGAATTGTTAATTTTTTAATACAACGCAATGTTATTTGTCTTTTGTTAAGTAAATATTTTGGACAATACTATTTAGCCAGCCCGATTATCAATGAGTTACGAGATTTTCTGTATCCCTTACATGGAGATTCAGAAAGTTGGTTCATTTTGGTTCAATTTTCAATATCCCTTATTTTTATTCATATCGCTGTCAATATTTTAGCATTGGCATCGTCCACTTCTGAGGATTAGATGGAGCGGAGACATATCTGTGTGGTGGCCTCGGAGTATATCCTGCATCTCTTTCTCCCATCGGATGGAGAGACGTTGCCCTGTCTTGCTTCGGGTATAAGAGATAAAACCGTCTTTGAGGTCGGACTTGCGAAGATGTGCCAAGTCGATGAAAGAGATGCCACGGAGATAGAAGGACATCAAGAAAGCATCTCTTGCCAATTCTTGTTTGGGAGTATGGTCTTTGGTTGAATCCATGCGCTTGATGCTGCTGACGTATTCTGTCGAAATGGCTCGCTTCTTGGTCTTGGCGATACCAGTATAGACATTCTTGAAGGGATCCTGCTGAGTGGTATATCCTTTCTCTACGACTTTGTTGTAGGTTGCCCGAAGGATGCAAAGATAGAAAGAACTGGTGTCGGCTCATACCCTTGCCACGTTCTTCAAGTATGCTTCGTAGGATTGTACCTCTTCGGCATCAATCTCTTTGAAGGTGATGTCCTTGTTATTTCTGAATCGTATGTAACTGTTGAGGGTTTGCCTTGTAATGCTGCATGGTGCGAAGTTGCTCGTTCTTCATCAACAGGGCGATGAGGAGGTTCATGAATGAAAATAACGACTCTGATGTTTTCTGGTTTCTTGCCATAATGATTGGTATTTACAATTAGGCTGTCCAATTTGATGTTCCCAACTTTTTAAAATAAATATCAGCTATATTACTGATTATTAGGAACAAAAGATTGAAAAACTATCTGCTATTTGTACCCTCTTTGTATTTTATGTGCTCTAAGATTGTTGAGTGCTTTATATCAAGTACTTAGCATAAAAAATAAGCAAAAAGCGGGTACATCAAATTGGACAGCCTACTTCGAATACTTCATCTTCACCATGCGTCCGTGAGACCTCCTCGGATAAGGGCTTACCTTTCATCTTATATCCACTTCATTCACACCGACTGTTCCGAATAGCTATTGGGCTTTGGTTTGTTTGCAACCTTACCCACGGTCAGATGCCTTATATGAAGTATCCGTTAGATCAGATGTTTGCCGCCGGCTTCTTTCAGATTCCAACTCACGATGGACGTTGGCTATGTAATTCCCGCTATTAGGGCTTACTCGGGACTGCACCTGTTAGACAATGCTCATGCCGAGCATACCAATTAAAAGGCTACACCATTTCACAATGATGCAGCCTGCAAACTTAAACAACCAATAAAAGAAATAGATTGATCGTTCAATTATCTATATCAGATGAAGAGGAGCTCTTCTTAGAGCTTTTGTGTTTATCTCATCTTTACACCACCTATCAGATGGTACTGAAAATCATCGGATGAACAGAAGCTCACGATACTTAGGCAATGTCCAAAGCTCATCGGCTACGGTCAACTCCAACTTATCTATCTGATAACGGATTTCCTCCATCTTTGGAGCCACGGTGTCGTGGTAAGCGATGGCCTTGTCGTGCTCGCTCTCAATCTTGTTGGCTACCTTGCGGGCATTTACCAACTCCTCTACACCCGTCTCGATGATCTGGGTGCGCTCGGCTATCTTCTTGATGATGTTGATGTTGCGGGCTGTGAGTTTCTTTCCCTCTTCCTCGCCGAAGATGTCTATCATGTTCTCCACGTTCTTTGCCAACTGACTCTGATAGTGGGTAGCCACAGGGATGATGTGGTTCATGCTCAGGTCGCCCATCACACGTGCCTCAATCTGAATCTTCTTGGTGTAGGTCTCCCACTTCACCTCGTTGCGAGCTTCCAACTCGTTCTTCTTCATCACACCCATGCTCTCGAACATCTCAATAGATGCTGGATCCAAGTAACGCTCGAAGATTTTTGGACAACTCTTCTCGCAGTCCAAGCCACGCTTAGCTGCTTCCTCTACCCACTCGTCTGAGTAACCATTGCCGTCGAAACGGATAGGCTTGCAGGTCTTGATGTCCTGGCGAACGATGTCGATGATGGCAGATGTCTTGTCCTCGCCCTTGGCGATAAGCTCGTCAACACGCTTCTTGAAGTTAGCCAAAGCCTCGGCTACGGCAGTGTTCAACACGATCATGGCTGATGCACAGTTGGCCTCAGAACCTACGGCACGGAACTCGAAACGGTTACCAGTGAAGGCAAATGGTGAGGTACGGTTACGATCGGTGTTATCGATCATCAACTCTGGAATCTCTGGGATGTCCAGCTTCATGCCCTGCTTGCCGGCTACAGTGAACAAGTCTTTCTTGTCGGCTTTCTCGATGTGGTCGAGGAGGTCGGTGAGCTGCTTGCCGAGGAATGAAGAGATGATTGCTGGAGGTGCCTCGTTGGCGCCAAGACGGTGAGCGTTGGTTGCGCTCATGATGGAAGCCTTGAGCAAACCATTGTGCTTGTATACACCCATCAAGGTCTCGGTGATGAAGACTACGAAGCGGAGGTTATCCTCAGGTGTCTTGCCTGGTCCGTGGAGCAGGATGCCTGTGTCTGTGGAAAGACTCCAGTTGTTGTGCTTGCCGGATCCGTTGATGCCTGCGAAGGGTTTCTCGTGCAAGAGTACACGGAATCCGTGATGGCGAGCCACCTTCTTCATCAAGCTCATGAGGAGCATGTTGTGGTCAACGGCAAGGTTGGTCTCCTCGAAGATAGGTGCCAACTCAAACTGGTTAGGTGCTACCTCGTTGTGGCGAGTCTTGCAAGGAATGCCAAGCTCAAGAGCCTGAACCTCCAAGTCTTTCATGAATGCCTGAACACGCTCAGGGATGGCGCCGAAGTAGTGGTCGTCCATCTGCTGGTTCTTGGCTGAGTCGTGACCCATCAAGGTGCGACCTGTCAACATCAAGTCGGGACGTGCGGCATAGAGGCTTTCGTCTACCAAAAAGTACTCCTGCTCCCAACCGAGGTTGGATACTACCTTCTTGACATCGGGGTTGAAGTAGTGGCAAACTTCTGTAGCGGCTACGTTGACGGCATGCAATGCGCGGAGCAATGGAGCCTTGTAGTCGAGAGCCTCGCCCGTGTAAGAGATGAACACGGTAGGGATACAGAGTGTATCATCCATGATGAACACGGGTGATGTGGGATCCCAAGCTGAGTAACCACGGGCCTCGAAAGTGGAGCGGATACCACCTGATGGGAATGATGATGCGTCAGGCTCCTGCTGTACGAGCAACTTACCTGAAAATTCCTCAATCATGCCGCCCTTGCCATCATGCTCGATGAAGGCATCGTGCTTCTCGGCAGTACCCTCGGTCAATGGCTGGAACCAGTGTGTGTAGTGAGTTACGCCATTCTCGTCTGCCCACTGCTTGATGCCCTTGGCTACAGCGTCGGCGATGTTGCGGTCGAGACGTGCGCCGTTGTCGATCACGTCTACCAACTTCTCGTAAACGTTGGCTGGAAGATACTTGTACATCTTCTGGCGGTTGAATACCTTTTTACCAAAGAATTCACTTGGTCGCTCCTTAGGAGCGGTCACTTCAACAGGCTTTCTCTTGGAAGCCTCTGAAACAGCTTCAAATCTTAAGTTGCTCATACCCTTTATTTTTTTTAGTGAAGAGTGAAGAGTGAAGAGTGAAGAAACAGCGTTCGACGTGCGAAGCGGAAGTCAATTCGTTTGCTTTTTTCTCTTGGATATTCTTATCTCTTTATCTTCTTTCTTCGTTGTTTGTATATTATTTTCTTTGTTATTTTAGATGATTTTAGTGAAACAAGAGCCATGAGCAAGATAACTGTAGAATTCTTCACTCTTCACTCTTCGTTCTTCACTTAAATCACTTTCCGAGCCATTTGGCGATTCGCTCCATGGCTTCTTTGCAGTCTTCTCTTTCGCCAAAGGCGGTGAGTCGGATGTAGCCTTCGCCTGAAGGTCCGAAGCCCACACCTGGCGTGCAGACTACGCTGGCTCCGTAGAGCATTTCCTCGAAGAACTTCCAACTTGGCGTGTTATTAGGAGTCTTTACCCACAGATAGGGAGCGTTCTCGCCACCATAGACACGAAAACCGAGCTTCTGCAACTGCTCTCTCATGATGCGGGCGTTCTCCATGTAGTAGGCGATCGTTGCCTTTATTTGTTCCTTGCCCTCTGGGGTATAGATGGCCTCGGCAGCACGCTGGCTGATGTAGCTCGTGCCATTGAACTTGGTGCACTGGCGGCGATCCCAGATAGGATTCAATGCCACTTCCTCCCCACTCAAGGTCTTAGCCTTCAGTTCTTTTGGCACAATGGTATATCCACATCGTACACCAGTGAAACCAGCGGTCTTGGAGTAACTATGGAACTCTATCGCCACCTTTCTCGCTCCACGAATCTCGTAGATGGAATGTGGAATCTCTGGATCCTGGATGTATGCCTCGTAGGCAGCGTCGTAGAGGATGATGCTCTCGTTCTTGATAGCGTAGTTCACCCATTTGCGAAGTTCTTCCTTAGTGATGACCGTACCCGTTGGGTTGTTGGGATAGCAGAGGTAAATCATGTCCACACGATGGTCTGGAATCTGAGGAGTAAAGTTGTTGCCCTCGTCGCATGGCATGTAGGTCACATTGCTCCACTTGCCGTTCTCGAAGACACCGGCTCTGCCTATCATCACGTTGGAGTCGATATAGACGGGGTAGATGGGGTCGGTGACACCGATGTTGTTGTCCCATCTCAGAATCTCCTGGATATTGCCCGTGTCGCTCTTGGCTCCGTCGTTCACGAAAACCTCGTTAGGGTCGAGGTGGATGCCACGCGGCAGGAAGTCGTTCTTGATGATGGCCTCGCGCAGGAAGTCGTAGCCTCGCTCTGGACCGTAGCCCCGGAAGGATGCCTGCACCGACATCTCGTCCACAGCCTTGTGCATGGCTTTGATGACGGCAGGGCAGAGAGGTTGCGTCACGTCACCAATGCCTAAACTGATGACTCTCAGCTTAGGGTGCGCTATCTTGTAGGCGTTCACCTTCTTGGCGATGTCGGCAAACAGATAGTTGCCGGGAAGCTTCAGGAAATGTTCGTTTACTAATGCCATATTTCTTTCTCCTTTTATTATGTTTATGTTTAAGTTTGCCATTCTTTAATTTAATGTCAAGTGTTAAATGTTAAGTGTTAATTTTGTGGCGTATGCCTAACTTAACATTTAACATTCCACATTTAACATTCTAATTCGATTTCTCCCTCGAAAACGAATGCGGCAGGACCCGTCATGTACACGTGGCCGTCGACCTCTCGGTATTCGATGTGGAGCGTTCCGCCGTCCATCACGATGCTGCTCTTGCGAGAAGTACGGTTGGTCAGGACAGCGGCCACGGCTGTGGCGCAGGCTCCCGTGCCGCAAGCCATAGTGATGCCGCTTCCCCTTTCCCAAACTCGCGTTCTTATTATGTCAGTGTCTGTAACTTGTGCGAACTCGATGTTGCAACGCTGTGGGAAAGCCTTGTCGCGTTCCAGAATCTTTCCGTAACGGGCGATGTCAAGGCGAGAGATGTCGCCCACGAAGGTCACGAAGTGCGGATTGCCCATGCAGACGTATGTGCCTTCGAAAGTTCTGCCATCGGCCTCCAAGGTGGAAGGCCCCACGAACTGCTCCTGGTTCTCGAGCTTCGGGCTCAGCATGTCCACCGTCACCGACTCCACCACTCCATCGTCCCGAACATGCAACTTGAGTACCTTGACTCCCGAAAGGGTTTCCAACCGGATGGTGTCCTTGCGGAAGAGGCCTTTCTCGTAGAGATATTTCCCTATACAACGACTGGCATTGCCGCACATCATCGCTTCCGAGCCATCGGCGTTGAAGATGCGCATCGAGTAATCTGCTCTTCTGCCATCCTGTGGCTTTCCAATGAGAACCAGTCCGTCGCTGCCTATCCCCGTATGGTAAGCACTCCATGCGATGGCAGCTTTCTCTGGGTCGGGGATATCGTAGAGCTGCGTGTCTACATAGATGTAGTCGTTGCCAGCACCGTGCATCTTGGTGAAATGAACTGTTTTTCTCATATTGCGTTATTGTTTGCTTTTCTGTCCCACTATTTTCTATTACCTAACTTTTCCGCCACATTATCCATATTTTAGATAACTTTTTGTTTTCTTTTGAGTGCAAAGATACGGCATTTTGATTTTTCTATCATCATTTTTTATGCAAAATATATTTAAAATACGCTCATAATTACAATTTGCTATGTAAATACACTGTTTTAATTACAATTTGTCATAGTAATTCAACCACTCATGATAGTTTTGCTCACGATTTTGCATTCCAAGGTTTCAAGATAGCCGTCTTCCCGAACTATATTCCGTCCTAAACCAAAATGTCCCGGCACATTCGTCTGTACCAGGACATCTCATTTTTTGTCTATGCCGTTTGCCGAAACATCGGCTGTCTTCTTACTTTTTGCCGCCAACGTGTTCTTGGTGCGATGGCCGCAGGTGCAACCACCTCTTTCTCATTCCTCGTCATCCGCCCAAAGGTCGGTATTCAGCGGAGAATAAGGCTTTGCCTCTATCTCTTCAGAACCGTTGATTGTATTTTCAGAATCCAAATCATTTGCGGGACTGGCTGCTATTATGCTTTCTGTATCTATCTTCATCACATCGATGGTAGGAATCACATATTTCTTCATTGTCTTTCTATTATTTAAAGGATAAACATTTATATACTATATAGCTTACTTGCGGAGCATCTTCTTGCCGTTCACGATGACAACGCCCTTGTAGCCCTTGCCAACTCGCTGCCCAGCAAGGTTGTAGATGGCGACGTTGTCCCAGTTAGTTTCACCATCGGCCTCAACACCAGCAATGCCTGTTGTGCCGTTGCCACCATCGAAAGAGAAGAAAGGCTTAGCCTCGCCTGTTGTTGCAGACAGCTCTAAATATCCCTTCTTGGCCGGAATCATTACGCCAGAGGCCACGAGATAGAAGCCCGACGTTTCATTCTTAGTGCTAAAGGCATACATCTTGCTTCCATCACTTGCAACTGTGCCGTCAGAAGCCTTCAAGCCGGTATCGAATTCAGCCTCAGAGCCTGTAGCAGGAGTAAGGGTATACTCTTTTTTTGCCTCGCCCTGCACCAATACTGCCTTATTGGCAGGTACTACACCAGTGCATTCGGTGTAAGTCACCTTAGTCTCGTCAGCGCTCAGCTTAACAGCGTAAGCCTTCAATCCCAAGTCGCTGTAGTTTACAGGATAAGATGCTGTGTATGTGGCGAAGCCAGATGCTGCTGTTGTGAGGGTTTCGACTTTGACGTATTTGACGGTGATAGACTTGATTTCTTTCGTTTGAGAAGAGGCTGTGAAAGTAACAGACTGTGAATTTCCCGACCAAGAACCATTATTCATCGTTCCGCAATTAACAGCCAAGCCTGTTTTTACGCCTTCAATTTTTATTGAATTAATAACATTTTTTAGGAAAAATGCAAACTATTTACCTTTTTTCATCATGTCACAACAAAAAATACGCTTTTCAGCATTATTTATCTACAAAGAATCAAGATTTTCACTCACCATAAGCATACTTGTTTCGCCGGATTTGCCATCCGTCTAAACTAAATATCACACCTTTCGACACATGATTTAGCCAAACCATTACACTTTTTCGATAACAAGAGCACGTTCGAGCAAGAGTTCGATGAGGCGAGGAACGGCATAATCGGCAATGTCGGCCTCGCTCACCCATTGGTAATCGGGAGGCAAGGCAGGACGGACATCCACATCGAGCAGATAGAAATCGGCCAACAGGATGCGATGGGTGAGCACGTGCTTCACCCCCTGTGCCAAGGGGCGAAGACCATCCAATGACGAAAGATGGAGGAGGCTCTGGATGTCGGCCAAAGTGGCGGGCCGACTATCGTCGAGGAGCGAGGCATTGAAAGGTTCCCAAAGACCCTGCCAGATGTCGCCCTCGCCACGGCGATGGAGCGCCACCACGGGCGAGGCAGAGTCAGCCTGCTTACACCTTATATATATATAGCACAAATGGCGTGTCTTTATCTTCAGGGTCTTCTGCTTCACGGGCAACTGGGCTATCCTGCCGCTGCGAAAGGCCTCGCAGGTATCGGCCAAGGGGCAGAGCAAGCACCCTGGCGACTGGGGCGTGCACTGGAGAGCGCCAAAATCCATGATGCCCTGATTGTATGCCGAAACGGGCGACAACTCCATACTGAATTCGCGGGGGCGTATCCGCTCGGTCGAAACCTCGGGCAGCAGCGACTGCGCCAAGGCGGCAAACTCTTTCTTGCCATAGGTGGTGTTGATGGGGGTGCTGATGCCGAAATAGCGCGAAAGAACACGATACACATTGCCATCGACCACGGCGGCAGGCAGGTCGAAGGCGATGGAGCCGATGGCGGCGGCGGTATAGTCGCCCACGCCCTTGAGGACCTTGATGCCATCGAGCGTAGAGGGGAAATGACCCAACGCCACTATCTGCCGGGCGGCCTTGTGCAGGTTGCGGGCACGAGAGTAGTAGCCCAGTCCCTGCCAAAGCTTGAGCACCTCGTCCTCGCTTGCCGAAGCCAGGGCATCGACCGTCGGGAAGCGGTGCATGAACCGCTCCCAGTATTCCCGTCCCTGGGCGATACGTGTCTGCTGCATGATGATTTCGCTGAGCCATATCGCATAGGGATCCTTGGTTTCGCGCCAGGGCAGTGCCCTGCCGTTCTCGCGAAACCACGAAAGAATCGCATTGGAAAAAGTTATATTCGCCACCATATCCGCTCGTTTTTTATTTACTTCCCCCTTTTACTTTTTTACCTTTTTACCCTTAATCTACTGCTCAGGATATTGCTGATAGATGGTGAGGCCGAACTCGGGAGCCATCGCATAGACGTGCTCCATGATGTCGGCCAGGATGTGCTCGTAGTCGACCCACACCTTGTTCTTGAGGAAGAAGTAGAACTCCAGGGGCAAGCCACACTGGGTGGCCTCCATGTGGCGCACCATGAGCGTGAGATGGGTGTTGACCTCGGGACGGCGGCGCAGGTATTGCTCCATATAGTTGCGATAAAGGTGCATGTTGATGACCGATGTCTTCGTCTTGAACACCTCCTCGGTGGCAAGACGCTTTTGGACAAGGTGCTGCTTCAAGACGTCGTCGACTATACGCACACTGCGGAAGTCGAAATACACCAGGCGCTTCACCCGTCGTCCCCCACTCTTCTGCATGCCAACCCAGTTTTGGAACGAGCCATTGACGAGGGTGGCAGGTGAGATGGTGACGATGGTGTTGTCGAAGTTGCGCACTTTGACAGTGGTGAGCGACATGTCCTCGACGATACCATTGGCATCGGCCGACTTCATGGTTATCCAGTCACCCTTGTGAAGCATGTCGTTGCTGGTAAGACGAACGCCAGCGGCCAGACCGAGGATGGTATCCTTGAACACCAACATCAGTACGGCCGAAGTGGCGCCCAAGCCAGCAAACAGCGTCATCGGGCTCTTGCCCAGCAATATAGCCACCACGACCACGCCCGCCACGAAGAGCATCAAGATGCGCAGCACACCACAGAAGGTGTGGAAATATTGCTGGGCCGACGAGCGTCGCTGCCCCATGGTCTCAAGGTCTTTGAAAGAACCGATGAACACCAATACCGTGCGCACCGACATCACCACGATGTAGATGGCCGTGGCACGCTCCAGTATCTCCTTGAAGATGGGATATTCGAGATACACCAAGGGCATGAGTTTCCATATCACGATGGCAGGCACGATGTGGCATGCCGAGGTGATGACCTTGCGATTGAACAGAATATCGTCCCAGGCCACCTCTGTCTTGGCGGTTATCTTACTGATGATGGGCACCAAAATCTTACGGCACAGAAAGTCGCTCAGCATAGCCAGCAGTACGGCCGTGATGGTGAGCAGCACGTGGCGCAACACTGGCACGGTGCCACCTGTGATGCCAGCCATGCCTATCATGTGTTCTACAAACTTACGAATTTCCTCCATTCTGTCTATGAACTAAATGAGTTAAAATCACGGCCGGCACAGCAACGCACACACTTTGTCCTGGAAACAGCGGGCATTGTTAGCATGCATGATGCCGTTGTTGAGAATGGCGAAGCAAAGGTCGTGCCCATTGGCCGCCGTACA
Organism: Candidatus Segatella mututuai; assembly: GCA_002439605.1. Taxonomy (GTDB): domain Bacteria; phylum Bacteroidota; class Bacteroidia; order Bacteroidales; family Bacteroidaceae; genus Prevotella; species Prevotella mututuai. Next base: position 18,075 of record DJOI01000080.1, on the reverse strand, counting down.
ATAACCGGCAAGAGTGATGATGCCGGCGAGCGTGCCCGTCTTGGCCCTCACGTTGCCACTTGCCGAAGTGCCGCGCATGCGCTTCCTGAGCGTGCCGTCGATGCCGGCAATGGGCAGGGAAGGGCGAAGATGAGGATAGATGTTATCGTTGCGATAAGCATAGCGCAAGAGCAGACACTCCTGCTCGGCGCTGAGATAATTGTAGAGCGAGAGGCCGGAGCCGTCGGCCAACCTGCAGCGCGAGGCATCCAACCCGAGTTTGCGGATAAGCTGCCGCTCCACGCTGCGCGCACTCTTGGCGCTGGCAGGACGGTTGCCGGTGGAGGCCGCTATCTGGTAATACATGCTCTCGGCATAGAGGTTGTCGCTCTCCTTCATCATCTTGTTCATGACCTGGTCCATGGTATGGAAACGGGTGCACACAGAGAAGGCGCTCTCGGGACATCGCTTCACCATGGGCGAGTCGGTCTCGAGCACGATGCCGGCATCCTTCAGCCTGTCGACGAAACGAGCCATGAACCCGTCCTTGCGGGCAAAGACCAAAGGCGAAAGCACAGGGTTGTCGTCATCCCAGCACCATCCCTCGCCCAAGAGGTCGGTGTCCTTCATCGAACGGTCGGCATAGATGCTCCCCTTGATGGTGTCGACCCCCATGTCCTGCAGGCTGCTCACGAAAGCCCGCATGTCGTCGTTGTTGAACCGAGGATCCATGCCTCCCACGCAGTACACGTCGCCCCGGAGCACTCCGTCCTCTATCTTGCCCGTGTACTTGAGCTGGGTCTTAAACTGGTAAGAGCCTCCCAACCTGTCGAGGGCGGTGATGGCAGTGAGCAGTTTCATTGTGCTGGCGGGACGCATGAGCTGCCTTTCACGATAGCGATAGATGCACGAGTCGGCCTCCAAGTCCCATACCATGACTGCCACTTGGGAAGTCTCGAACATATCGCTCTTCAAGAGATGGTCGAGCCCCTGCTTCACGCTCTCGGGCCAGGGCAACCGCAAGGTATCGGCATCCAGGGAGTCGGCAGAGAGCGTGTCGGCCAGCGCCTCGCCTTCCTCCTTGTCCTCTACCACTTCCTCCTCGTCCGCATCCTGGTGGTCGGTGCTTTTCTTCACGTTCTGCGCTCCTACCGGGAGCGAAAGCACTGCCACCATGCAGAACAACCAAATATATCTGTATTTCATTTTTTATCTTGCAATATTCTCTCCAATGTCAACATTTTCCTCCCCCTATTCTCTCTTCTATCGCCCTCCTCATCCCCTCCTCGTTGTCGGGCTGAATCGTCACCATGTTGCCAGCCCCGTATTCGATGAGCAGGCAGTGGTCGAGCCCAAAGAACGCGCGGACGTTCTCCATCCTCACCACGTCGCACAACGGCACATTGCGGTTCGTGGAGAAACGTCCCTCGTCGATGACAAGGAAGTCCATCTCCTCGTCGCGGTCGACGGGCTTCACCCTGCGGATGGTGTACGTAGTATGCAGAATCCGCTCTATCATTCCCACGACGACAATGGCGACCAAGATGCCCAAGACTGCCATCTTGACCCAGAAGAAATAGACGGCCAAGGCCGTGAACAGCCCTATGCCCAGTTTGGCGGGGAGCGTTATGCGCTTATGAAAAGTTCTGTCAGTCATTATTTTCTACAAAAAACACTGCAAAATTACAAAAAATATGGCTTTTAACACTCACTTTAAAGATAAATTATTACTTTTGCAAACAATTAGGATAAAATCCATTAAAAAAATAGTTCAAAGCAAACTCAATGGTTTACAAGTATGATTTTCTGATTATCGGTGCAGGAGTTGCCGGTATGAGTTACGCCCTGAAAGTGGCCAGAGCGCATAAAGGTAAGGTGTGCATGATTTGCAAGACATCGCTCGACGAAGCCAACACGTCATTCGCACAGGGAGGCGTAGCCTCAGTGACCAATCTCGAAGTGGACAACTTCGAAAAACACATTCAGGACACAATGATCGCAGGCGACTACATCAGCGACTACAAAGCCGTGGAGCAAGTAGTTACCAAGGCACCGGAGCAGATACAGGAGCTGGTGCGGTGGGGTGTCAACTTCGACAAGCAGCAGGACGGCAAATTCGACCTACATCGCGAGGGAGGACACAGCGAGTTCCGCATCCTGCACCATGCCGACGACACTGGCGCGGAGATTCAGCGCGGACTGATGGAAGCCGTACGCAACAATCCCGATATCGACATCAAGGAAAACCATTTCGCTGTCGAGATTATCACGCAACATCACTTGGGAGCACGCGTCACCCGTCGCACGCCTTACATATACTGCTACGGAGCCTATGTGCTCAACCCCGACACACAGAAGGTGGACACCTACCTGAGCAAGGTGACCGTGATGTGCACCGGTGGCTGCGGAGCTGTATACCAGACCACCACAAACCCCGTGATAGCGACAGGCGACGGCGAGGCCATGGTGTATCGCGCCAAGGGAACTGTGGCCGACATGGAGTTCGTGCAGTTCCATCCCACCGCCCTCTACCACCCCGGCGAAACCCATCCTGCCTTCCTCATCACCGAAGCCATGCGTGGCTATGGAGGCATCCTGCGCCTGCCCAACGGCGAGAGCTTCATGGAGAACTACGACAAACGACTGAGCCTGGCTCCACGCGACATCGTGGCCCGCGCCATCGACAAGGAAATGAAGAAGCATGGACTCGACCACGTCTGCCTCGACGTCACCCACAAGGATCCAGAAGAGACCAAGCGCCACTTCCCCAACATCTACGCCAAGTGCCTGAGCATCGGCATCGACATCACCAAAGACTACATCCCCGTTCGTCCGGCAGCCCACTACATGTGCGGCGGCATCAAGGTCGACCTCAACGGTTGCTCGAGCATCAACCGCCTCTATGCCCTGGGCGAATGTTCGTGCACAGGCCTGCACGGAGGCAACCGCTTGGCAAGCAACTCGCTGATAGAAGCCGTGGTCTACGCCGACACGGCAGCCAAGCATAGCTTGGAGCACATAGACGAATACGACTTCAACGACAAGGTGCCGGCATGGAACGACGACGGCACGATGACCAACGAGGAGAAAGTGCTCATCACGCAGAGCGTCAAGGAGGTGGGCGAATGCATGAGCAACTATGTGGGCATCGTGCGCAGCGACCTCCGTCTGAAGCGCGCCTGGGACCGTCTCGACCTGTTGTACGAGGAGACGGAAAACCTCTTCAAGCGTGTCAAGATAAGCAAGGACCTCTGCGAGCTGCGCAACATGATCAACGTGGGCTACCTCATCACCCGTATGGCGATAGAGCGCAAAGAGAGCCGAGGCCTGCACTACACCATCGACTATCCCGTCCACGCTTACGACAAGAAGTAAAGACTTAAGATACGATAACAAAAAAAACAACCAGAGGGTGTGCCATCGTGCGTGGCACACCCTCTTTTTTTAAAGGCACTGGGCAAAGTTTAAAATTTGAACAAATAGAGAGTTTGTCCATTTTTCCTTATCAAGGATATTTTTGCCATAAACGTACAGCTTGGGAAGAATTAACTATGAAAATATTTTTTCCTAACTGGGAAAAAATATTTTCATAGTTGGGTGACAATTTTTTCTCAGTTAGGGCACGCAAATGTTAAAAGTAAGCCTTTTCCGAAAATTCTTGACAAAATATTTGGAGGAAAATGATATTTTGTATATATTTGCAATATACAATTTCTGAGCACATCGTGGTGTCTGCCAATTATACTGCGAAGTTATTGGTAGGCAAGGAGCTAACGAAGGTTGGCTCTTTTGGGACAGGTAAAGCAAATGTATTGTCTTACCTTATAATATTATCGCCTTATGAATCCACAAGATCTGAGTCGTTTGGGACGACATGAAAATCCCAATCATCTGCCAATCCTCGTCATCACCCAAGAAGGTGAAAAGAAGTTTGTTTTTCCTACCAACACCTGTCCACAAAGGTTGGAAACATCTTCACCTTACATCTATGTAAAGGTGAAGAACATCCCACATGAGTCTGCGATAGGTATCGCATTAAGAAACTATATTGGCAACAAGAAATCCACAGTCCCATCACAAACGGCTTTTGGATTGGTTCGCCGTAGCGACATAGAAAAATTGCGCAGCAAGGGAATTCTTGTCCGTGTCATTGGAAAAACGACGACTATTTTGCAAGCCAATAATTGGCAGTTGGATAAAGCCAAAGAAAAAGACAGTTTTACCCATATTCCAAAAACAAGCAAGCCCTCCTGGAAGCTCAACCATGCAGTTTCAATAACTCACAAGGCGCCCAAACATGCCAAATCAGCATATAGTGATCTATACATCATAGAATACATACAAGCAGAGCAAGCAGGCATTGCCAAAGATGAGCAAGCATTGGCAGAACGTAAAAAGCGATTGGCAAAGCTTGTGAAAGCCCACCAGTCTTCCATCTCAAATAGTTCACCAAGCGAGAAAGCCACACAGCCCAGCTGCCGTTTCCATCGCAGCGTCAACGAGAAAGACTTGGCCGTCAGCCTGAAAACAATATATGAGAAGTATTTTAAGAAGCCCACAAGCATGAAGCTACTCAGCAACTTCGATTCGGTAAGCGATTTCACCGCCATGCTCTATATCATCTTGGTGGGTTGTGGCGTGGTGGCCAACAAACAGGCCACACCCTTCTGCGAGTTTATCAACATGCAGGTTTGGAAGCTCGAAGCCACCGACCGCACCATGAGAAACCACCTCAACCAACTATTAGGCGGCAATACAAACGCCGAAACATTCTCAATAGAAAGCATACGCAACGAAAAACTCAAGCAGGATTTCCAAAATCTGAAACGCTGTTTCCAAAGATCACATTTCTATGGTGGAATCAGCGAACTGTTGGACAACAAAGAATAAATTGCCAACAGCCATTCATACAGACATATACAGCACTCTCTACATAAGGAAGCCCCGACAAGGCTTCCTTATTTTTTTCCATACCACAATCCACACTTTCCATACTAAAAATCTTGCCCATATTATGCCTACCTTTGCAGTGCAATCCAGAGATAAAAAGTCGCTGCAGAGACAAAGAGTCCGAGGAGAGCAAAGAGTTATCACACATTTTATTAATTTTTAAAACTCAAGATTATGATTAAAGTAAATGCTAAGGAAACTAAGATTTCCATCGGAAAGTTTGCAGGTAGCTATCGTTATGTTCTCTCACCTATGTTGTACACCACGTTGCCTGCCAGTAAAGTAATCAATGAAGCTGCAATACGCAGCGGACTCAACAAAGGCACCATCACTGCCGCCTACCAGGCCATTGGCGACACCTTGGCAGCCTGGGCCACAGAGGGCCACGGTGTTACCATCCCGGGTCTTGGCATCATGCGCTTCGGTCTTCGTGCCGACAGTGTGGCAACTGCCGAGGAGGTAGCCAGCAGCTTGATAACAAGCCGCCGTGTTCTCTTCACGCCCTCGACCGGAATCAAGGAAGAGCTCGCCAAGATGGGTGTCAGCATCACCTGCTACGATCGCAATGGCAAGAAGGTGAAGACTGTGAAATCTGAAGACGACAAGATTGAGGATGGAACAGACGATACCGACGACAAGGACAACACAGGCAACGACAAGGGCGATCCCGACTCTGGCACTGGCGACAACAATCCTGGCGAAACCAATCCCGGAGGCGACGAGACAGAATAACCCTACGCTATGAAAAGACTAAAGATACTGCTCTTCACGGCTCTTAGCCTGACGGTGTCGCAAAGTCATCAAGAAATGAGAAATATATCATTATTAATCATCCATTGCTCCGCTGTCCGGCCTGGGCAGCAGAGCTCTGCCAAGGACATCGACCTTTGGCATCGGCAACGTGGATGGCGCATGATTGGTTATCACTACGTCATACGCCGTGACGGCACCGTGGAGAAAGGAAGAACCGAAGAAACGATAGGTGCCCACTGTGCTGGGCATAACTCGCACAGCCTCGGAATCTGCTACGAGGGAGGGCTCGACGCAAGTGGCAAACCTTGCGACACCCGGACCCCACAACAGAAGGTGGCACTGCGAAAGCTACTTGCCCAACTGCGCAAGAAGTACCCATCGTCGGTCATCCTGGGTCATCACAACCTCGACACAGGGAAAGCATGTCCCTGCTTCAGCATAGCAGAATATGCCGACTTGCAACCCTAACACTCTAAGCAAGAGAAGGAGAAAGCATTGCGGTTCTCCTTCTTTTGCTTTTATTACAAACCAATCCCTATAGCCCCAGTTCTTTTGTTTTCATTTTGGCAAAAAAAACATAGATATTTTTGTCAAAGTGCAACAAACGCGCGAAATTAAGATATATTTATTCACTTTTCCTTGCACATTCAAAAACATTTAATTACCTTTGCCCCCGCATTTTATCAGACATTATTCAATATGTACGAGGGTGAGACGAATGCCTGTGAGATGTTGTCTTCTAAAGAATCACACATATACTATTATCATTTCCCTCCGAAAAAAAGAGTCTATCAACATGAGAAAAAGATTGTTGAGCCTTGCTCTGTGCTGTTGCCTATACCCCCCCCATATCGGGTGTCGTACATGCAACAGAGACTGAGCAAGCAGAGTTCTTGGTGCTAAGAATGGCCAATTCGACGACAGCAGAATTCAAGTTGAGCACACGCCCTGTCATCACCTTTTCCGACGGCAAGTTGTTGGTTGCATCCGACGAGGCATCTGCCGAGTATGCCCAAAGCGATGTAACCGAGTTTTATTTTACAGCGGTATCGACAGGTATCGACGAAAAGGTTACGGGGTCCACGATGACTTTTAGCTATGTAGACAACGCCCATGTCAACATCTATGGGACAAAAGCCAACAGCGTTTTGCTCTATGATGCCAATGGCAGGTTATTACAACGCCAGAAGGTAACAGACGGCAAGGCAAGCATCGACGTGTCGCAGTATGCGCCAGGCGTATACGTATTGAATCTTACTAACGAACACTCATTCAAAATCATCAAGAAGTAACAACAATGAAGAAAACTTTACTTCTCTTGTCATTTCTGCTGGCCATCGTAGCCATGCCTACCACCGCCCAGCATAAATTCGTCAAGAAACACGCCACCATGCAGCTCATCAAGAAGCGCGCACAGGCTGGCGTTCGCACATCCGGTGTGTCAACCCAGTCGGTCAACACCCTTAGCAACGCAATCTTTGCAGGCTACTACACAGCGGCAGGTTCTGGCGTAGACGGTTACGAGAACTACTATCTCTTGCTGTCCGACCAAGCCGACGCTTCGTACGATGCCAACGAGGGCAAGGTGACGGCGCAAAACGCCAAGGTGTTGTCGCTCGACCTCTACGCGCCCGAAGGCACTGGCATCGACATGCCTGCCGGCACCTTCACTCCCAACGAAGGTTCCTTGTTCTATAACGCCGACTACTCTTACATCGAGCAGTACGACAAGACTGGCACTGGCGACGGCGGCTCCGACCTTGCCGGCAACATCACCATCGCCAAGGCCGAGAAGGACGGCACCACGACCTATACCGTCAGCGTAGCCGATGCCAACGGCAACACTTACACCTACGAGGGCGAACTGTCGTTCACCAACATGTCGACAGGAGGTTCCAACACTTATCCACAGATTTCTACCGACATCAGCACCACATTCACCGGCGGCATCGGCTACTACTATGGCAACCTGATGGAATCGCAGACAGGCAACATGGTGCTCAACCTGTATGATGGCGAGTACGACAGCGAGACGGGTGGCATGACAGGCAAGGGGCACGACCTCGTCATCAACCTCTACAACCGTCTCTTCGGCGATCCCAAGACTGCCACCGTCGTGCCAGGCACCTACACCGTGGCACGCAACTTCCACGTGAACACCTACTTCCCAGGTATGGAAATCGACTACATGGGCATGACCGTGCTCATGGGCACCTACGTGAAGCGTCGCAAAGCCGTAACAGGCATGGACACCGACTACGACTACTGCTACATCGCCGATGGCACCATCACCATCACCGAGGGCGAGAAAGAAGGTACTTTCGACATCACCGTAGACTGTGTCACCGACCGCGGCCACAAGGTAAAGGGTACTGCCAAGGGCATCTCCTTCATCTACTATGACAAGTCGGAGAGCAACACCAAGGACGTGGACTCCAACCTCACCGAGGACGTAAACCTCAACTTCGACCGCGTGGCCAAGTCGCGCATCTACTCGCTCGGCGTGCAGAATGGCGTGCAGATATTCACCGTAGACCTGGGCTCGCCCAGCGGAAAGGACGACCAGGACGGCAAGGGCGACCAGGACCTGCTGCGCATGGAATTCCAGGCAGCAGAGGGTAGCCAGTATCTGCCCGAGGGCACGTACACCCTGATGCAGGACAGTCACCTCTACACCAACGAGTACGCTCCATTCATGATGACCCGTGGCTACTTCGACGACCAGGGCGGTCGCACTGGAACCAAATACGAGCACTTCCGCCTCAACCCCGACCCAGACACTCGCCTGTGGTGGGTGGTAGACAAATTTGCGACCGTGTATTCTGGAACCGTGGGCGTTTCGAAGACCGACAACACCCATTACAAGTTCGTCATAGACCTGTACGACGGCAACGGATTCAAGATTTCAGGCGAATACGACAAGGAGATGGAATATAACTATAATCCAGAGACCATCACTGGCATCGACGGCATCACTGTCGACAACGGCAACGGCAAAACTGAAGTTTACTCCATCGACGGACAGAAGTTGGGCACCAACTACAGCAACCTGCCCAACGGCATCTATCTCGTCAAGACAAACAACAAAACCATCAAAATCGTAAAGAAATGAAAAAATATATAGTTACTACAGCACTTTGCCTTGCGGCAGTGCTCCCCATATTCGCACAGACCAAGCGTGTGATGACCGTCATCCAGAAGGACGGAACAACCAAAGAGTATAAGGTAAGCAGCATCCAGAACGTTACGTTTACCGACAAGCAACTTGCCACCCTCAAAAACCAGTGGGCATACAACGACGACGTAAAGGCCCTGGGCAAGGTGACAATGCTGCAAACAGCTGACGCCAACATCTTCGCCCTCTATGGCGACGAGGCTGATGCCACATCACCTGTATTGGAAATCACCATGCCGCAGGCTCTCATGGGCAAGAGCCTTGTGCTCGGCTCGGCAGACGCAGAAGGGGTAAAGATAAGCTACAACGGCGAGACTCCAGCCTTGACTGGTACTGTACAGGCGAAATTCGACAAGACCAAGAAGAACGTAACCATCACTCTCGAGGCTGAGACCAACGAGTACAACGACTTGCGCTGCAAGTGGAACGATGCGTTCACACAGGTTTACTCTGCCACCAACACCATCAAGACTACCAACGTAAACGACGTGAACACCTATGGCATCGCTTCGGCTCTCATGCTCAAGCCTGCCACTACAGGTGCCGCCACAACCTTCGCCTTTGGCGATGCCGAGGCTACAACAGCCGAGGGTCTGCTGGCTGGCAAGGTGGGCGTTGAGGTAAGCATCTCTGCCTCAAAGCTGTATAACGGAACCATTGACATGGCTGCCGATGCCAACAGCTACACGCTCAAGTACATCGACTACGCCACACGCATCACCTACGACAAGGTGAAGGCTGGTACCATCACCACCGCACAGGACAAGGACGGCAAGGTCTACATCACGATCAACGCCACCTTCGACGACAACCGCACCGTGGAGCTGGAGTATTACGGCACAGCCACTACGGTAGAGAGCCTCGACGGTATGATCCCAGCTGCCGTGGCTGCCAACGAGTACAAGTATTACAACTCCGACGGCGCCGTTTCGCTCAACAAAGAACTGGGCACATCTTACATTGATGAATACAAGGGAAATTACACATTCTATTTTATCCCTGAAGGTGAATCAAAGACTTCTTCTAACAAGGTGGTTCTCAAAGTGAGTCAAGATCTCATCAACGCAGGTGAAGTGTCTATCGCCGACCTCGGCGACACCCCAATCTTTGACTTGAAGTTTACCGCAGGTGGTATGCAGCTACAATCTACCGCGGCAGGCCACGGATATGGCAACACACCTAACAATGGTACTCTGAAAATTGTCAAGGACGACAACGATAACTATGAAGTATCATTAGAAATAGCCAATCGTTACAAAAGTCCATGGGGCAGCTCTATCGCTGGCGACAATACCAAGCTCGTACTCAACTTCCAGGGCAAACTCGAAAAATACTAATCAGAAAAAAATAGAAACATACCATAATGAATAAAAGAAATATCCTTCTGGCCTCGCTGCTGCTTGCGAGCAGTCTTAGCTTCGGCCAGAAGCTTTCGCCAAGCACAAGCCTGATGCTCCAGGAAGCTGCTTCGGCCAAGAAAAAAGCCAAGGCTGCCGATGGCACAGAAAAGAGCGTGACATCATTCATCACCATCAAGAGCCAAGATGCTATCGAGAAGATAGAGAAATTAGGAGCCAAGGTCAACACACGCATCAGCGAGACCCTCGTCACAGCCAACATCCCTATGTCTGCCATCGAGCCTATCTCGCAACTCGACGAGGTGGTATCGGTTTCTGTCGGCACAGAGGCCAAGCTGCTCATGGACAACGCACGCCAGCTGCTCGGCGTAGACGACTGCCATAAGATGACAGAAAACAACGGTCCCTACACAGGCAAGGGCGTGGTAATAGGAATCATAGACAATGGTTTCCAGTACGACCACATAGACTTTATGAACGCCGACCTCTCCGACACACGCATTAAGCGCATCTGGGACCAGCACCTCACGGGCAATGCGCCCGCTGGCTACAACTACGGCGTAGAATACAAAAGCTACGACGAGATGAAGGCAGCCCGCTACGACCTCACCAGTGGTTTCCATGCCACCCACGTGTCGGGCATCGCAGCAGGCAGCGACAAGACCACTCCGTACTATGGAGTAGCTCCAGACGCCGACCTCGTGTTTGTAAGTTTCCTTAGTTCCAACGCCAACATCGTAGACGGCATCAAGTACGTCTTCGATTATGCCGAGAGCGTGGGCAAGCCAGCTGTTGTAAACATCAGCCTCGGCTCGCACATGGGGCCACACGATGGAAGCTCGGACACCGACCTTTCCTTTGCCCAGCTCGTAGGTCCAGGCCGCATCATCGTGGGCGCTGCCGGCAACGAGGGACTCGACAAACTGCACGCCACCAAGACCTTCACTTCCGCCAGCAAGGAGATGAAGACGATGTTTGCCTACGACAGCAGCCAGGACAACAGCTCGTACAAGCAGGCATACGTCGACATCTGGGGCGACAAAGGTTCTAAGATAGCCGCCAAGGCTGTGGTCGTCAACACCATCAATGGTAAAATCATCGCCTCGTCCGACGAAGTGTCGACAGGTGGAACAAACGAGGTGAAGTGGATTGCGCCAGATGGTTGCGGTGTGGTAGCAACAGTGGGACTGTCGCTACAGGTCAACCCCAACAACAATCGCACAGAGGTATTGCTGCTGAGCCGCGCCACCTCCATCAACACGGGCTATGCCGTAGGTGTAGTTGTAACAGGCGAGGCGGGCAAGACCGTCCACATGTGGAACAACGCATACGGAACATTCACCAGCATGAACAAGCGTGGCTGGACCGACGGTGACACCAACTACACCGTAGGCGAGCTGGGCGGTGAGAGCCCCGATGTCATTTCGGTAGGTTCGTTCAACTCGAAGAGTTACTTCCAACCCCTCAGTCTCAAGGGAACTGAAAGTGCCTATCAGGTGAACACCGACTTAGTAGGCGATTTTGGCGAACACTCCAAGTTCTCAAGCTATGGTCCTACTGCCGACAATCGCATCAAGCCCGACATCACAGCTCCTGGCTGTATCATCGTGTCGGCAGGCTCGAAGTATTGCTCGGGCTGGAGCGACGACACCAACGTCATCGCCCGCACTGGCAGCGACCTCTATACCTACGACACTGGCACTTCCATGGCTTCGCCTTTCGTAGCCGGCAGCATCGCCCTGTGGTTGCAGGCCAATCCTTCGCTTACCCCCGAGAAGATACGCGAAATCTTCAGTTCCACCGCCATGCAAAAAGACAAGTACCTGAACGTAGACGGCACTATGACTTTCCCCAACAGCACATGGGGATATGGACGTATCGACGTATTGAACGGTCTCAAGTCGATTCTTGGCACAACGGGAATTCAAGATGCAGAGGTGACAGATGCCATGTTCCGCATCGTGACCAACAGCCAGGCTCGCACAGCCACCTTCTATATCGGCAACGACAAGGGTCAGGCCCGTGTGGCTGTATACAACCTCACAGGCCAACAGGTGTATTCCGCCTCCATCAACAGCAACGGCGAAACCATCAGCCTGTCGAGTCTGCCACATGGCGTGTATATATTCAAGCTGACCCAGGGAAGCAACACACAATCCATCAAGTCGACATTGTAAGCTCTTCCTTAGTAGCAATTCAATCAAATAGGAGGAAAACAACAGGTTTTCCTCCTATTTCATTTTCTTACCTCACGCACCGCAGTGCATAGTGTAGCCCTTTTGGCTCTTTTATGAATTTTATCAAAAATTGGGGGGGGTATATCATAAATTCAAGTTTCAGAAACTTCATTTATGCTACTTTTGCAAACAATCAGAAACTATAACTAAACCGATGCTTCTTGTGGAAAGAAGCATTCTACATAATTATTTCACAAAACCTAACAACAAGCAAATGAAGTGTAAACAGAGAAACAGATGCAACAGCAATATGCTGCGTGTTACATCTAAATTGGCTCTTGCCACAGGACTTCTTTTTCCTGTACCAATCACCGCACAAGCAAGCGGCATGCATTCCGCCAACCTTAGCGTACAACAAGACAATGTTACCAAAGGCCGCATCATCGACGAAAACGGCGAACCACTTATCGGAGTAACCGTGCGCACATTAAAAGGCAGCACAGGAACCGTTACCGACATCGACGGAAATTACTCCCTAAACGTGGCAAAGGGCACACAGCTCAAGATTACCTACACTGGATACAAAGACCAGATTATACGCGCCGGAGGCACCGCCCAGATGCAGCCCGACGAACTGAACCTCAACGAGGTTGTCGTGGTAGGTTATGGAGTTCAGCGCAAGAGCGATGTAACGGGAGCCCTCATCCGTGTTGGCGAGAAAGAGATGAACGAGCGTCCTGTGGGCAATGCCCTCGAAGCCATGCAGGGCAAGGCAGCCGGCGTGGACATCACAAGCAACGAGCGACCAGGAGAAATAGGCAACATCACCGTGCGTGGCGTACGCTCCATCAACGCCCAGAACTCACCACTGTATGTAGTAGACGGAATTCCTCTGATGTCGGAGAGCGGCATAGAAACCATCAACCCTCGCGACATCCAGAGCATAGACATCTTGAAAGATGCCTCGGCAACGGCCATCTATGGTAGCCGCGGAGCCAACGGCGTAGTGCTCGTCACCACCAAGCAGGGCGAATCGGGCAAAGCCAAAGTGAGCTACAACGGCACCATCACCTTCGAAACGCTCGAGGACTACTCACGGCAGATGAACTCTGCGGAATACATCGAATGGCGCAGATGGGCATACTATTATCTCAACCCAGACAAATATCCACGCGCCGACCAACCTACCATCGAGAACGACCGCGAGATTTTCAAAGCCGAAGCCGACCCTACGGCATGGAGCAACATCATGAAAGGATGGGAAGGCGGAACATGGGACGGTTCGAAAGTGCCCACCTTCGATTGGCAGGACATGGTAACACAAACCGGCATTACCCACGAGCACACTCTCAGCGTGAGCGGAGGCAACGACAAAATCAAGAGTTATCTTTCCTTTGGAATCCTCGACAACAAGGGAACCATCCGCGGACAGAGCTACCGACGCTACTCTTCCAAGATTAGCGTCGATGCCAAACCTACCAAATGGTTTAACCTTGGTGCCAACATCAATGGCTCCTACGGTCTGCAACAATATGGCTCCACTGCCAGCTCGCAAGGTTCGCTGCTCAAGGGTCTGCCCTCCAACCTGTACTATGCCGCCACAAGCGAATTCCCTTATGCGCAACCGTATGACGAAGAAGGCAACCGCATCACCAACCCTGGTGGCGACGACATGGTGAAGAACATCGCAGACGAGTGGAAACACAGCACCAACGAACGCCGCATGTTCCGCGTCATTGCCAGCCTATACGCACAAGTGGACTTGGGCGAAATATGGGAACCCCTCAACGGGCTGCGCTATCGTCTCAACTTCGGCCCAGACTTCCGCTACCGCCGCACAGGAACATTCCGCGACGAGGAGTCTACCAGCAGCCAAGGACAAAACCATGCTTCCAACGCCAACAACTCCAACGTGTCGTGGACCATGGACAACCTGATCTACTACAACCGCGACTTCGGACAACACACTCTCGGACTTACCTTGCTCGAGAGCGCCACCAAATACCGCAAGGAAGGTTCCAGCTTGGCAGCCAACGGCATCCCTTACGAGCCTTCTAAGTGGAACGCCATAGACAAATCATACATTTCGCAACTTTCCGACTGGAGCACAAGTCTCGAAGAGCGCCAGTTGCTCTCATACATGATACGTGCCAACTACAGCTTCGCCGACAAATACCTGCTTACGCTGAGCGGACGATGGGATGGCGCATCGCAACTTGCCGACGGTCACAAATGGGCGTTCTTCCCCAGCGCAGCCTTGGGTTGGAACATGCAACAAGAAGATTTTCTCAAGGACGTAAGCTGGATTAGCCAGTTGAAACTTCGTCTCGGTGTTGGTGTGACAGGCAACTCGGCCATAGACCCATACCAAACCAAGGGCGGCGTGGCATCGCTCTTCTACCCCTTCGGAAGCAGCTTGCAACCAGGCTATGCGCCTTCCGAGCCTATCGTTGCTGACGGCAACCTGCCAATGGCCAACTCCGACTTGGGCTGGGAGAAGACCACACAATGGAACTTCGGTATTGATTTTAGTTTCCTCAAGGGACGCATCGGTGGTGTCATCGACATCTATACCTCCAAGACGAAAGATTTGCTCATGCAGATGAGCATACCTTCCATCAATGGTTACAAGAACACATGGGCAAACATCGGCGAGACTTCCAACAAGGGCATCGATATTACCCTCAACACGGTAAATATCACCAACAAGGACTTCAGCTGGTCTACCTCTCTCAATGTATCCTACCAGAAAGACAAAATAGACAAGCTCGCCAATGGAAAAGAAGACGACATCAACAACAACCTCTTCATCGGCGAGGCCATCAACTCGCTGTACGACTACCAATTCGGCGGCATCTGGCAGCCTGAAGACGCAGAGCTCATGGCCAAGTACAACGAGAACGGCAACAATTTCTCGGCAGGTATGATACGCCCGGTCGACCAAAACAACGACTACCGCATCGACCCCAACAACGACCGCGTAGTAATAGGAAACACCAATCCTCACTGGATAGCCGGCATGACCAACACCTTCACCTACAAAGGCTTCGACCTTAGTTTCATGCTCTACGGCAGATTTGGCTACAAGGTCAGCACTGGCGGTGAGTGGCAGGGCGGCCGATACATGCAGCGCGCCATCAACTATTACAACGAGAACAACCACCATTCCGAATACCAAAAGCCTATCTACAACATCGGTGGCGGCGACAGCTACTACAAGATTGCGGGCTACAAGGACGGCGGATTCATCAAGGTGCGCAACATCTCGCTCGGCTACACCTTCCCCAAGGAACTTGTCAGACATCTCGGCGTAAACAACCTTCGCATCTATGTGCAGGCAAAGAATCCATTTAGAATCTACTCGGCAGTGAAGTTCCTCGAACTCGATGCCACACAGGCCTACACTTCCAACTGGAACCGCGGATGGACCATCGGCTTGAATTTCGACTTTTAAAACCTAATAAAGAAAGGAAAAAACAACAATGAAACATAATTATATATTGAGCGCACTGATATTAGGAACACTCTCCATGAGTACTATTTCGTGCAGCGATTTCCTCAACGAGGATCTCACCACCAAGCGTAACACAGAATACCTGAAGACAGAAGAAGGAGTGGCCGACCTGTCGGTAGCTCTCTACGAGAACCTACGTTACCATTTCGCCCGTGAAAACTCCGTGGCCTTCACTCAGAACGGCGTGGACGAGTTTACCGTGGGAGGAGACGGTTCCAACGCTTCGTGGAACAGCTACGACGGGAACTACGGTCCCACCGTGACGAGCAACTCCACCAAACCCGAAGAGCTGTGGGACGAGATGTACGTAGGCATCAGCAACGCCAACATCCTCATACAAAACGTGAAGGAAGGCGGCTACACCAGTGCTACGACCATGGAGCACCTGGGCGAGGCATACTTCCTGCGCGGATTCAACTACTACACGCTCGTGGCACAATTTGGCGGCGTACCCCTCAAGCTCACGCCGAGCACCTCTCCACAGCGCGAGTTCACACGTGCCTCGGCAGAAGACTGTTACAAACAAATTGTCGAAGACCTGAAACAGGCTTATACCCTGTTGCCGTCCAAAGCGACAAAAACAGGACAGATGACCAAAGATGCCGCCGCCCACTTCCTTGCCAAGACACTGCTGTCGAGAGTTAGCGAACGCAACGACGACTGGAACGCAAGCTACAAAGAACAAGACCTGAAAGACTGTCTGGCCTACGCACAGGAAGTGATCAGCCACCACGCACTTGCACCCGACTATTCCGACCTATGGAACTACACCGGTCCCGACGGAGCCAACGAGAAACTCGACGAAATTATCCTCGCCGCCCAGTTCAACGCCGACAAGTCGGGCAATACCGGCAACAGCTACAACCAGACCCACCTTTACTACATCTCCGTCTACAAGGACCTGCCCTACATGAAGCGCGACATTCCTGGCGAGCGCGAGTACCAGCGTCTGCGTACTTCTTATTACACCTACGATGTGTACGACAAAGTCAACGACTCTCGTTTCTGGAAGAGCTTCAAAACCAAGGCTGCCGTAAACAATCCCAAAAACAGCACCTATTACGAGAAGGGCGACCTCGGAGTGATGTATGTCATCAACAAACCTGGTGACACACGCTATGCCAACGCAAGAATGAACGACGAGGTAGTATATTCCAAGACTGGCAAGACCATTCCTACCGTCTTTGTAGCTTATCCTGCCAACAAGAACCAGGCTGGCGACGAGGCACTGTTGGACTTTACACAGTTCTATCCCTCGCTGAGCAAGTTCATCGACGGCTACCGTGAGAGCGTGACCGACCGTGTAGGAACGCGCGACGGCATTTTGGCAAGAGTGGGCGAAACCTATCTCATCGCCGCCGAGGCACTGGTTCGCCAAGGCAAATACCAAGACGCGTTGGGCTACATCAACACATTGCGCGACCGCGCCGCATACAAACAGGGCGAAGACCGCGAGCACCACGTGGACGGAGGTGCCGCCTACAAGGCTGGTGCGCCAGGCTACAAGGACAACGGTGAGAACACCTATATGGCGGAATGCTCGTATTACGAGTCCAACGGCATTGCCGTGACCACAGCTCCCACAAGCCTCAAGATAACAGACATCAACAACTTGCCTGCGGAAGACGAAGCCGTCATCAAGAAACTCGGCTATACATCCACCTACGACCGCATGCTCTGCTTAGTGCTCGACGAGCGCACACGCGAACTTTGTGGTGAATTCCAGCGCTGGCAAGACTTGGCTCGCACCAAGACCCTCGTTGCCCGTGCCAAGGCTTTCAACTCCATAGCCGCAGCAAACATCAAGGACTACATGGTGCTCCGCCCCATTCCGCAGACTTATCTCGACGGAATACAGAAGAACGGCCATGCCCTCACGGCAGAGGAGAAGCAGGAGCAGCAGAATCCTGGATGGTAAAATTGTCAGGAAGTTAAGGAAGTTAAGGAGTAAGACACTTCCGAACCAACGATACTTCTATACCTTATTAATATATAGGGGGCGAGACTACAAATGCAGTCTCGCCCTATTTTTTTCACTTACCAAACATTCCCTTAATCTCCCTTATAACTTCCCAAGATTTTATCTCGTGAGCGAGAACTTGACGCTCAGACCGAAGTCCTGTGTGGTGGTGGGATAGCTGCTGCTTGAGAGCAGAGGCGTGTTGGTCT